>DMKW01000003.1:0-2035 GCA_003454135.1 Microbacteriaceae bacterium
ACCCCGGAGCACGTTATTGCTGTTACGAGTCTAATCAACGCAGGGGAACGCGAAGTATTCCCGTCGCTTTCGCTACGGAATGTGTCGGTGCGCCCGACGGGTGGGTGCCCCCGGGCGGGCTAGCTGCACGAGCCTTCAGTCCAGCTCGACGAGGTGCGCCGCCGTCACCTCGTCGATAACGAGGTCGGTGATCACGCCGGTCGCCACCGCACCGCGGATGGCCGGGAGTTTGGCCTGGCCGGAGACGACGCCGATGCGTCTCGGCACGGCCTTGAGGGAGTCGAGGCTGGGGCCGCTCGATCGGGTGTTGAGGGGGATGTCGTCGAAGCTCCCGTCGCCGCGGAAGAACACGGTGGCGATGTCGCCGACGACCCCGGAACGGGAGAGGGCGTCGTAGTCGGTTCGTTCGAGATAGCCGCCCGCGTAGACGTGGCTCGGCACGTCGGCGTTGGGGGAGCCGATGCCGAAGAGCGCGATGTCCATGCGTTTCTGCACCGCGAGCACCCGCGCCGTGCTGCGTTCGCGCCAGAGGGCCTCCTTCGTTGCCGGGTCGTCGAAGAAGGCGGGCACGGGAAACTGCTGCACCATTGCGCCGAACGCCGCGCCGAACCGGCCGATGATCTCGCTCGCATAGACGAGTCCCGTCGTGTAGGCGTTGCCAGCCCCGTTGAGCTGCACGACCTGTACGTTGCGCACCGGTTTCCGGGCGAGGTGACGGCTCACCGAGGCGATCGTCGACCCCCACGCGACGCCGATGATCATGGTCGAATCGACGAAGTCGGTGAGAATTCGTGCAGCCGACATGGCGACCCGCTCGAGCCGATCGACTTCCGTCGCGGCATCGCTCGTCGGAACGATGTGCGCGGTGAGGCCGAAGCGCTCGTGCAGGTGGTTCTGAAGCTGGGACACCTGGTCGAGAGGTGAGTTGATGCGAATCTCCACGAGCCCGGAATCCCGGGCGAAACCGATGAGTCGGGAGACCGAGGACCGCGAGACGGCCAATTCGCGCGCGATCGCATCCATCGTGAGGTCCTGGATGTAGTACAGGTGCGCGGCGCGCAGGGCATCCGTGACCCGGTCGGCGGTTCTTGGGGGAAGAGATCCGGCATCCCGAGGCATCTGCACATCCGTTCATTTGTCTTGAACAGTCTTGCATGGGGTCTCACCATGGGTAAAGACCGCGCGTCGACGACCGACGCCTCCCTTCAGAAAGCGAAGAAGCCATGAGTGAGAACGTCAACCAAACCAGCCGACCGGCAAGGCGCGATGTCGCCGCGATCACGGCCCATCCACGCTCCCAGGTGCTCGTCATCGGCGGGGGAATCAACGGGGTCGCGACGTTCCGCGAACTCGCCCTGCAGGGCGTGGATGTGACCCTCATCGAGCGCGGCGACTACATCTCCGGGGCGTCAGCGGCCTCGTCACACATGATCCACGGTGGCATCCGGTACCTCGAGAACGGCGAATTCCGGCTCGTGCGCGAGGCGGTGCAGGAGCGCAACCGCCTGCTCAAGACCGCGCCGCACTACGTCAAACCACTGCGCACCACCATCCCCATCTTCTCCACGTTCTCGGGCATCGCCTCGGCGCCGCTGAGGTTCCTCACCCACAAGCAGGGCGCACCGAAGGAACGCGGCGCCCTGCTCATCAAGGTGGGGCTCGTGCTGTACGACTTCTTCTCCCGCGACGGCGGAAGCGTGCCGCGCCACCAGTTTCTCGGCCGCAAGAAGTCCCTCGCCGCGGTACCCGGCCTCAACACGGGGCTCAAGTACACCGCCACCTACTACGACGCAGCCATGGTGAACCCCGAGCGTCTCGGCCTCGACGTCGTGCTCGACGCCAACGCGGTCGGCGAGAACGCCCGCAGCGCCAACTATGTTGAGGCCGTCGGAACCGTCGACGGGGGAGTGCTCGCGCGCGACGTCGTCACCGGTGAGGAGTTTGTGCTCACCGCCGACGTCATCGTCAACACCTCTGGACCGTGGACCGACCTCACCAACGAGGCACTCGGCCAGCCGACGCGCTTCATGGGCGG
>DMKW01000003.1:2229-2645 GCA_003454135.1 Microbacteriaceae bacterium
TTCTTCGAGAACGACGACGGGCGCATCGTTCTCATCTACCCGATCAAGGGCCGCGTTCTCGTCGGCACGACCGACACGGATGCCGACCCCCGCGACCCCATGTTCACCACCGACGACGAGGTCGAGTACTTCTTCAAGCTCGTCTCGCACGTGTTTCCCGACGTCGCCGTCGACCGCTCGCAGATCGTCTTCAGCTACGCGGGCATCCGTCCGCTTCCCCGCCACGACGACGAGACCCCGGGCTTCGTGTCGCGCGACTACCGCATCGAGCGGTCGACTTTCGGCGCGGCGAGCCTGCTGAGCCTCGTCGGGGGCAAGTGGACGACGTTCCGCGCGCTCGGCGAGCACATGACCAACGAGGTCCTCGCGATTCTCGACCGCCGCCGTTCGGCGTCGACGGTCTCGCTCGCCATCGG
>DMKW01000003.1:2727-3701 GCA_003454135.1 Microbacteriaceae bacterium
TGCAACTTCTCGAGCGGTACGGCACCCGCGCGACCGCCGTCATTGACGCCATCACGCGCTCGGATGACCGCGCCCTCGAGAGCACCGACTTGTACTCGAGCGCCGAAATCGGCTACCTCGTGGACCACGAATCGGTCGTGCACCTCGACGATGTGCTGCTCAGGCGCACCGACATCTCGTTCCTCGGACAGGTGACCGCCGAGATCGTGGACGAGATCGCCGTGCTCGTCGCCGCTCGCCTCGGTTGGGATGCCGCGCAGCGCTCGGACGAGGTCGCCCGACTCCAGCGCAACCTGTCCGAGCTCCACGGCATCCACCTCGCCCGAAGCGGGTCGCTCGTCAACTAGCACCTCGATGCCCGGCGCGCATAACTCCTGCTGAATTGCGCCGGCGCAGCTGGCGGCTCCCGTTCTACGGGAGCAGCCAGCCCCGGCCCGCGAAATTGCAGGAGTTGCGGTCCTCGCCCTGCGCGGTCTACCCGAGTCGGGCGCTTCGCCGGCACCGCCCGGGAACAGAGCACCGCAGCGGCCTCTTCCCGTGATAATCGCCGGCCTCGTGTGCGCAACTCAGGCTAATTCGCGAGTTCTCGTGTTTGCCGCCCGGAATACCGCGAGCCAAATGGGGCTTTCGCAAGAACAGCAGGAGTTATGCGCGCGGCGAGGTCGCAGGAGTTGTCCACCGATCGGCGAATGTGGCCCCTTGACGAGGTGACGCCGGCCTACCCTGCCCTTCATGACCTGGCAGCAAACGTTCGCCGACTACGGACTGACCGTCGCAACCCGCGGCGAGCTACTCTCGGCGGGTGCCACGGGGCGCGCCCTCACCGGAGCGGTGAAAGCTGGCTACCTGGTCCGCGTGCGGCGGGACCACTACGCACTTCCGGGCACGGCCCAGCAGATTCTGCAGGGCATTCGCGTCGGAGGCCGCCTAACCTGCGTTTCCGCCCTCCAGCTCGCGGGCGTCTTCGCGTTCGA
>DMKW01000003.1:3792-4807 GCA_003454135.1 Microbacteriaceae bacterium
TCGAGGTCTCCTCGCAACGGGCTCGTCCCTCTCACGGAGTTCAACCGGGATGGCGCCGAACTTCACTGGTGGCCGCTCTTTGGCTGTCACGAAGGCAGTGAGTTCGCCGTTGGAATTGCGGATGCACTTGCTCACGCCGTCCGTTGCCAGAATTCCTGGCATGCCATCGCGTCCCTCGACAATGCGCTCCACTTGGGAAAGATCGACGAGACGGATGTGGCGGAGATATTTCGTCACCTTCCCGGCCGATTCCTTCCGCTTCGAGCTGAGATCGACGGGCGGAGTGAAGCCGGCCAAGAAACGGTACTTCGCCTGATCATGCAAGCCGCCGGTCTCCACTGTGAGCTGCAGGTCACGGTGCCCGGCGTGGGGAGAGTGGACATGATCGTGGAGGGCATCCTCGTGCTCGAGGCAGACAGCCGTCTCGCTCACGACGGCTGGGAACTGCACGTGCGGGATCGCGATCGCGACATCGATCTTGCGCGTCAGGGGTACATGAGCCTCAGACCGGTGTACAACCGAACCATGCACTACCCGAATGACGTGCGCGATGCCGCCCTCAACCTGCTCGCGGCGTGGAACCACAACCGGGTGCACATCTCATAGCATGTCCCGGCCGGCGAGTATTGAGCGGGATGGCGTCGGGTGCTCGGACCGTCAGGGAGCGGCCAGCACCGCAGCAACCTCGGCGAGTGTTCGGATCACCGCGACACCGGATTCCCGGGCCGACTCGAGTTCGGGGGAAGTCGGGATGCCGCGGGCGAGCCACACACCAGCAAGTCCGGCGGTTGTGGCGCCGATCGCGTCCGTTTCCAGCCGATCGCCGACGTACGCCGCCTCGGACGGTCGCACACCGAACACCGAACAGGTGTGTTCGAAGATGCGCCGGTCGGGTTTGGCGAAGCCGAGTTCGCCCGAGGCGATGACGTGCTCGATCCTGGGCGTCAGCCCCATCCGGTCGATCTTCGCCATCTGAAATTTCAGATCGCCGTTCGTGATGATGCCGATGCGCGTG
>DMKW01000003.1:4953-7344 GCA_003454135.1 Microbacteriaceae bacterium
AGCCCGTACGGTTCGACGAAATCGCGCGCCCGATGCCGCCGCTGTTCGAGGTAGGCGAGTTCTCCCGCGAGGTAGCGACCGTAGTGGTGCTCCTCGAGTGCGTGCCATCGGGCGAGTTCGGCGTCGTCGTCGGCATCGGCGAGAGGCGCGCCGCTCGCCCGGCGATGTGCCGTCACCCCGAGTCGCACCGCGCGCTGATGGGCGAACAGCGTGTCGTCGAGGTCGAAAAGCACCACGGTGGGAAGCGTCACAGCGGCCAGCCGTCTCCGGGGATGCGGGAGTCAGTGCTGAGGAGGCTCGCCTGCCAGGAGTCGAGTCGTTCGCCCCGGTGCACGAGGGATGCGCGCATCGTTCCCTCGAAGTGGAAGCCGGCGCGCCTCGCGACGATTGCCGAGCCGATGTTGTCGACGACCGACTCCCAGTGGATCCGGTCGAGCGCCAGGCCGTCTGGCTCGAAGGCGAACTCCGCGAGGGTCTGGAGGGCCTCCGACATCAGGCCTTGTCCGCGCCAGGGCCTGCCCAGCCAGAACCCCACCGTGGCTGAACGCACCGCCTCGAGTCGAAGCTCGATGACGCCGGCGAACGTTCCGTCAACCCGGATGGCCCACAGCAGGGCCTCGTTGGACGACCGAGCGTGGCCGGCGTAATCCGTGACGTAGGCCTCCGCGTCGGCGGACGAATACGGCCTGGGTATCGGAACCCAGCGTTGCAGGTCTTCGTCCTGGCAGTAGTGGAAGACGGCGGAGGCGTCAGCCGGCACGACGGAGTCGAGTACCAGGCGTTCCGATTCGATGACCGGTGTGAGCACCGCTATCGCCTCGGCAGCAGTCCGACGCGGTCGTACGCTTTGGCGAGGGTGCCGCGGGCGACGGCATCCGCTCGGTCCGCGTTGCCGCCGAGCACGCGGTCGAGCTCCGCCGGGTCGGCGAGCAGCTCGAGGGCGCGGGCGCGGATCGGGCCGAACGTCTCTACGACGACCTCGGCGAGGTCCTTCTTGAGATCGCCGTAGCCTCGCCCCGCATACTCGTCCTCGAGTTGGGGAATCGTCTTGCCGCCCAGCACGGAGTAGATCGTGAGCAGGTTGGAGACGCCGGGCTTCTCGACGGTGTCGAACCGGATCTCGCGTCCGGCATCCGTCACCGCCGACTTGATCTTCTTGGCGGTGACCGACGGCTCGTCGAGCAACCAGACGATGCCGGCCGGCGACTCGCCCGATTTGGACATCTTGGCGGTCGGGTCCTGCAGGTCGTAGATCTTGGCGCTCTCCTTCTGGATGCGCACCTCCGGCACGACGAAGGTCTCGCCGAACCGTCCGTTGAAGCGAGCGGCGAGGTCACGCGTGAGCTCGATGTGCTGTCGCTGGTCTTCGCCCACCGGAACGACGGCAGCGTCGTAGAGCAGGATGTCGGCCGCCTGCAGAATCGGGTAGGTGAAGAGTCCGACGCTCGCCGAATCGGATCCGCGCCTGGCCGACTTGTCTTTGAACTGGATCATGCGGCTCGCCTCGCCGAAGCCCGTGATCGTGTTGAGTAGCCAGGCGAGCTCGGTGTGCGCCGGCACGTGCGACTGCACGAACAGGGTCGATTCGGCTGGGTCGATGCCCGCCGCGATGTACTGCGCAACCGTGCGGCGCGTCTGCTCACGCAGCGCCGCCGGATCCTGCGGCACCGTGATCGCGTGCAGGTCGACGACGCAGAAGAACGCGTCGTGGGTGGCCTGCATCTCCTTCCACTGCACGAGCGCGCCGATGTAGTTGCCGATGTGCAAAGAGTCGGCGGACGGCTGGATGCCGGAAAACAATCGAGGTGCGGAGCTCATGTGGTCCAGTCTTTCAGTTCGATGGTGGTGCACGCGAAGCGGCAGAAAAGCAGGCGGGGCGAAAACAAGGTGGGCGCCGCCCGAGGGGATCGAGCGAAGCGAAGATCGGTTCTTCTTTCGACGCTCGCGACGCAGTCGCGGCGAATGGTTGCGCCGGCGGGGGTGTGGTGGGCCTCCATGGGCGGGTACAACCGTTCGCCGCGACCCGAGATGGAAGACGAGTAACTAGATCGAATAGTCGACGACAACCGGCGCGTGATCCGACCATCGGTGATCCCACGCATCGGCCCGGTCGACGACGTAATTGCTGACCATGGCCGCCAACGCCGGCGTTGCCACGTGATAGTCGATCCGCCACCCGGTGTCCGTATCGAACGCCTGGCCGCGCTGCGACCACCAGGTGTACGGGCCGTCAACCTCGCCGGCCCATCGACGCCCGACATCCACCCAACCGAGTCCCGGTCCGGTGCTCTCGTCGACTCCCGTGACAGTTTCGCCAAGCGGCCCGAAGAACCGGTCGAAGTAGGCGCGCTCTTGTGGCAGGAAGCCGGCCGACTTGCGGTTGCCTCTCCA
>DMKW01000118.1:0-6276 GCA_003454135.1 Microbacteriaceae bacterium
CTGAGCTCGACAGTGAACACGGCGCCGGACTATCGCATGTTCGCGCTGCCGGGCGCGATGCAAAAACCGGGCGTGTCGCGCGTCGAGGCGGGAAGCGGCGTGCGGCTCGAGGGCGAACTCTGGCTTCTTTCTCCGGCGGCGCTCGGGACCTTCCTGGCCGCGCTGCCCGCGCCGATGACTCTCGGACCGATTGCCCTCGACGACGGGCGCGAAGTGCTGGGCTTCGGGTGTTCGTGGCCGAACGGACCCGACGTGAGCGAGTACGGAGGCTGGCGCCCCTACCTCGCCCGGGCGTGAGCCGGCCGCGTCGGCTCCTTCTGGCAGAGTGAGGAGCAGACGAAGGAGACTGACATGCTGAGCGTGCTGCTCGGGCTGCTTGGCGCCGTCATCTACGGCGCGAGCGACTTTTTCGGCGGCATGGCGGCACGCAGGGTGAGTGCCGTGCGAGTCACCGCCGTCAATTCCGTGGTCGGCTTCCTCACCCTCGCCCTCGGCTCGCTCCTCCTGCCGACCACGTGGGGCGGCGATACCCTCGTCATCGGGGCGCTCACCGGTCTCGCGGCCTCCGCCGCGCTCGTGCTGCTCTATGCGTGTCTCGCGCTCGGCCCAATGAGCGTTCTCTCACCCATCCTCTCGGTCGTCGCTGCCGTCGTGCCGATCGCGATCGGATTCGCGCGGGGGGAGAGGCTCAGCGTCGCCGGCAACGTGGGTCTTCTCGTCGGGCTGGTGGCGGTCATCCTGATCTGCCTCGTGCCGGGCGCAGGCGCGGTGCGTCCGAGTGTTCGGGGCATCGTCATGGCGGTCGGCGCGGGCCTCGCGATCGGCGCCTACCTCGTGATCATCGACCTCTCGGCCGCCTCGAGCGGGCCCGCACCCCTCGTCGTGTGTTTCGCCGTCACGGGCCTCGTGATGGGAGCGATCCTGATCATGGGCGCGGGGAGGCGCGGATTGCCGCCCGAGCGGGCCCGCGGGGGCGTGCTTGTGCTGGCGATTCTCTGCGGCTTCACGGATGCCGTCGCCGCTTTTCTCTTTCTGCTCGCGCTTCGAGCCGGCGACCTCTCGGTAGTCTCCGTGCTCAACGCGCTCGCGCCCGCGGGCACGATCATCCTCGCCGGCATCGTGCTCAAGGAGCGGATTGCCGTCGTGCAGTGGATCGGCCTCGTCGCGGCCCTCGCCGCCGCGGCGCTGCTCGCGCTGGCTTAGCTGTCGGGCTTATCGTCACAGCGCCACTCAGAGCTAGAATCGATGAATGGAACTGCGCCAGCTCGAACACTTCGTCACCGTCGCCGATGAGCGGCACTTCACACGTGCCGCCGAGCTTCTCCAGATCTCCCAATCCGGCCTCTCTGCCTCGATCCGGGCCCTCGAGACGGAACTCGGAACCTCGCTCTTTGTGCGGAGCACGCGTCGTGTCGAGCTCACCGCGGCGGGCCAGGCGCTGCTCGCGGATTCGATCCGCACGCTCGCGAGCGCGGCGGCGGCCCAGAACGCGGTTGCGGCGGTGCGGGGCCTCGTGCGCGGGAGGCTCACGGTGGGCGCCGAACCGTGTCTCGGCGCGATCGACCTGCCGGCCGAGCTCGGCCGGTTTCGAGTCGCAAACCCGGGCGTGGAGGTGAGGCTGCGCTACGACGGGTCGGTGGAGCACCTCGAAAACGTTGCGAACGGCCTCACGGATGTCGCCCTTGTCGTGGCGACGGGCCCGGTGCCGCAGGGCGTGCGGCTGCGGCCGGTGAGCTCGCAGAAGCTCATCGTCCTGTGCCACCCCGATCATCCGTTCGCGGCCGGAGACGAGATCGACATCGAATCCCTGAGCCGGGAGCCGATGGTCGGATTCCAGCAGGGTTGGGGCGCGCAGGTGCTGTCGCGACGAGCCTTCGCGGCCGCCGGATTCGACTACCGGACGTCCATGGAGGTCAACGACGTGCATCCGCTTCTCGACCTCGTCGGCTACAACCTCGGAGTGGCGATCGTACCGGCCAGCTTTGCCGCCAAACGCCCAGACTCACTGTGCGCCGTGGCGCTCCCGGAGGACATGCCTGAGTGGACGGTCGCCGTCGCGGTGGCGGACGAGCCGAGCCCGGCCGCCACCGCGTTCATCGATCAGCTGTTCGACGCGCCCGCTCAGGCCGCGTCGAGCATCGCGAGTTCGTCGGCGGAGAGCGTGACCTCGGCCGCCTGAACCGAATTGGTGATGCTCTGCGGGCGCGAGGCTCCCGGAATGGGGATCACCCGCGGCGATTTGGCGAGCTCCCACGCAAGGCACACGACCTGGGGCGAGAGCCCGCGGTCGGCGGCCACCCGGCCGAACGCGGCGAAGCGATCGCCGAGCGCACCGGCCGAGCGGATACCCCCGAGCGGGCTCCACGGCAGGAAGGCGATGCCGAGTTCGTCGCACAGGTCGAGTTCCGGCTCGCTGCTGCGGTACGCGGGCGAGAACTGGTTTTGCACCGACGCGAGCCGGCCGCCGAGGATCTCCTGGGCGAGACGGATTCGCTCCGGGTTCGCGTTGGAGATGCCGGCCAACCGGATCGTTCCGGCGTCGAGCAGGTCACGAATCGCCCCGACCGAGTCCTCGTATGGCACATCAGGGTCCGGGCGGTGGAACTGGTAGAGGCCGATCGAGTCGCCGCCGAGACGGGCGAGCGACGCCTCGGCCGCGCGCTTGAGGTACTCGGGGTGGCCGTTCACCGTCCACGACCCGTCGCCCGGACGCAGGTGGCCGCCCTTCGTGGCCACGAGCACGTTCGAGGTGTCACTGCCCCACGAGGCGATCGCTTTCGCGATGAGGGACTCGTTGTGCCCGACATCCGTCGCGGTCAGGTGGTATGCATCCGCCGTGTCGAAGAGCGTGACCCCCAGTTCGAGAGCGGCGTGGATGGTGGCGATCGACTGGGCCTCGTCCGGACGGCCCTCAATTGACATGGGCATGCCGCCGAGGCCGATCGCGCTGACCTCGACGCCGCCGATTGTTCGTGTATTCATGGTTTCAATTCCTTCGGTGGTGGGGGCTTTACCAGGCGTAGTCTTCCGGCGCCGTCTTGCGGCCCGGGAAGATGTCGTCGAGGCGGCCGAGCGCCTCGGCGTCGAGGGTGACGTCGAGCGCGCGCAGCGCGGCATCCAACTGGTCTTGGGTGCGCGGCCCGATGATGGGCGCGGTCACTGCCGGCTGATGCAGCAGCCACGCGAGACCGACGTCGCCCGGCTCATGGCCGAGCTCCTGCGCGAAGTCCTCGTATTTCTCGATAGCGTCGCGATGGGTCGCGAGCGTCTCGGCTGCACGCCCTTCGAGCCGCCTCCTGCCGTCACGCTCCTTGCGCACTACCCCGCCGAGCAACCCGCCGTGCAGCGGCGACCACGGGATGATTCCGAGGCCGTTGCCCACCGCAGCGGGAATGACCTCGAGCTCGACGTCGCGGGTGAGCAGGTTGTAGATGGATTGCTCGCTCACGAGACCCGTGAAGTTGCGTCGGCGAGCCTCGGCCTGCGCGGTTGCGATGTGCCACCCCGCGAAGTTGCTGCTGCCCGCGTAGAGGATCTTGCCCTGCGCTACGGCCGTTTCCATCGCCTGCCAGATCTCATCCCACGGCGTCTCGCGATCGATGTGATGGAACTGGTAGAGGTCGATGTAGTCGGTCTGCAGCCGCTGGAGGCTCGCATCGAGGGCACGACGGATGTTGAGCGCAGAGAGCTTGCCCTCGTTAGGCCACGGGGTCATGTCGCCGTAGACCTTCGTTGCGAGCACGGTGCGCTCGCGACGCCCACCGCCCTGCGCGAACCAGTTGCCGAGGATCGTTTCGGTGCTGCCCCTGTCGAGCTCCCCGCCGTAGACGTTCGCGGTGTCGAAGAAGTTGATGCCGTGGTCGTGCGCCGAATCCATGATCGAGAACGAGTCGGGCTCCGTTGTCTGCGGGCCGAAGTTCATCGTTCCGAGGCAGAGGCGCGAAACTTTGAGGCCGGAACGGCCGAGGTGTGTATAGTCCATGCTTCTAGGCTCGTCGGGCTCGTCTCAACTGTCCAACAGGAGATTCGGATGCAACTGTGCGGTCGGGCTTCTCAATGCCGCGGATCGGCGCGGTCAGTCGAGAATGAGGCGCTTGCCCAGGCTCAGGACCTGGTCTTCCCCGTAGCCGAGGCCGCGGTAGAAACCGAGCACCTTCTGGTTGTCGGACCTCACCTGCAGGTTGAGCTTCGGGCATCCCCGCTCCACAAGCAGGCGTTCGACCTCGGCCATGATGGCCCGACCGAACCCCTGCCGCTGCCGCGCAGGGTCGACCGCGAGGTAGTGCACCCAGCCTCGGTGGCCGTCGAACCCGGCCATCGCCGTCGCCGAGATCGCACCCTCGGTCTCTCCGACGAGGAACAGCTCCGGCTGCTCGGAGAGCTTGCGCTCGATGTCGGCGCGCGGGTCGTTCCACGGTCGCACGAGACCGCAGCGCTCCCACAGGGCCACCACGGCGTCGGCGTCGGGCTGGGCTAAGGGTCGGATCAGCATCCGTCCATCCTCTCGCGTCTGCGATGCGGTCACCCCACCCCGGCGAACTCACGTTTCTCCGGAGCATCCGGCCGAATTGCGCCCGAAATGGCCTCTGCACGTCCTTTAGCGCGACATCCTCCGGAGAAACGCGTGTTGGGCGCTCCGGGGAACGGCAAAGGGCGCCCATCCGTGAGGATGAGCGCCCTTCGAGAGCGAGCTGCTGCTCTACAGCGCCGCGAGCTCTTCGATCACGCGGTCACCGGGGCCGGCGATCTCGACGGACGCCTTGATCTCGGCGCGGCCGAGAAGCTCGTCCATGCGACGGCGACGCGACTTCGAAATGAGCGTCACGACGGTGCCGACCTTGCCCGCGCGACCGGTACGACCGGAGCGGTGCAGGTAGGTCTTGTACTCGTCCGGAGCGTCGGCCTGGATCACGAGGCTGATGTCGTCAACGTGGATGCCGCGCGCCGCGACATCCGTCGCCACGAGCACGTTGACCCGGCCGCTCGTGAGCAACTGGAGGTTGCGCGTGCGTCGCGACTGGTTGAGGTCACCGTGAAGCGACGTCGCGGGAATGCCGGCGTCCTCGAGCTGGTCGGCGAGCTGCTCGGCGAAAGCACGGGTGCGAGCGAAGATGAGCGTCTTGCCCTCGCCGCCGGCGAGCTGCTCGATGATCGCGCCCTTGTCGCGCTGCTCGATGAGGAGCACGCGGTGGTCGATCGTGGATGACGCCTGGTCTTCGCCGGCAACCTCGTGAACCGAAGGGTCCTTGAGGAACTGCTTGACGAGCGTCGCAACGCCCTTGTCGAGGGTGGCGGAGAACAGCAGCTTCTGGCCGCCCGCCTTCGTCTCTTCGAGGATGCGCTGAACTGGCTCGAGGAAGCCCAGGTCGCACATGTGGTCGGCCTCGTCGAGCACGGTCACGAAGACCTCGCTCAGGTCGAGTCGGCCCTGCTCGATGAGGTCCTCGACGCGACCCGGGGTCGCGATGACGATGTCGACGCCGCGCTGAAGGGTCGAAACCTGCTTGTACTGCGGAACGCCACCGACGATCGTCGTGGTGAACAGGCCGACGCTTCGCGCGATGGGCTGCACGGTGCGGTCAATCTGCATCGCGAGCTCGCGAGTGGGGGCGAGGATGAGCGCGCGGGGCTTGCGGCCCGGCTTGCGGCCGGCGCCACCCATGTTCTCCATGAGGCGCTCGACGAGCGGCGCGCCGAAGGCGATTGTCTTGCCGGAACCGGTCTTGCCGCGGCCGAGAACATCCTTGCCGGCGAGAACGTCGGGGATGGTCGCTGCCTGGATCGGGAACGGGGTCTCGGCACCCATGGCGACGAGCTGGCGGCTCATGTTGTCGCCGATGCCGAGGTCGGCCCAGGTCTTGCCGTCGGCGTCGCCGGCGGTGATCACCTTTGCCTCGAGGCGCTCGAGGACGACGTCTTCGTGGGGCTGGAATCCAGCAGAGTGACCGGTGCGCTCCGCGTCGTTTCCGAACGCGCGCTTGGCCGGGTAGAAGTCGCTGTCGCGGCGAGGCGCGCGGTCGTCCGAGCGCTGTGGGCGGTCGCTGTACGACGGACGCTCGGCGCGAGCCGGGCGGTCGTTGTATGCGGGACGCGCCGGACGGTCGTTGTACGCGGGACGCTCCGTGCGGGCCGGACGATCGTTGTAGGACGGACGCTCGCTCGACGAGCGCTCGGGGCGATCACCGTAAGCGGGGCGGGTGGGGCGGTCACCGTAGGAGGGACGCTCGGTGCGCTGCGGGCGGTCACCATAGGACGGACGCTCGGTGCGGGCCGGAC
>DMKW01000118.1:6521-12561 GCA_003454135.1 Microbacteriaceae bacterium
GTATGCGGGACGCTCGGTGCGGTCACCATAGGACGGACGCTCGGTGCGCTGAGGGCGGTCACCGTAGGAGGGGCGCTCCGTGCGGGCCGGACGGTCGTTGTACGCCGGACGGTCGTTGTACGCTGGGCGCTCCGTGCGCTGCGGGCGGTCGCCGTAGGAGGGACGCTCGGTGCGAGCCGGGCGGTCGCCGTAGGACGGACGCTCGGTGCGCTGCGGGCGGTCACCATAGGACGGACGCTCGCCGGACGGGCGCTCGTTGGTGGGGGTCCAGTTGGGGCGGCGATCGCTCGAGGCCGGGCGGTCGCCCGTGCGCGAGGAGCGCTCATCCGCGTTCCAACGCTTCTTCGCCGGGGCGGCGTCCGCGTGGAAGCCGCGGTGGCCTTCGCTGCGGCTGCCAGCCTTTGCGGCTCCGGTGGAGTTGTACTTC
Source organism: Microbacteriaceae bacterium (assembly GCA_003454135.1). GTDB lineage: Bacteria > Actinomycetota > Actinomycetes > Actinomycetales > Microbacteriaceae > Lacisediminihabitans. The sequence continues at coordinate 6,949 of DMKW01000118.1, forward strand.
TTCGCTGGGCGACCTGATGCGGCCGGCTTATTGAAATTTGGCATGGTTCTTTCCGGGTTGTGTTTAGTTGCATGGCAGCGCGCAACCAACAAGCAGCGCTTCTGCAGGAACCCGGGCAGTCTTTGGCCAGGACCGTTCACATACGTGATTTTTCCCGCACCAATAAGGAGTAGTTAAAGGTTGGGAAACCGGCCCGAAAGACTTACAAACCCATTCGCAAGATTTCGCGATGTCTAGAGCCGACCTCTCTACGTTACCCGAAGACCACGGATTTCGCATCAGATTGCCCGGATCGTCAATCACGTGTCCTTGCGACGCGGCGCTCGCGCTGCCCGTGCCGTGCGCGCGGCAGCTGGATGTCCGCCTTCCGAAGAGCGGATCTGCCGCGATCGCACCACCACCTTCTCGAAGCTCGACGGATGATAGATGCTTGGTAATCATGACCATTTCCATCGAACCGGCGACCGCGCCCGGCGTGGCCGAACTGCTGCGACTGAGTGACGAGTTCGCCTTCTCCCTGTATCCGGCCGACAGTTGTTACCTGCTCGACGCGAGCGAACTGGCCGCGCCCGGCGTGACCGTCGTGGTGGCCCGGTCGGCGGAGGACGCGGTCGGAGTTGGCGCGATCGTGGAACGCGGCGACGGATCGGCCGAAGTCAAGCGGATGTTCGTGCGAGCCGACGCGCGCGGTCACGGAATCGCGAGCGGCATCGTCACGACCCTCGAGGCGGTCGCACGGGAGCGATCGATCGCGTTGCTCCAGCTCGAGACAGGACCGCTGCAGCCCGAGGCGATCGCGCTCTACGAGAAGCACGGCTATCGCCGCATCGCCGCCTTCGGCCAATATGTGGGCGACGAGTTCAGCGTCTGCATGGAGAAACGTCTCGGCTGACCGAGGACATCAGCGCTCGAAGCGCGTCGAACCGTTCGCGTCTATGGCGACACGGATGCGGTCCATCATCTCCGCGGACATGTCGGGGAGCGCGTCGAGTGCGAACCACTCGGCGGCCGAGTTCTCACCGTCAGCGGGAAACGGTTCGCCGGATATATAACTGCAGCGGAATACGAGATCGAGGTATTGCGATTCGTCGCCGTTGGGGTAGCGAATCGGCGGGATCACCTTCACCCAGGCCAGCGCGTCCACGTGCGAGACGATGTCCGCCTCCTCGAGCACTTCACGCTCGGCGGCGACCGCCGGCTCCTCCCCCGGGTCGATGATTCCGGTGACCGGAGTCCACGCTCCGGTGTCGGCCCGGCGCACGAGAAGCACCTCGTCGCCACGCACGACGACAGCCGTGACGCCGGACAACCAGAGTGGCGCGTGCCCGATCTTCTCTCGAAGAGCGAGCACGAAGTCGGGGGTTGCCATCCGCCGATCCTAGCCAACCCGCCTACTCGGCGGGCGCCGCGGCGGCCGCCTTGGCCGCTCGCCGATCGGTGCGGCGCTCCTTCGCCCCCTCGACGAGGTAATAGAGCACCGGGAGCACCACGAGGGTCAACATGGTCGAGGAGACGAGGCCGCCGATCACAACGATAGCGAGGGGCTGCGAGATGAACCCACCATGGCCCGTGAGCCCGACGCCGAGCGGAAGCAGGGCGAAGATCGTGGCGAGCGCGGTCATGAGAATCGGCCGGAGTCGACGCGCGGCACCGTGGATTATCGCATCGCCCACCTTCATGCCGCGCGTTCGATACTGGTTGATCAGGTCTACGAGCACGATCGCGTTCGTGACGACGATGCCGATGAGCATGAGCACTCCGATGAGCGATGCGACGCCGAGCGGGATGCCCGAGACCACCTGCAGCAGGATCGCCCCGGTGGCCGCGAACGGCACTGACACGAGCAGGAGGAGCGGCTGGCGCAGGCTCTTGAAGGTCGCGACCATGACGACGTAGACGATGAGGATGGCCGCGAGCAGCGCGAGCCCGAGCTGGCCGAACGCGTCGCCCTGTTGGGAGGTGACGCCGCCGAGCGTCGCCGAGGCGCCCGCGGGCAGCTTCACCTTGGCCACCGCCGCCGAGACGACGGCGGACGCCGTGCCGACGTCGTTGCTGTTCGGCGTGACGCTGAGCGTCGCGCTGCGGAGTCCCTTGACGGTGGAGATGCTCGACGGACCCTTGACCTGCTCGACGGTCGCGAGATCGGAGAGCGGCACGATGCCCGTGCGGGTCGGGATGGAGAACGCCTTGAGCTCGTCGGTCGTGGTCGGCTTCTTCGAGTTGTCGATGTAGATCGAGAGCGTCTTCTCGCTGATCACGACGGACCCGACCGAGCTCGGGTTCATCGCCTGGGTCACGATGCCTCCGACGGCGATTTCGCTGAGCCCGACCTCGGCCGCCTTCGCGCGGTTCACCTCGACGGCGATGTACGGCTGCGACGCCGACAGGTTGCTCGACGACTCGGCGACCACGGAGAGCTTCTTGACCTTGTCGAGGATGGATGCCGACGCCTTGCGAAGGTCGGCGTCGCTTCCCGCTGTCACGTCGATTTCGATGTCGGTGGAGGCGAATCCCGAACCGGCTGTCGAGAGAGTGATGGTGCCCGCATCCGTGATCGCCGCGACGCGCTTGCGCACGGTCGCCTGCAGGGCGGTCTGGTCGGCGTTCGGGTCGGTCGTGAGCGAGAAGGTCGTGCTGCCGCTGCCGGAGAACGCGGCCCGCAACGCACTGCCGCTCGAGCCCAGAGAGGTCTGGATCGTCTCGACGCCCTTCGTCTTCTTCAACACGGCTTCGACCTTCATCGCGGCCGTGTCCCGCGAAGCGAGGCTAGAGCCGAGAGGCAGGGATTGGCTCACGGTGAGCGTGTTCTGGCCGCTGTCGCCGATGAAGTTGGTCTTGAGCCGGGGCACGAGCGCGACAGTCCCCCCGAGCAGCAGGATCGCGACAATGATCACCGCGACGGGGCGCTTCAGCGTCCAGCGGATCAGGGGAAGGTACGCGCGCTGCAACCGGGTCGGGCGATCCAGTTCATCGATCGCCGAGGTACCCGTCGGGCCGGCGGCGGCCCCAGCGACCGGCGCTCCCGAGTGCCTGTGGGCGGGCTTCGAGCCCAGGAACCAGTAGGCGAGCACCGGCACGATCGTGAGAGCCACGAAGAGGGACGCGGCGAGCGCGATCGTCACGGTGAGGGCGAACGGACGGAAAAGCTCCCCCGTGATGTCGCCGACGAGGGCGATCGGCAGGAACACCGCGACCGTCGTGACGGTGGACGCCGTGACCGCCCCAGCCACCTCCCGCACCGCGGTGAGGATCGCCGCGAGCTTGTCTTCGCCGAGGCTGATGTGCCGCCTGATGTTCTCGATCACGACGATCGAGTCGTCCACGACGCGGCCGATCGCGATCGTGAGGGCGCCGAGGGTGATCACGTTGAGGGTGTAGCCGGAGGCCTGCATGCCGATGAAGGTGATGAGCACCGAGACCGGGATGGAGATCGCGGTGACGAGCGTTGACCGGATCGACAGCAGGAAGACGAGGATCACGATGACCGCGAAAACGAGCCCGAGGAGACCCTCGGTCGCGAGGCTGTCGATCGACTGCGAAATGAACGGGGCCTGGTCGAAGACCACGGTGAACTTGGTGTTGCCGCCGATCGCCTTCTCGAGGCTCGGGATGGCGCTCCGCACCTCTTTCGATACCGCGACCGTGTTTCCTGCCGCCGCCTTGGAGACGGCGATCGTCACGGACGGCTCGCCGTTGACCCGGGAGATACCGGCGGTCGGGTTGTCGACGAGGGCGACGGTCGCGACATCCGCGATCGTCGGCGGGGGTGACTGCCTGCCGCCGAGCACCGGGAGAGCGCCGATCGCGTCTGTCGAGGTGATGCGTGAACCGGACTGCACGTTGAGCGTCGTGCCGGTCTCGGTGATCGAACCGCTCGGCAGCAGGGCGCCGTTGGCGCCCAGGGCATCCTTGATCGCCTGTGACGAGAGGCCGGCAGCGGCGAGCTTCGCGTCGTCCGGGGTGATCGTCACGCGCTGGCCGATCGTGCCGAGCAGGCTCGCGTCGCTCACCCCGTCGAGATGCTTCAGGTCGGTCAGGGTGTTGGAGGCGAGCTTCGCGGCGAGCTCCCGCGGGTCGAGATCGCTCGTGACCGCGATCTGGATCACCGGGAGGTCGCTGAAGTTGAAGGTCACGACCTGCGGCATGACGTCGGCGGGCAGCTGGGACTGGATGCGGTTGATCGCGAGCTGCACCTTCTGTTCGGCAGTGGAGATGTTGGTGCCGTAGCTGAACGATGCCGTGACGGTGGACGAGTTGGTGGTGGAGCTCGTGGTGGTGCCGTCGAGCCCCTCGACGGCCTGGATCGAGTTCTCGATCGGCGTGCTGACGTCGGTGTTGACGACATCCGGCGAGGCGCCCGGGTACGAGGTGACGATGAACACCTGCGGGAGGGAGAGGGAGGGGATGAGCTCTTGCTTCAGCGACGTGAGCGCGATGCCGCCGAAGATCCCGACGACGACCGTGACGAGCGCGATGAGCGCCCGGTTGCGCAAGCTGAAGACGGACAAGAGGTGCACGGGGTTCTCCCTGAACGCTGTGTGGCGCGGCAAGCGGTGTCGAAACAGGCGCGCCGATGCGCCTCCCTCGAAATTATCTCAGCGCCTTCGAGGAGCGCGTACTCTCGCGGGAGTACCTTCGCCGCTACACGACTTCGGCGAGGAAGCTCGAGTCGACCATCGGCCCCCGGGCCAGCGAACCCCATGCCGTTTCGAGGGCGGCGACCGCGCGGTCGGTCTCCTCGGCCGAGTATCCGAAGGGGAGCCGCAGGAAGCGTTCGAAGGCCCCGTCGATGCCGAATCGCGGCCCGGCGGCAAGCAGCAGCCCCTCATTGCGCGCGGCGAGGGTGAGCTGCGAGCTCACCGGCGCCCCGAGGTTGATCCACGCCGTCATTCCCCCGGCGACGTGCGGCACGCGCCACTCCGGAAAGGCGCGGCGCAGCACCGTCTCGAGATGATCCCGACCCCGACGCAGCTGCTCGCTCCGCTGGACGAGAATCGAGTCGAAGTCGTCGAGCAGATTCGCCACGACTAGCTGCTCGAGCACCGGAGTGCCGAGGTCGCCGGCGCTCCTGGCGCGGGTGAGCTTTTGGATGAGCTGTCGTTCTGCGCGGATCCAGCCGATGCGCACCCCGCCCCACACGGTCTTGCCGACCGAGCCGATGAGCACGGCCGGGCCGTAGGCCGCGAGGGGCAGCGGGGTGTCAACGGCGTCGATCGCAAGCTCGGCGGTCGTTTCGTCGGCGACGATCGTCGTTCCCTGGCGCAGCGCGATCGCGAGCATGCTCTCCCGCAGCTCCGGCGACATCGTTCGCCCGGTGGGGTTGTGGAAGTCCGGCATGACGTACCCCATCGCGGGGCTCGCGCGCTGGAGGGTCTGCTCGAGCGCCGACTCGTCCCATCCGTCGTCGGCCGTGACGCTCACCGGCACGAGCCGTGCCCCGGTGAGCCGCAACGCCTCGTACGCGTGCGGGTAGCTCGGCGACTCGACGAGGGCGCTGTCTCCCCGGCCAAGCAACGTGCGGGCGACGAGAGCGATCGCGTGCTGAGCGCCGATCGTGATCATGATCTGCTCGGGCTCGGTCGGCAGCCCGCGCGCCGTGTACCGATCCGCGAC
>DMKW01000118.1:12635-18252 GCA_003454135.1 Microbacteriaceae bacterium
GGGAGGGCTGCTGCCGCTCGCTGCGCCGCGTCGGCAAGCGCCGGGATCGCCGGCAGCGACGCCTTGCTGAAGTCGAGGTAGCCGGCGTGGGCGTTCTCGATCGAGACCGGGGCGCGCGCGGGCAGCCGGGCGACGCTCCCCGACCCGCGCACGCTGTCGAGGTAGCCGGCATCCCTCAGCTCGCTGTAGGTGGCGGTTACCGTGGTGCGGCTCACCCCGAGCTGCGCGGCGAGGTCGCGCTCCGCCGGCACGCGCGTGCCGAGCGGGATGCGACCGTCCAGGATGAGGAGCCGGATGCGGCCCGCGAGAGCGGAGTAGGCCGGCGCCGCGGTGGCCTCCCGCCATCCGAGCACCAAAGAGGCCAATACTCGAGCGGAAATGGATGACATAAGGCCACTCTACGTCAATTGGCATCTTGCCAGAAGGCCAATCTGCGAATTGGATACAAGCATGCTTTCCATCGTCATCATGTCGCGCCGCATCGTCCAGCTCGTTGTCGGGCTCTTTCTCTACGGCTTCGCAATTGCGATGATGGTGCGGGCCGGCATCGGTGTCTCGCCGTGGGACGTGCTCTCCCAGGGCATCGCGCTGCACACCGGCATCGCCTTCGGCTGGGTCACCAACATCGTCGGAGCGATCGTTCTGCTTTTCTGGATACCCATACGGCAGAAGCCAGGAATCGGCACGCTCGTCAACGTGCTGCTCATCGGTCCGAGTGCCGAGGTTGGGCTCTCCCTGATTCCCGCTCAGCACGCCCCTGTGTCGCAGGCTCTGCTCTTTGCCGGCGGACTCGCGCTGCTCGCCGTGGCGACCGGACTTTACATCGGTGCCCGGTTCGGCCCGGGACCGCGCGACGGGCTCATGACGGGCGTCAACCGTCGCTGGGGCTGGCGGATCTGGACCGTGCGCACGTCGATCGAGCTCGTCGTGCTCGGTGTCGGCTGGCTGCTCGGCGGCAACGTAGGCCTCGGAACCGTCGCTTTCGCCGTGTTGATCGGGCCAATGGTCAACGTGACCATCCCGTTGCTGCGCGTACCTGAACCGCCGCAGCTGGGCGCTGCGCTCGAGGTCCACAGGGCTTCGGCCCCGGATGTCGCACCCAAGCCGATGGATGCGCTCACGGTAGGGGAGTCGTCGTGATCGCCTTGCTATCGCTCGGTGCTCTCTCCCTGTGGTCGATCATCGCGACGATCGAACTGACACTTCGGGATGGCTATGGACCGATCCCGGTTCGTGCGGCCTTCCACTCGAACCAGGAAGGGTCCGCAGCCCCCTCCTGGTTCGTGCAGGGCTAAAGGTTGCGCGCCGCGAAGGCCTTCATCGCGTCTCTCACGTACGTCGCGCCTTCGAGCCCGCCGTAGTTGGCGCCGAAGCGCTCGTCGGCGATGTACATGTCGCCCATGCCAACGAACTGCTCCGCCGTCGGGCGCCTGCCCCGCCAGCCGACGACGAGCCAGTCGTAGTGGCGCCGCGCGATCGCGAGCACCTCGTCGCTCTCCACGCTCGCACCGCTCGCTAGAGCCGCTGCGTAGTCGTCCTGGACCGCCTTCTGGTCCAGCTGGAATCGCGCCTTCTCCTCCGCCGTGAGCGAGCGCCACCAGCGGTCGCCGCTCGCATAGGCCTCCTCGCCCCAGCGCCGCTCGACCTCATCCTTGTACTGCGCGTGGTCGAAGCCGTCGAACATCTCTTCTGCCATGAGTTGTTCACCTCCCTTCATTCGTCGAATCGTGGCCTCGACCGAGTCGATTTGCCGGTCGAGACGGTCCTTTTCCTGCCGGAGCCATCGCAAGTGGTGCGCGAGGGCATCCGCATGCTCGCGGGTGCCGGCGAGTGCGTCGGCGATCGCGGGCAGCCCGAGCCCGAGATCGCGCAGCAGCAGGATGCGCTGCAGCCTCGCGAGGGCGTCGTCGTCGTAGTAGCGGTAGCCGTTCGCGCCAATGCGGCTCGGCTCGAGCAGCCCGATGTCGCCGTAGTGCCGCAGCGTTCGGGATGTCGTGCCAGACAACCGCGCAATGTCCTGGATCGATCTTTCCACGTCGTCTCCTTCCCCGTTGCGTTCCACGCTAGAGGTTGACGCCACGTCAATGTCAAGGTGGACTTTGGGCCGGTCGCGCCGCCAATCTCGGTCGTCCGCCCCGCGCACGCCCGGGTGCGGTCACCTCGCGACCGAGCACGCCGTCTCGTTGGATGACTTCGTAGAGGACGACCGACCGAGCCGCCAGCCCGACGAAGAGGGGGTTGCGCGGCGGCAAGACGCGATATATCTTGAGTTTGCGCAAACGCGATATATCTCGAAACTGGGTGCCCGGCATCCGCAACGAAGGGCACGGCAATGGCATTGGAAAAATGGCTCGTCGATGGCGAGAAGATCATCGACATCGAAATGGTGCGCAAACTCAAGGTGAGCATGATCGGCGGACAGGTCAACATCGTCGGTCACGACGAGCCCGGCGCTCGCGTCGAGGTGCACTCGGTGCGCGGCAAGGCGCTCAAGGTGTCGATCGACGGCGACACGCTCGAGATCGATCATCCGCAGCTCAGCTGGGACAACTTCATCGACGTGTTCGCATCGTTCAGGGGAACCGCGAGCGCCGACGTGAGCATCATGGTGCCGCGGGATGTCGAACTCAAGTTCGGCGTCGTGTCGGCGAGCGCCCTCATCAGCGGCCTCACCGAGAATGCTCGTATCAGCACGGTCACCGGCGACGTTGTTATCGACAATCACTACGGCGACCTGGAACTCAACGCCGTGAGCGGCGAGATCGCCGTGCGCAACCACTACGGCAAGATCTCGGCGCACACGGTGAGCGGCGACGTGACCGCGACGGGCGAGATCGTGCGCTTCACGACCGAGAGCGTGTCTGGCAACGTGTTCCTCGACATCAAGGGAACGCCGGATGAGGTGCGCATCAACACGGTGAGCGGCGACGTGACGACGCGGCTCGAGGCCGGCGTGCCGGCGCAGTACAAGATCAACACCGTAAGCGGAAAGCTGCAGCTCGATGAGGCGACGATAACGGGAGTGCGCGGGAGCTACACCGGCAAGTACGGCTTGCTCGAGAAGAGCTGGCTCGACTTCAAGGCCAACACCGTGAGCGGCGACGTCTCGGTGCTGCATGCGGTGTCGGCATGACGCCCCCGGTCTTCGCCCACGGCCATTTGCGGCTCTACCTCCTCAGCGTCCTCGCGATGCAGCCGATGCACGGCTACGAGCTCATCCAGGCGCTCGGCGATCGCTTCGGAGGCACCTACGTACCGAGCGCCGGCACGATCTATCCCCGGCTGGCAAAACTCGAAGACGACGGGCTCGTAACGAAGTCGACGGACGGCCGAAAGACCGTCTACGAGATCACGGATGCCGGCCGCGCCGAACTCGAGGCGCGCCAGGGCGAACTCGACGGCATCGAAAGTGACGTCACGGACTCCGTGCGCCGCCTCGCCGACGAGGTGCGGTCATCCGTCAACGGGGCGATGAAGACCCTGCGCGCCGATCTCGCCGCCGCCGCGCGCGAGGCTCGAGCCGACGCGAAGGAGGCCGGCCGCACCATTCGAGTGGACACGCAGAGGTCCACGACGAGCTCGCAGCTGCACGAGGCAGAAATGGTGCTCAACGAGTTCCGACACCAGGTGCGCATCGACCTGCGGCGCCTCGCCGCCGTGGGCGAGATCCCCGAGAACACGGTCTCCCTGCTCAAGAGCCAACTCGACACCGTGCGCGACTCCCTGCGAATGCCCGGTCGCTAGGTCGGGCGTGCGGGGCTTCCTTACGGAATCCTCACGGGGGCGCAAGCCGGATGGCCAATGATGGCAGCGGTTTCGACGGCGGGACTAACGAATTATTGACACCGCAGGCAAGGGGTGTAGTGTCGCTCCTCGTGACTAGCGAAGTTCGGTCGCCGAAACGGTGGCTGATCGGCGAACCGCTGGCGTCTGAGAAACTCGAAGGCCAGCTCCTCCCGAAGCATTTGGCGCTGCCCATTTTTGCCAGCGACGCCCTTTCCTCCGTGGCCTACGCGCCGCAGGAGCTCCTCCTCATCCTTACCCTCGGCGGGCTCGCCTTTTTGAGCTTTGCCCCCTGGGTGGCCGCGGCCGTCGTGCTGCTGCTCGTCGTGGTCGTGGCCTCCTACCGCCAGCTCATCAAGGCCTACCCGTCCGGCGGCGGGGACTACGAGGTCGCGCACCGCAACCTCGGCGAGAAGGCCGGGCTGGTCGTGGCTGCGGCGCTCCTCGTCGACTACATCCTCACGGTCACGGTATCGGTGGCATCCGGCGTCGACAACATCATCTCGGCCTTCCCCGTGCTCAACACGTGGCGGGTGGAGATCGCCGTCGGTTTCGTCATTCTGCTCGCCGCAATCAACCTTCGTGGAGTCGCCGAGTCGAGCAAGGCCTTCGCGCTGCCGACCTACCTGTTCATCGGAAGCGTCGGCGTGATGATCGTGACCGGGCTCGTGCGTACTTGGCTCAGTGACACCCCGATCGCCGCGTCATCGTCGTTCACCGTGAAGTCACCGGAGAGCCTCACCCAGATCGCCTTCATCCTCCTCCTGCTGCGCGCCTTCGCAAGCGGCTGCAGCGCGCTCACCGGGGTCGAGGCCGTCGCGAACGGGGTGCAGGCGTTCCGCCGCCCGAAGATCAAGAACGCACAGCGCACCCTCGTGCTCATGGGCTCGATCGCGATCGTGCTCTTCATCGGCATCATGGCGCTCGCCCTGATCAGCCGCGTTCACTACGCGGAGACCGCGTGCGACCTGCAGGGCTTCAAGAACTGCACGACCGCGCCCCAGGCGAGCGTGATCTCGCAAATCGCAGCGGCGGTGTTCCCAGGCGGCGGCTACTTCATGTTCTATGTCGTGCAGGGAGCGACGGCCCTCGTGCTGCTGCTCGCGGCCAACACCGCGTTCAACGGCTTCCCCTTGCTCGGTTCGGTGCTTGCGCGCGACTCGTACGCCCCCAAGTCGCTTCAGACTCGCGGCGATCGCCTCGTCTACTCCAACGGCGTGCTCGTGCTGAGCGGCGCGGCGATCGTGTTGCTCCTCGTCTATCGCGCGAACCTCACGCAGCTCATCCAGCTCTATATCATCGGCGTATTCGTCTCGTTCACGCTCGGCCAGACCGGCATGGTCGTGCACTGGACCCGGATGCTGCGGGAGGGCTGCACAAACCGCGGCCAGGTCTACCGCAGCCGCGCCATCAACGCCGTCGGTGCCCTCTTCACGGGCATCGTGCTCATCGTCGTCACCATCACCAAGTTCACCCACGGCGCGTGGCTCGTGTTCGCGATCATGCCCGTGCTCTTCTATCTCATGCTGCGCATCAACCGCTACTACGCCAAGGTCGCTCACGACATCGAGGTCGACCCGACGACGACCTTCGGGGCGTCTGGCGACCACGCCATCGTGCTCGTCGGCAAGATGCAGAAGCCCACGCTGAAGGCGCTCGACTACGCGATCGCCGCCCGCCACGAAAGCATCGAGGCGATCCACGTGAGCATCGACGATGAGGCGTCCGAACTGCTCTCGAAGCAGTGGGACGAGATGAACATCAAGGTGCCGCTGCGCATCGTATCGTCGCCGTACCGGGACATCAGCATGCCGCTCATCAAGTACATCAAGGC
>DMKW01000118.1:18377-19008 GCA_003454135.1 Microbacteriaceae bacterium
CTGCTGCACAACCACAAGGCCAGGCGCATCCGGCAGAAGCTCATGCTCTGCCATGGCGTGACGATCGCGCTCGTGCCTTGGCTGCTCGACTCGTCGAAGGCGCTCTACGGCCGGCCGTACCGCCCCCTGCCCGGCCAGGATCGCCGCGGGGAACCGCGTCGCCCGGTCACGCGCAAGCCGCTGCCGCCCGCCGCGCCGTTGGCCAAGAACCCGCCAGCCAAGAACCCGGTCAGAAACTAGTCGGAGTCGAGGTCAGCGGGAGCCGGTGATCGCCGAGCGCTCACGCATGACGAGATGCGGCGTGACAAGCCGATGTCGCGGGTCGGTCGACGACGCGGACCGGCCAACGATCTCTCCCCCGCTCGGACCGAGCAACAGCTCGAGCGCCCCGGCCGCCACCTCGTCGAGCGGCTGCTCGACGCTCGAGAGGCCGACGGCCTCGGCAACCGGAGTGTTGTCGTAGCCGATCACCGGCACGTTCGCGCCGACGGCGAGAAGCGCTCCGAGAGCGAGCGAGTCGCTCGCGCACACCACGGCATCCACGCGCGTGCCCGAGTCGATGAGGGCCTGCAGCGTCTCGCGACCCTGCGCGACCCCGTCCACGGTGCTCAGGTCTAGAGCGTCGAGCTCG
>DMKW01000051.1:0-1252 GCA_003454135.1 Microbacteriaceae bacterium
AGGGTCACTTCGGCCTGCCGAACGAGGCAGAAATTCTTCCCCGAGTCGACGGGAGGGAATACCGTGGCACCCGACACGGTTCGCTTCCATGCATTTGCATACACCTAGCCCTACCTCGGAGAAAATCATGCCGCAGCAGCTCGAACTCGGAATCGACACCTTCGGTGACGTCACCAACGGCGCCAACGGCGAGCCGGTGCCCTACGCGCAGGTGCTGCGCAATCTTGTCGCGCAGGGGGTGCTGGCCGACAAGGTGGGCCTCGACTACATCGGCGTCGGGGAGCATCACCGCAAGGACTTCGCCGTCTCGGCACCCGAGGTGGTGCTCGCGGCCATCGCCGCGCAGACGGCACGCATCCACGTCGGCACCGCCGTCACTGTACTGAGTTCGGATGACCCGATCCGGGTCTTCCAGCGATTCGCGACCCTCGACGGCATCTCGAACGGCCGCGCGGAGGTCATCCTTGGGCGCGGTTCGTTCACCGAATCCTTCCCGCTATTCGGACTCGACCTCGCCCAATATGAGCAGCTGTTCGAAGAGAAGCTCGAGCTGTTCGCCGCCGTGCGCCAGCAGGAGCCGGTGAACTGGTCGGGCACGGTTCGCGTTCCGGTCGTCGACAAGTCCGTATATCCGCCGGTCGAGAACGGCCTTCTCCCCACCTGGATCGGTGTGGGCGGCAGCCCGGAGTCGGTCGTGCGCACCGCCCGCTATGGCTTCAACCTCATGCTCGCCATCATCGGCGGGGAGCCGGCGCGATTCGCCCCGTATGTGGATCTGTTCCACCGCGCGCTCGCGCAGTTCGGGCTGCCGACCCCGAAGATCGGCGTGCATTCGCCGGGCCACATCGCCGAGACCGACGAGCAGGCCCGCGAGGAGCTCTGGCCGCACCACTCCGAAATGACCAACCGCATCGGCAAGGAGCGCGGATGGGGCCCGATGAGCCGCGAATCCTTCGAACAGGAGGCCGACCACGGATCGCTCTACGTCGGCTCCCCGGAGACCGTGGCGCAGAAGATCGCCAGCACCGCGAAGGCGCTCGATCTCGATCGCTTCGACCTCAAGTACTCCAACGGCACGCTCGCCCACGAGAAGCTCATGTCGAGCATCGAGCTGTACGGCACGCAGGTCGCGCCGAGGGTGCGCGAGCTGCTCGCGGAGTAGGCGCCGGTGAACCGCGAGCTGGGCACTTCGCGCGGCGCGGCATCGCCGCCCCGGGGCCGGGGCCACGGCCACGACCACGACGACGACCAC
>DMKW01000051.1:1413-6736 GCA_003454135.1 Microbacteriaceae bacterium
GGGTGGGATGACGCAGGGCGGCCTGGGTGGGATGACGCGGGGCGGCCTGCGCGGGATGACGCGGGACCCGCCCACGCGAAACCCGCGCGGTCCGACCTACAGCCCGCTGTACGCGTGCAGTCCCTTGAAGAAGAGGTTGACGATCGTGAAGTTGAACATCACGGCGGAGAAGCCGATGATCGCAAGCCAGGCCGAGCGTGAGCCGCGCCATCCGCGGGTCGCTCGCGCGTGGATGTAGCCGGCGAAGATCGTCCAGATGATGAAGGTCCAGACCTCCTTGGTGTCCCAGCCCCAGTAGCGGCCCCACGCGTGTTCGGCCCAGATCGCGCCCGCCATGAGGGTGAAGGTCCAGAATACGAAGCCGACCACGATCACTCTGTAGGCGAGGTTTTCGAGCTTGACGGCATCCGGAATCGTGTCGAGAAATTTGAGGCCAGCGAACTTGTTCGCCTCGCGCCGCGCCTGGATAAGCTGCACGAGCGAGAGGCCGGCGCCGATCGCGAAGAACGCCGTGCCGAGCGTCGCGACGAAGACGTGGATCACGAGCCAGTACGACTGCAGCGCCGGCGGCAGGGGCACGACATTGACATAGAAGCCGACGGTGCCGAACCCGAGCACGATGAGCGCGAAACCGGTGATGTAGGCGCCCAGGAAGCGCAGGTTCTGCCATACCTGCACGACGATGAAGACGCCGACGATGATGGCGGATGCCGTGAGCGAGAACTCGAACATGTTGGCCCACGGCACGCGGTGCGCCGCCACCCCGCGCAGCACGGTTCCGGAGACATGCAACAGCCAGCCGAGGATCGTGAGTGCGTACGCGACCCGCTCGAACCGGCCGGACGGGCGTTGGGATGCGGGTGGCGCCGACGGGACGGCTGGCCGCTCGAGCGTCGCCGTCGTGCCGCCGGCGCTCGAGAGCTTGCCGATCTTCGCGGCCGGTGCCGCAACGAGGGCGGCCGGTGTCTCGGCCGACCGCTTGGCGAGGTCGAGCGTGAACGCGATGAACGCGAAGAGGTAGACGGCCATCGCCGAGTAGATCGCGACGAGCGAGTAAGACGCCAGGGTTTCGGTGGTCACGATGTCAGCTTAAGCCCGAGCCGCCGGGAGTGCCGTTCGGCGATGTCGGCCACTGCCGTCTCGAGTCCGGGGTCTTCACCCCGGGCGAGGCCGGCGTACTCGAGGCGAATGCTCCCATCCTGCTGCTCGATCGCCTTCACCCACACGCGGCGTCGCGGAATGAAGAGCGAGGTCAGCAGGCCGGCGAGCACGCAGATGGCGAAAAACAGCACCCAGCCCTGGGTCGGGTCCCGATGCACATCGAGCGACGCGAAGCGGGGCACGCTCTGCTCGAGGTTGTTCGGGGAGGACCTGGGCGCCGTGTTGTCGAACGTGATCGAGCCGAGGCCACCGGGAATCTGGGTCGTTTCGCCCGGCTTGAGCCGCAGCGCGCTCGTGCGTGAGGCGGCGCCGGGTCCGGCGATCTCGGTCATCTTGTCGGTGTCGAGCGAATATACCGACTTGGGCGCACCCTTGTTGATGCCGAGGTCGCCCGTGTACAGCACGAGGGAGAGCATGGGGTTGCGCAGGTCGGGGTGCGTCGATGCGAAGGTGCCGGCGGAGGTCTTGGACGCGGTCGGGTAGAAGAACGCGCGCATCCCCAGTTGCGTGCTGAGCCCATCCGGAACCTTCACGATTCCGATGGAGGTGAGGTTGGCGTCCTGCGGCAGGAACGGCACGGCCTCGGAGAAGACGACCTTGCCATCCGGGTCGCGCACCGTGACCGACGGCGCGTAGCCGTTGCCGAGCAGGTAGATCTCGTTGCCCCCGATGCGCAGGGGGTCGTTGACCTTGATCACGGCCTTGGTGGGCGTGCCCGCCTCGTCGTATGTCGTGACGTTCGCCGTGTAGTCGATCGGCTGGCCGTAGGCGTTGAGGTTCTGTTCCTCGTATTTCGCCGTGAACTTGTTGAGGATGAGGCGGTACGGCACGAGGGCCGAGTCGGTGAAGAAGCGCCCGGGGCTGAACGAGTCGTAGGTGAGGCGCACGTTGGCGAAGGCCTGGCCGGTCACGAGCACCTTCTGGCCCGTGTAGCCGAAGCCGCCGCCGATGCCGACGGACAGCAGGATGCCGATGAGCGCGATGTGGAACACGAGGTTGCCGGTCTCGCGCAGGTAGCCGCGCTCGGAGGAGACCGAGAGCGCCGGTCCGCCCGCGGACTCCGGCCCATCGAAGAGCTTCACCCGGTAGCCGGATTTGCGCAGCATCGCACGCGCCGCCTCGGTGGCCGACGCGGCCGTGATCGGATTGCCCGCGGCATCCGTCTGGTTCGGCGCGACCTCGAATGCGCTGAACGCCCCGAGGCGTTCGAGGCGCGCCGGGGTCTTGGGCGGCGGGGAGGCGAGCGCCTTCGCGTGGAAAATCGTGCGCGGGATCACGCACCCGATGAGCGAGATGAAGAGCAGCAGGTAGATGGCCGAGAACCACGCCGACGTGTACACGTCGAAGAGCTGGAGCTTGTCGAGCGCGGGCGCGAGGCCCTTGTTGTTGCTGAAATAGAGTGTGACGCCGTTCGGGTCGGAACTGCGCTGCGGAAAGAGCGAGCCCGGCACTGCCGCGATCGCGAGCAGCAGCAGCAGGAAGAGCGCCGTGCGCATGCTCGTGAGCTGGCGCCAGAAGAACCGCAGGTACCCGATGGGGCCGAGCCTGGGCTGGGCGACGCCGTCGCCCCTGGGGCTCGGGGCCGGTGAATCGATGTGGTCAGATGGGCGAGACAAAGCTGCCGATCACCGCCCCGAGGTTGGAGACGATGACGCGCCAGAGACCGGAGACCATGAGCACGCCGATGGCGATGAGCAGCACTCCGCCGATCACGTTGATGAGCCGGATGTGCCGCTTGAGCCACGCGACGGCCCCGGTGACCCAGCTGAGCCCGAGAGCCACGAGCAGGAAGGGGATGCCGAGGCCGAGGCAGTAGAGCACGCCGAGCAGCACACCCCGCCAAACATTGCCGCTGCCGGCGCTCAGCACGAAGACGGCGGTGAGCGTGGGACCGATGCACGGCGTCCAGCCGAGCCCGAACACGATGCCGAGCAACGGCGCACCACCGAGGCCGGTCGCCACCCGCCACTCGGGTTTGAACGAACGCTGCATGAAGCTGAACTGGCCGATGAATACGAGGCCCATCACGATCATGAGCACCCCGGCGATGCGGGTGATGAGGTCGATCCAGGGCACGAGCAGGGCACCGGCAGCGGCGAAGAGGAGGTTGATCGTGACGAAGACGAGACTGAACCCGAGCACGAAGAGCGACACTCCGAGCAGCAGCCGGCCGCGCTCGCGCTTCTCCGGGGTTCCGGCGAAACCGCCGACATAGGCGAGGTACCCCGGCACCAGGGGAAGCACGCACGGCGACGCGAAGGCGACGACGCCAGCGGCGAGGGCGATCGGCATCGCGAGCAGCAGGTTTCCGCCGAACACAATGTCGGTGATCGAGCTCACTACTTCGCCTCGGCGGCGGTGTCTGAGATGAGGGTGTTGAGGATGGATGCCGACTCGAGTTCGCCGACGATGCGCGCGGCGATCCTGCCCTTCGCATCGAGCACAAAGGTCGTGGGCACGGCGCTCGCTGCGACGGCGCCGCTGAACGCGATGCGTGCCGCCCCGCTGTCGACGTCGAGCACGGAGGGGTACGTCACACCGTACGTCTTCTCGAACGACAGGGCCGCATCGGCCTGGTCGGAGATGTTGACGCCGACGAACGTCACGCCCTTGTCCTGGTACTTCTCGTACAACCCCTCGAGGATGGGCGCCTCGGCCCGGCAGGGCGCGCAGCTCGCGTACCAGAAATTGACGACCACGACCTGGCCCCGGTAGCCCTTGAGAGAGAAGGGCATCCCGTCGATGGTCTTCGACGAAAAGTCGAGCTGCTTCTGGCGATCGGCCGGCTTCACGAGCACCGGGAGCCCGGAGTCGTTGGTGTAGTCGGTGCCGCCGCCACTGCCGTAGTCGGCGGCGAGCTTGTCGTTCGAGCTGCAGCCGCTCAGGAGAATGGCCGCCGCGAGACCGAGCGCGACGACGGATAGCCGCCCCCTCATACCGCTCCGAGGTCGATCGACTGGGCGAGAAGCTCCGCCGCCGGGTCCTGGTAGCCGACCTCGACGAACCGATCACCACGCTTCTCGATCGTCGTGATGCTCGAGAGGTGGCAGCGGCGCTTGCGCGGGTCGTGGAAGAGCTTCTTGCCTGCGAGGGAGCGCTGCACCATGACGATCGGCATCTGGTGGCTCACCATCACGATCTCGCCGCCGTCCACGGAATCCCACGTTTCGTTCATGGCGGCGAGCATGCGCGCGGCGACGCTCACATACGGCTCGCCCCAGCTCGGCCTCCAGGGGTTGATGATCCACGGCCACGCCCGGGGCTTGGTGAGCACCCGGGGACCGAACTCGAAGCTGCCGCCCTCGAACCTGTTGAGCGGTTCGATGAGTCGCTCATCGGTGACGATGTCGAGCCCGAAGGCATCCGCCCACGGCTTTGCAGACTCCTGGGCGCGTTGAAGGGGGCTCGAATGGAGTTTCACGATCGGATGCCCCTGCAGGTTGGCGGCGGCCGCCGCGGCCATCTTGTGCCCGAGTTCGGAAAGGTGGTAGCCCGGAAGCCGCCCGTAGAGGATGCCCTCTGGGTTGTACACCTCGCCGTGACGGACGAGATGGATCTGGGTTGCTGCCACCGCCCCAGTCTACGTTTGGCTTCGCTGCCAGATTCCCGTGAAGCCGCCCAGCGCCCCGGTGCCCGTGCACCGTTGTCGGGTTTGTGCCCGCGCGAGGGAGCACAGTGCCGACAAAGGGGCACAGAATCCTCGCGATCGGGCCGGCACGGCATCCCGGCTAAACTCGAGGACCGTGAGCGAACGCACCCTGATCAAGAACCTTTCCGCCTCCACCGACGGGCCGGTGACCGTCTCCGGATGGGTCGAAACCGTTCGCGACCAGAAGAAGGTGCAGTTCGTCGTGCTGCGCGACGAGTCCGGCGCTGTGCAGCTCGTGCATCCCCGCGCCTTTGGCGACGACGGCTCCCCGCTCGAGGACGAGCTCGCCGACACGATCTCCGCCCTCAGCCAGGGCAGCTTCCTCACCGCGACGGGCGAGCTCAAGCACGACGAACGCGTGAAGCTCGGCGGCGTCGAGGTCAAGCTGGAGGCCGTCCAAATCGCGTCCCGCGCGATCCCCGAGACCCCCATCGCCGACGACTCGGGCATCGACAAGCGCATGGACTGGCGCTTTCTCGACCTGCGCCGCCCCGAACAGAACCTCGTGTTCCG
>DMKW01000051.1:6794-7294 GCA_003454135.1 Microbacteriaceae bacterium
CCGAAGCTCATGGCGAGCGCGAGCGAGTCCAAGGCCGAACTCTTCGAGGTCAACTACTTCGAGGGCAAAGCGTTCCTCGCCCAGAGCCCCCAGTTCTTCAAGCAAATGGCGCAGCCGGCCGGATTCGGCAAGGTCTTCGAGGTCGGTCCGGCATTCCGCGCCGACCCGAGCTTCACGAGCCGCCACGCCACGGAGTTCACAAGCGTGGACGCCGAGATCAGCTGGATCGACAGCCACGAAGACGTCATGACCCTGCACGAGAACCTCCTCGTGGCCGGTCTCACCGCCGTCAAGGCGAAGCACGGCGACGAGATCAAGGCCCTCTTCGACGTCGAGGTGACCGTGCCGTCCACGCCGTTCCCGCGCATCCCGCTCGCCGAGGCGAAGCGCATCGTGGCCGAGCGCGGCTACGAAGTGCACCGGGCCGACGACGACATGGACCCCGAGGGCGAGCGCCAGATCTCCGCTTACGTGCTCGAGACGTTCGGGCACGAATTCGT
>DMKW01000051.1:7407-20286 GCA_003454135.1 Microbacteriaceae bacterium
GGCCTCACCAAGAGCTACGACCTCATCTTCAACGGCGTCGAGATCTCCACTGGCGCCCAGCGCGAGCACCGCATCGACGTGCTCGAGGCGCAGGCACGCGACAAGGGGCTCGACCCGGAGGAGCTCGGGTTCTACCTCGACTTCTTCCGCTACGGGGTGCCGCCGCACGGCGGATTCGGCATGGGCCTCAGTCGTGTGCTCATGCTCCTGCTGCACCAGGCGAACCTGCGCGAGGTCACCTACCTCTTCCGCGGCCCGACCAGGCTTCTGCCGTAGCCGGACTGGTACCGTGACGAGCATGGAAAACGGATCACCAGACAGCAGGAAGTCGGCAGTGGCGGCGGGCCTGGAGCTTCTCGCCATCCTCGAGCGGCACATCAAGCTGCTCGAGACCGAACAGGACCAGGACGACGCGGCCGTCGAGGTCGACCGGCTGCTCTGGGAAGCCGTCGGCGCGTACGGTGAGGCGCTCGACGAACTGTACGACAGCGAGGACGAGGAAGACGAGGCGACAACGCCCGACGAGCTCACGTTCACGGTTCGCACCCGGTACGACTACACCGTGGTCGACGAGAAGGCGTTCCTGTCTGCGGGCAAGGGCGTCGGCGCTGCCGTGTTCTCCCTGCTCGAACGCGCGGGCGGCAGGCCGATCAGCGCGCTCGAGGTTCCGTCGCTCGAAACCGGCAGCGGCATCCTCACGGTGCACCTCAACAACGAACCGCTCGTCTCGTCGGACTTCCAGGCGGCGGATGAACCGACCGACCTGCTGCTCGTCGACCCGGACGAGACCCTCGCCTACGTTCTCGACGAGCCGGTGTACGAGTCGCGGGCAGAGGCCGAAGCGGCCGCCAAACTGCGCGAAGACTAGGCGATGAGATCCACGGTGGCCTGCTCCTGCACGACCGACCGGATGTAGCCGCCCACCTTTTGGTGCTCGGGGTGCACCTGGTACGCCTCGAGCCCGTCCTCGTCGTCGAAGTCGACGATGAGCCCGAGGTCCCAGTGGTTGGGGCCGGTCACGACGGTCGGGCCAACGCTCAGGGCGCGGATCGACGGCACCGTGCCCACGAGCGACTGCAGGCCCGAGACGATCCGCTCGATCTTCTCCCGGCCTTCCGCGCTGTCGGTATCCGCAATCTTCCAGCACACGACGTGTTTGAGCATTCGCTAGATCTCCAGTAAGGCGGCGCGCAGCCGTTCGGCATCGACGCGCCAGATGTTGTGCACGCGCCCGTTGAGCAGCAGCACGGGGATTTCTTCGACGTACTTGTCTAGCAGGGCCGGGTCGTCGAGGATCGAGAGCTCAGCGACCGTGATCGACGGAGCAGCCGCGTTCGACGCGAGCTCGAGCACCACGGAGTCGATGACCTCGCGCGCCACGTCGCACAGGTGGCACCCGGGCTTGCGGATGAGGGTCAACTCGGCGTTGGGCACCATGCCAGAGTACTGCCGCAGCTCGCGGGCAGACTCGTTCGCAGAAACAGGAAACGCCAGACCTCCAGGGTCTGGCGCTCATGTTGAGCAGGTCACTCGCGAGAGTGCTCTACTTCTTGTTGCGACGCTGATGACGAGTCTTGCGAAGCAGCTTGCGATGCTTCTTCTTCGCCATGCGCTTGCGACGCTTCTTGATTACGGAACCCATACGCACCTCATAAATTCTGGCTTCAACTGTCCGTGAAGGGACGACCGGGTCCGTTCAGAACCGCGGAAAAATTGCCTCGGGTCATTCTACCCGCACGGCGCGGGCTTGACTAACCGCGCCAAGTCCGGCCGGTCAGCCGACGTCGGCGATGTGGGAGTCGATCGCCGCCAGGACGGCAGACTCCGGCACGCGAAACGAGCGGCCGAACCGGATGGCCGGGAGCTCCCCAGAGTGCACGAGACGGTAGACGGTCATCTTCGAGACGCGCATCATGTCTGCGACCTCAGCAACGGTGAGAAAGCGCACGTCGGAGAGATCGCGTGTCATATCGGCTGTGCCCCTTTGTGTTCCAGTGAGATTGGGAACGTCCGCACTCGCAACGGGTGTTACTGGAGTGCTAAATCGTAACTGTAGGGGCTAACGTGCTTGGCGGGCAACCGCCTATTTATCGTCCTTGCGGCCGAGCTTCTTCTTGATCGGGTCGATGACGCGGCGCTCGACATTTTGCGAGGCGTCGTACAGGGCCGTGCGAGCCTGGAACGACGCCGCCGCGGCGGCGCGTCCGACCGCGGTTCCGGCATCGGCGGGATGCTGCAGCGTGTCGGCAGCGCGACGGAACGGCTCGGGAACCTGCACTCCCGACCACGCGGCGAAGACCGCGGACGACGCCGCCTCCGTCGCCGTGTCGAAGTCGGCGCTCAGAAACGGGATGAGCCAGTCTTCGAGTTCTTCGAGCGGGCTCGTGTCGATGCTGTAGTACCGGTGCTGGCCCTCCTCGCGCACGGTCACGAGGCCATGATCGCGAAGCACCTTGAGGTGCTTCGACACGGTCGGCTGGCTGAGCCCCATCTTGTCGACGATCTCACCGACGCTGATCTCACCGGAATCGGAGTCGACGTTGACGTAGCGGTCGAGAAGCACCTGGAGGAGGTCGCGGCGGGTAGGGTCAGCAACCACGTCAAAGATGTCAGCCATTCCGACAGGCTACCGGCCCTGCGGGCTCACCCCAATAAAGAACGCCGGTCAGCCGGCGGCAAGTTCTCGGGCGCGGGCGAGCGCGGCGGAGGTGGCCCGGTCGAAGACCGACCGCAGGTCGGCCGCCTCGAGTACGGCGATCGCGCGCTCGGTCGTGCCCTTGGGGCTCGTCACCCTCCTCCGCAGCTCGGCCGGCCTCTCCCCGGACGCGACGAGCAGCTCCGCGGCACCGAGGAAGGTCCCGTTCACCATGGTGGCCGCCTCCTCCTCCGTGAACCCCATGCCGACGGCCGTGGCGGTTAGCTGCTCGATGAGATAAAAGACGTAGGCCGGTCCTGATCCGGAAATCGTGCTGAGCGCGTCGATGCGGCTCTCGTCGATCTCGAGCACTTCGCCGATTGTTTCGAACAGGGCCTGAGCGAGCGCGAGATGCTCGGCGGTCGCCCGCGACCCGGCGCTCAGCCCCGTCACGCCCCGCCCCACCACGGCGGGAGTGTTCGGCATCGCACGCAGCACGACGCCGGGCACGATCGCCTCCATCGTCGCCGTCGGAACGCCCGCCGCGACACTCACGACGATCGCGTCCGGCGCGAGGGCCGGCGCGATCTCGCGCAACAGATCCGGAACCATCGCCGGCTTCACCCCGACGAGCACGATACGGGCTCCGCGCACCGCGTCGAGGTTCGCCTCCGGCGTGTTCTCCAGGGCGAGAGACGTCACGACGGGCGAGCGCAGCGGCGCCGCCTTGGCCTCGGTGCGATTGGTGACCCGGATGCCGCCGGTCACGGTCACCGTCGGCGAAAGCAGTCCGGATAGGATCGCCCCTCCCATCGAACCCGCTCCGAGAATGGCGATGGTCGGGAGGGTAGTCATCCCACCATCCTAGGATTGACGGCATGAGCACACAGGGCAGCAACCGAGCGATCGTCGCGGCACTGCTCGCCAATCTCGCGATCGCGGTGACGAAGTTTGTGGCCTGGGCATTCTCCGGTTCGAGCTCGTTGCTCGCGGAGTGCGTGCACTCCCTCGCAGACACCGGTAACCAGGTGCTGCTGTTGCGCGGCGGTTCCCGCTCGAAGAAGAAAGCAGACCAGCAGCATCCGTTCGGCTTCGGCCGTGAGCGCTACGTGTACGCGTTCGTCGTGTCGATCATCCTGTTCAGCGTCGGTGGCGTCTTCTCGCTCTACGAGGGGTTCGACAAGCTGCAGCATCCTCACCCCCTCGACAATGCATGGCTGCCCATCGTCGTGCTGATCGTGGCGATCATCGCCGAGTCGTTCTCGCTGCGCACGGCGGTTCGCGAGTCCAACCACACGCGGGGCGAACAGGGCTGGATCTCGTTCATCCGCCACGCGAAGGCTCCGGAGCTTCCCGTGGTGCTGCTCGAAGACGTCGCGGCGCTCGCTGGTCTCGTGTTCGCATTCCTCGGCGTCGTTCTCACCATCGTCACGGGAGACGCCGTGTTCGACGCGATCGGCACTCTCCTCATCGGCGTGCTGCTCGTGGTCGTCGCGATCATCCTGGGCATGGAGACCAAGAGCCTGCTTGTTGGCGAGGGGGCGAGCACCGCGGATGTCGAACGCATCCGCGACGCGATCAACGCCGACAAGGAGGTCGAGGCCCTCATTCACATGAAGACGCTCTATCTCGGTCCGGACGAGATGCTCGTGGCGGCGAAGATCGCGTTCTCCGGGAAGAAGAAGCTCGCGGATGTCGCCACGGCCATCAACGCGCTCGAGGCGCGAGTGCGCGAAGCTGTGCCGATCGCTCGTGTGATCTACATCGAACCCGACGTGTACGTGGCTCCCGGCGTGGGCAGCCCCTCCACCGAGGCGATCATCATCAAAGCGGCGGACTAGCTCGATGGCTCGCGTCGCGCTCGTCATCCGACACCTGGGGATCGCCCACCTCGGCAACCTCGAACCCGTGCTGCTCGCGAACGACTACGAGGTGCGCTACGTCGACGTGACGACCGACGCGCTGCTGGCCGACCCCACCGAGCCGGAGCTCGTGGTCGTGCTCGGCGGCGATATGGGGGTCTACGAGAAGCACGAGCATCCGTTCATCGACCGCGAACTCGCCTTTCTCGAGCGCCGGCTCGAGGCCGAGCGCGCGACCCTCGGCATCTGCCTCGGCGCCCAGATGATGGCTGAGGCCCTCGGCGAGACGGTCCGCAAGGGAAAGACCGTGGAAATCGGCTTCCGCGAGGTGCGGCCGACGGATGCCGGGCTCGATTCGCCCGTGCGCCACGTTGCCGGAGTGCCGATGATGCAGTGGCACGGGGACACCTTTGGACTGCCGTCCGGTGCGACAAGGCTCGCGAGTTCCGCCGAGTACAGCAACGAGGCGTGGAGCCTCGGCGACCACGCTCTCGCGGTGCAATTCCACCCCGAACTCACCGGCGACATGTACGAAGAGTGGATCACCGACGGTCTGCCGGAGCTCGAGCGCCACGGGATCGATCCCGACGACCTTCGTGCGCAGGCGGCGAGGCACGGAGCGGCCATGGAGCAGGCGTCGATCGCGATGTTCGGCGAATGGCTCGGCCTGCAGCCCTGACCTGCGCGGCGCGGGCGTATGTACCCCGCGCGGTTGTACGAACACCCGCGCGGGACCCTTACGCCCGCGCGAAGGGCTAGAGCTCGCTGCGCGCCGCTTGGAAGAAGTCGGTGAGCAGCGCCGCGCACGCCTCCTCTTCCACGCCGCCGAAGACCTCGGCGCGGTGCGGCAGCCGGCGATCCCGCAGGATGTCGTAGACGGAGCCCGCAGCGCCCGCCTTCTCGTCCCACGCGCCGAAGACCACGACGGGCACGCGAGCCGCGAGGATCGCCCCGGCGCACATCGGGCACGGTTCGAGCGTCACGATGAGCGTCGTGTTCGTGAGGTGCCAGTCCCCCGTCGTGCCGGCGGCGTCCTGCAGGGCGAGCATCTCCGCGTGCGCTGTCGGGTCCTGGCGAAGTTCACGCTCGTTGCGACCGACGCCGATCGCAGTTCCTGACGAGTCGAGCACGATCGCCGCGACCGGAACATCGCCATGCGCGAGAGCGAGCTTCGCGCTCGCGACGGCCTCGAGCATCCGCTCGGTGTAGAGGGCTGGCACCGACACTGCATACCTCCCGGTACTGGGCCGACCGTGGGGCCGACAAGCTAGATTGAGCCTATGCGAGTCCACGTTGCCGACCACCCTCTCGTCACCCACAAACTCACGGTTCTGCGCGACAAGACGACCCCGTCGCCCACCTTCCGTTCACTCGCGGAAGAGCTTGTCACGCTGCTCGCCTACGAGGCGACCCGAAACGTGCGCGTCGAGGCCGTGACGGTCGAGACACCGGTGGCGACGGCTCACGGGCTGGCGATCAGCACCCCTCGGCCGCTCGTCGTGCCGATTCTGCGGGCCGGACTCGGGATGCTCGAAGGCATGGTCAAGCTCGTTCCGACCGCCGAGGTCGGCTTCCTCGGCATGGTGCGCAACGAGGAGACCCTCAAGCCTGACATCTACGCGGAGCGGCTGCCCGACGATCTCTCCAACCGCCAGTGCTTCGTGCTCGATCCCATGCTCGCCACGGGCGGATCTCTCATCGCGGCCATCGAGTACCTGTTCGACCGAGGGGCGGTGGATGTGACGGCGATCTGCCTCATCGCGGCGCCGGAGGGCCTCGCCGCGGTCGAGAAGGCAACGGAGGGCAGGGAGGTCACGATCGTCGTCGGCGCCCTCGACGAAAAGCTCAACGAGCTGGGATACATCGTGCCCGGACTCGGCGACGCAGGAGATCGGCTTTACGGCACGGTCTAGGCGCGATTCGAGCGCGGCGACCCCGGCGCGCTTGACTTTTCGCCGCTCTGTGCAAGATAGTTGTCATATGACTATGAACGCGCATGACCTGATTGCCCTCGAGGCTCCCAGGACTGCCGGCATGATGATGCCGGTCAGCGCTGTCATGTGTTGTCGAATGTGTGCCTAATCGGCCAATCCTTGTCGAGTTCTGCTCCGTAACGGGGCTCGAACTCCCGGATGTCAGCTCCTCATAACGGGCTATGTCCTCCACATGCACCACCTGAAGTATCCCGAAGGATCACACCCTCATCATTAGAGGCCCTTCACCACTCCCAAGGAATTCGACACATGTCTCTCGCAACCTACGATCTCCTGCACCCTCTCACCGCTACCCAGCCGACCACGCGCCGGCTCACCTCGGTGGCTCCCGTCCCTGCACCGGTCGCCCCGGAGTCGCCTCCCCGCATCCGCGCCGTGCCGAGCGGAACCGAAGCCCGCGGTTTCGTGCTCTACGTCGGCGTCGACGAACTCAAGGCGGCAGAAGCCGGCACCGACCTCGGGCGCATCGTCGAGGCGCTCCGCAAGCTCACCGCGGAGCTCGTGCCGTCATCCGAGACCTACGCCGCGGTCGCCATCGCCCCCCAGGGCGCGGGGGGTCGGGATGTCGAGGTGGTTCGCCTCGCCCTGCAAGACCCGTCGGCGCTCGCCAAGCACCGCCATCAGCCCGAGGCACCCGAGAAGCCGCACGGCGGCGTCGTAATCGACCTCTCGCGCAAGCGTCTCGTGCTCGACGACGAGACCGCCGCCCTCACCTACAAGGAATTCGAGCTGCTTCAGTACCTCGTTCTGCGCGAGGGTCGCACGATCGATCGTGCCGAACTCATCTCGTCCCTCTGGTCGGCGGGCGATGATGACGCCCCGAACGAGCGCACGATCGACGTTCACGTGCGCCGCCTTCGCTCCAAGCTCGGCGCCTACGAGGACATCGTGCGCACCGTGCGCGGCGTCGGCTACCGGTTCGACCGCCACGCCGACGTCTCGATCCGGCACACGTCGACACCGAGCCCCGACATCTTCTAGGGACGACGTCTCCTCCCGGCAACGCCGCGTAGTTCGCAGAGAGGTCGCTGTCCCCCGTCAATGCACCCGTTCGTTGTCCGTGCGGCTGCTAACACGGGCGCACGGTCAACGCGAGGCGGCAATGTTCGCCCAGGTCGCGGCCGGACATCCCGGCTCAGCCGCGGGCACAACGAATTCACCGACTAGCGGCTCCGACGCATGCGAGGCCAGAGCCGCTCCACTCCCTCCGCGCTGCGCACTGCGCACAACTCAGGCTGAATTCTCCGGATGCGCGGCACCGCCCCGCGAATCCAGGCCACGGAGGTCGCTCACCGCAGATCAGCCTGAGTTATGCGCACGGCGGGGCGGCACCGCCAGACCGCGCGGGCCAGCCGGCAACACGGCACGGCACGGGGCACCCGGCCAGACGGCGTCGAGCCGGGCCACGTGGCGACTTTTCCGCGATGAAAGTCGCGATTCACCCCGAGTGGAAGCTCCGGCACGGCACGAGATCGGGCACACAGGAAGCGCTGGCAAAATTCTTAGGAAAATAACAGTTTGATAACTAGCGCTTCGTTATCGCACCGTTATATAGTTCAAGAGCAGAAGTTGTTTGCTGTGGCAGCTTCTGCGGAATGTGATTGCAGGACACTCTTGGTGCAAGGGAGAGGGTCGGTTTCTAGCCTCTGAAACCGGCCCTCAATCCTGTTTAAGGCCTCATTTTCGGCTGTGGCGGGTGCTTTCGCGCCGAACCCGTGCCTCCCGGTTTCCGCCCGGCCGTTCCGTAGAGTTAGCGCGTGAGCAAGTCGACAATCGCCGTCTCCGCGTGGGAGGCCCTGTTTCGCGCCCAAGTCTCTGTGATGCGCTATCTCCAGTCGGACTTTCCCACCGGCGAGCTATCGCTCAACGAATACGATGTACTGTTCAACTTGTCCAGGCAACCGCACCGGCAACTGCGTCTCAAAGACCTCAACGAGCACCTGCTCATCACGCAACCGAGCGTGAGCCGGCTCGTGGATCGCCTCGCCTCCCGCGGCTACGTGACCAAACTGCATGATCCGGATGACGCCCGCGGCATCGTCGTGCGGCTGAGCGATGAAGGCTTCACGCTCTTCCGCTCCGTCGCGCGCAGCCACATCGAATCGATCGCCGAGCGGGTGGGCGGATCCCTCAGCGACGAGGAACTCACGACCCTCGCCGCGCTGTGCGACAAGTTGCGGCTCGCCGGAACGTGACCCCGATGGCGCTCGAGGCCCACGCATTCGTCAAGCGGGCGGGCGACCGCCGATAGTCGCGACGGCCCGCGCACCGGCGAGCACTCCGGCGCGCGCCGCCGCCGCCGCGTCGTCGTGCCGAACCCACTCGGCGAGAAACCCGGCCGCGAACGCGTCCCCGGCCCCCGTCGGGTCCGCGATCTCGGTCTCGATCGCGTCAACGCGTACAGTGGCACGGCCGCGCTGGACCACGAGAACGCCGTCGGTCCCGAGCGTGAGGGCCACCACGGCGAAGTGCTCGGCAAGCCGAGCGACGACCTCCTCCGGCGTGGTCAGCCCGCTCAGGATGCGGCCCTCGTCGAGGCTCGGGAAGATCAGGTCCACCCCCGTCACGGCCGCCAGAAAGCGGTCGGCGCCGAAGTCGGCAATGAATCCCGCAGAACCCGGGTCCACCGATACCTGCACACCGCGCTCCCTCGCGCGCGCGATGAGGGAACGCACGGCCGCGTCATCCGGGGTGCCGAAGAGGCTGTAGCCGGTAAAGTGCACGATCGCCGCGGCGTCGAGCAGCTCGTCGCCGACGGCATCCGGCGTCATCGCGGCGTTGGCTCCGGTCTCGGTCAGCATCGTGCGCTGCTCGCCGTCGACGATCACGACGATCGATCCGGTCGGCAGCTCGGGGTCGCCGGTGAGGTGCGGCGTGACCCCGGCAACCGCGAGCAGCGCACGATGGCGCTCGAGGTCGTCGAGGCCGACCACGCCGACGAAGTCGACCTCGGCACCGAGCGTGCCCAGCCAGGCCGCCGTGTTGGCGGCCGATCCGCCGGCGCTACGGCGGATCGACGAGACGGTGTCGGTGTCCGGCCGAATCGGGCCGTGCGGCACGACGACAACGTCGTCGATCACGTCACCGAACACGACGATCCGTGCGCGCTCAGTCACGAGCGTTCAGCGCCGCCCACTCGATGGCGATCTCGGCCGCGAGCCGCACGTTGTTGCGTGCGAGGTCGAGGTTGACCTCGAGGCTTCTACCCTCAGAGGCGTTGACGATGAAGCCGAGCAGGAACGGCGTCACCGCTTTGCCGTGGATGCCGGCGGCGTCCGCGGCGGCGAGCGCCTCAATGAGCACGCGGTCGTGTTCGGCCGGATCCCACTGCTGGTCGCGCGGGATGGGGTTGGCCACCACGATCCCCTGGCCGTGGCCGAGCGCGTCCTGGCTTCGCATGATCGCCGCGACCTGCGCGGCGGAGTCGACCGACCAGTCGAGTTCGTGGGCCGATTCGGTGAGCCAGAAGCTCGGGAAGGTCGTGGTGCGATAGCCGACGACGGGCACGCTGAGGGTCTCGAGCCGCTCGAGCGTCGCCGCGATGTCCAGCACCGACTTCACCCCGGCGCTCACGACGGTGACGGGAGTCACGGCGAGCGTCGAGAGGTCGGCCGACTCGTCGAAGGTCTGGCTCGCGCCGCGGTGCACGCCGCCGAGACCTCCCGTAGCGAACACTCGTACTCCGGCGAGCGCCGCGAGGTGCGCGGTCGCCGCGACCGTGGTGGCCCCGGATGCGCCGGCCGCCGCCAGCACGGGCAGATCGCGCACGCTCGCCTTGGCCAGGTCCTCCTCGGCAATGCGGCGAACGCCGACAGCATCCAGTCCGATCCGAGGCACGCCGTCGAGCACGGCGATCGTCGCCGGGGTCACGCCGGCGTCGCGCAAGATCTGCTCGAACTCCTCCGCGGCCTCGTGGTTGCGGGGGCGCGGCAGCCCGTGCGAGATGATCGTGGATTCGAGTGCGACGACCGGGGTGTGGGCGGCGAGCGCCGCGGCGACCTCGATCGAGACGATGAATGGCGTGGTCATAGGCACCAACACTATCGGCGGCCCGATCACCGCAACACGACGACCGCCCGCGCCGAACTTGCGCGTGAACCAGATGCGCCCCGTTGTCGTTTAACAGTCAACCGGGAGCGCGAAACTAACCACCCGTGTTGGGAGCTGGACGACATGAAGGCCAACAGAAGAGCGACCATTGCGGCGGCGGGGGCCATCCTGCTGTTGCTAGCCGGATGCTCGTCCGGCGGAGGAACGACGACTCCACCGTCCGTCGGCAGCCAGGCTCCGTCCGGGATGGCAACCGATTCCGGGGCGCCGGGCTCGTCCGCCGACGCGATCGCCATCAAGGACTTCGTCTTCACGGCACCGGCGTCGGTGGCCCCCGGGGCCACCGTGACGGTGACGAACATGGACGGCCAGGCCCACACGGTCACGGCCGACGACGGCTCATCCTTTGACGTGACGGTCCAGGGCGGCGGCAACGCCACGTTCACCGCGCCAACCAAGCCCGGAACGTACGCCTTCCACTGCACCATCCATCGCAACATGCACGGCACGCTGGTAGTGAAATGAGCGGACGCGGCGCTGCACTCAGGGTCGCGGATGCCGTGCTGCGGCCGCTGGTCGCGGCCGCCCTGGTGACAGACGCGATCGTGCACATCCGACTGGCGCCGGGCTACCAGTTAGCGAATCCGGGAGGAATCGGACAAGGCAACCTGTTCTACCTCGAATCGGCGGCCGCCATCCTGGCCGCGCTGTATGTGCTCATCCGGGGAAGTCGCCCCGCCTACTTCGTCGCCCTGGTCGTGGCGGGGAGCGCCCTCGCCGCCGTGCTGGTGTCCACTGCGGTGCAGCTCCCCGCCATCGGCCCGATTCCGTCGATGTACGAGCCGGTGTGGTTCTTCGAGAAGGCCCTCACTGCCGTGGCCGAAGGGGTGGGAACGATCCTGGCCGTGGTCGGGTTGGTCGGCGGCCGCCCCGGCAGTTCGCGGGCCGGCTAGGGCAGTTTCGGGTAGAGCGAATGTTCGGGATGTACTTGCGAGCGCCAGCTACTCGCAATGAGAGTCTGGAAAGCGGGGATGCGTGCATGAGCGACTCGTTGAAGACGATTAGCGCCCTGAGCCCCCTGCCGCTCGGCCGATGTGGAGTTCTGCGCCGAAAATCACGCGCGCGCTCGGGCTTCGACGTAATCGCGATGCATGGCGGCTACATCGCGACCGACAACACACAGGCGCTGCAGGATGCTCCTGACCGCTCACGGGCCATCCTCGACCGGATTCCGGCCGGCCGCTGGGGGGTCGCGAGCGATCTGGCCGGCGCGACCGTCTTCCTAGCTTCGAGCGCGTCGGACTATGTGTCCGGCATCACTCTGCCCGTCGATGGCGGATGGCTCGGACGATGACGGCGGGAACGACTCTCGAGCAGCTCGGGGCCATCCGGATAGTTCCCGTGGTCGTCATCGACGACGCCGATCGCGCACCGGATGTCGCTTCCGCGCTGGCCACCGGCGGAATCGGATGCGCGGAGATCACGCTTCGCACGCCTCAGAGTCTCAAGGCGATCCGCAGGGTCGCCTCGATACCGGGTTTCGTAGTGGGCGCGGGCACCGTGCTTACCGTCGAACAGGTCGATCGCTGCGTCGACGCCGGCGCGCAGTATCTGGTCAGCCCAGGGTTCGACGACGACGTCGTTGCGCGAGCACAGCTTCACGGGGTGGCGATGCTGCCCGGGGTCGCGACGGCGACGGAGATCCAGCGTTCGATTCGCGCCGGACTCGACGTGGTCAAGTTCTTTCCGGCCGATCGACTGGGCGGTCTCGGGACGATTGCCGCGCTGGCGGCTCCCTTCGCCGGCGTGCGCTTCGTACCAAGCGGCGGTGTGAACCCGTCCAACGCGACCTCCTACCTGCGACATCCGGCGATCCTCGGAATCAGCGGCAGCTGGATGGCGACCCGCGACGCGATTGCCGCGGGCGACTACGACGCGATCGCACGGCTGAGCCGGAGCGCCGCAACCCTCGTCGCGGACGCCTCATGAAGCCCGTCGTCACGCTCGGCGAATGCATGGGCCTGTTTCGCGCGAGCGCGGTCGGATCGATCGCTCACGTCTCCGAGTTCACGCTCGGGATCGGCGGCGCAGAGGGCAATGTGGCGATCGGTCTGGCGCGGCTCGGTACCTCGGTTCGCTGGCTCGGCCGGGTCGGCGAGGATCCGATCGGTCGCCGAGTCCTACGGGAGTTGCGGGCCGAGGGCATCGACGTCGTCGGCATCGTCGATCCTGATGCTCCGACCGGAATGATGGTTTTGGGCGCGGTCTTCATCATCGGACACAATGACTCGAACGGCGAGAATGATGAGGACGATGGCGATCGGGACGTTAACGAGAA
>DMKW01000221.1:0-967 GCA_003454135.1 Microbacteriaceae bacterium
AGAAGACGGCATACGAGATGCTCAGGAGTCTCGTGGGCTCGGAGATGTGTATAAGAGACAGGATCAGCAGATGGTTCAGATACCGGCCCCGCGGCCCGATCCGCTCATCCGCGCGCGCCAGCACCGCCAGCGCATCTTCTGCGGCCGCCTGCGCCTCTGTGCCGAGAGCTGGGAGCCGGTCGCCCAGCCCGTCTGGCACATACGCCAGATACCGACCCGGTTCCCGGTCCTTCCGGCTCAGACCACCCGCGTCCTCCGGATGCCACAAGCGCTCGACGTACTCGGCCATCAAAGCCTCCCAACCACGTCTCTAACTTCTACTTTAGATGCACTAACCGAGAAAGAGGGTGGCGGGACTCTCGGTTAGCCCAGAATCCAGAAACCTCCGGTGCGTCCAGGTGCGAGCCGATCGGTCACTCGTTGTTTGGGTCGAACAGTCGCAGGAACTTCTCGCGCGGGATCACCACGCGGCGGCCGAGCCTGACCGAGGGGATCGTACGGTTCTCGACCCCCACCGTGACCGTGCGGGGATCGACGCCGAGCGCCTGCGCCGCCTCCGTTCGCGTGATTACCAGGCTTCGCGACTCGCGCAGCGTCTCGATCGTCACCGTTGCAGTTCTCATATCGCGTACCTCGTTCCTTGGATAGCGAGAAATGATGATATGAGAATCTACATGTTCGCGCTTGCTGTGTCAACAGTGACGGTATATGTTTCTTATATGGATGATAGGAAGCGCGGGAATCCCGCGGGACACACGAACGAACTTGTCGCAGCGAATCTCCGCAAGGTACGTCAAAACACCGGCGTCGACCTACGGGAGCTCTCCGCACGGATCAAAGCGACGGGTCGGGTCATCTCGCCTTCGGCGCTGAGCAAGATCGAGAACGGCGACCGCCGCGTCGACGTGGACGACCTCACCGTCTTCGCCTACGCCCTGGAGACCACCCCGGCCGCCCTACTCACCCC
>DMKW01000221.1:1085-2809 GCA_003454135.1 Microbacteriaceae bacterium
CGGTCAAACTCACCACCGAGGACCTTCTGCGGTACTGGAAGGAGCAGGCATTCGACTCCGCCAGCTACATACGGCGCTCCGAAGACATCCTCGCGCAGTACAACCACGGGCAAGTCGGGGTCACCCCGCGCGAAGTCTACGAGAAACGGATCGCCACCCACCGGGGACGCCTCGCCATGATCAACGGACGCCAGCTCGAACTCGACCCGATGGCCATGCCCATCGACGGCTAACCCGACGCCAACTAATAACAAGAAAGTGAGAGCGAGAGGTGCGGAAAATGACGAACGTCCCGAAAAGCCAGGCCATCGGGAGCGACTCCGAAGAGCATAAGGAGAACAAAGCCCGACGCTCTCGGTCACGACATGCCGGTTCGCTGGCCGACTACACGACGAAGGCGGGACGGCGTTGGAAATTCCAGATCTACGCGCTCAAAGATCCCGAGAAGCCAGAGCTTGGTGAGACCCGCATTACCCGCGGTGGCTTCAAGAACCTCGAAGAAGCACAGACGGCGCTCACCGAAGCGTTGAAGAAAAAGGCGCAGAACGAAAGGTTCCACGGCACTGTGCCGACGATCGCGGAGTACGCCGACCACTGGGTCAGCGGGCTCCGACTGCAAAACTCGACGATCCAGGGCTATCGGAAGATCATCCGCAACCACATCACCCCGGCTCTCGGCGACATCCGTCTGGACAAACTCACCGCCACCAGGATCGCAGCCCACTACCGAGAGCTGGAGAAATCGGGTCGGCGGGACACGACCGGCCTTGGAAAACCGCTCTCGGCTAACAGTGTGAACAAGGTGCATGTTGTGCTCGGTGCCATACTCGACGCGGCGCTCGACGATGGCCTGATCGCCGCGAATCCAGCGAAGAAGAAGCGCACCGTCAACGCTCCAACCGGTTCGCAGATCCGCGCACAGCGCCCCGAGATCACGACCTGGACCGGCGGTGAGCTCCACGCCTTCCTCACATGGAACCGCGACGTGCTCAAGGACGACCTGTTCCCGCTATGGCGCACCATCGCATTCACGGGGATGCGGCGCAGCGAAGCCCTCGGGCTCCGCTGGAGCGACCTGAATATTGCGAGCGGCAGGCTGAGTATCAGGCGGGCCGCTGACGTGACCACCCGCAACGTGACGAAGTCCACCAAGACAGGATCCGCGCGCGTCCTCGACATGGACCCCGAGACTGTGGGAATCCTGAAGGCATACAAGTCGAAACGTGGCGCGATCTCACTCGACCTTGCGCGGGCAGATTCCTACGTGTTCGCAACGACGCGGGCGCGATCCGCTCCCCAAACGAGGTCGGCCGGCGGTGGACATTCCGCGTCGAGCGTGCTCAAGAGGCGATCGACCGACTACCTTGGGTCACCCTCAAGGGGCTGCGGCACACGCACGCGACCCTGCTGCTCGAACTCGGAGAGCACCCAAAAGTGGTGCAGGAGCGCCTGGGGCATTCCACGATCACCACGACCATGAACATCTACAGCCACGTCACCCCGACGATGCAGAAAGCCGCAGTAAACCGCTTCGCGGAGCATCTCGATCAGGCTTAGCACATATCTCAGCACATGAAGGGAAATACGCCCTCGTCAATAACTATAAAAGACCAGATCAGAGACGGGTTTCAATCGGCGGAGAATGGGGGATTCGAACCCCCGAGGGCTTTCACCCAACACGCTTTCCAAGCGTGCGCCATAGGCCACTAGGCGAATTCTCCTGG
>DMKW01000186.1 GCA_003454135.1 Microbacteriaceae bacterium
CTCACCGTCACCTTCCTCGGCGACGGGGCGAGCAACATGGCGCAGTCCTACCTGCTTGCCGGCGCCACGGCCGGCATGCACGTGCGTGTGGCTTCCCCCGTCGACTATGCGCCGACGGATTCGGTGGTCGCGGCAGCGGACGTCGCGGCTGCCAAGACCGGCGGATCGATCACGCTCTACACGGACCCGATCGAGGCCGTCGCGGGTGCGGACGTCGTGGTGACCGACACCTGGGTGTCGATGGGCAAGGAGGAGGAGAAGGCGGAACGCCTCACGACCCTCGGGTCGTATCGGGTCGACGCGGAGCTCATGGCCCTTGCCAAGTCCGAGGCCCTGTTCCTGCACTGTCTTCCGGCCGACCGCGGCTACGAGGTCACCGCCGACGTGATCGACGGGCCGCAGAGCGTCGTCTGGGATGAGGCGGAGAATCGCTTGCACGCCCAGAAGGCGCTCATGGTCTGGCTCCTCCAGCGCTAGCCCCTCCCTCCCGACCTCCCTCCTTCCGAAATCCATGCATTTCTCGCGACACGCCGTCTGTTTGCAGCAGACGCGCCGAGGGCGGCGAGGGATGCATGGATTTCGGAAGGGTTCGGCGCCGAACCAGCGCCCTAAGCTTGTCAACGAATAACACAAGGAGCAGTTACATGGCAGAACGCGTCGTCCTCGCATACTCCGGGGGTCTCGACACCTCGGTCGGCATCGGCTGGCTCAAGGATGCGACCGGCAAAGAGGTCGTGGCCCTCGCCGTCGACGTCGGGCAGGGCGGCGAAGACATGGATGACATCCGCCAGCGCGCGCTCGACTGCGGCGCGGTCGAGGCGATCGTCGTCGACGCACGCGACGAGTTCGCGAGCGACTACCTCATGCCCGCGCTCAAGGCCAACGCGCTCTACCAGAAGCGCTACCCGCTCGTCTCGGCGCTCAGCCGCCCGGTGATCGCCAAGCATCTGGCGAGGGTTGCCCGCGAACTCGGTGCCGACAGCGTCGCGCACGGTTGCACCGGCAAGGGCAACGACCAGGTGCGTTTCGAGGCGGCCGTCGCGGCCCTCGCCCCCGAGCTCACGAGCATCGCCCCGGTGCGCGACCTCGCCCTCACGCGTGACAAGGCGATCGTCTACGCCAACGAGCACAACCTGCCGATCCGCCAGAGCGCGGCGAACCCGTATTCGATCGACAAGAATGTCTGGGGCCGCGCGGTTGAGACAGGGTTCCTCGAGGACCCGTGGAATGCACCGATCGAGGACCTCTACGAGTACACGCAAGACCCCAACGTCAACCGCGAGGCCGACGAGATCGTCATCACCTTCGAGCGGGGCATCCCGGTCGCGATCGACGGCGTCTCGCACGGCCCGCTCGCGATCGTCGAGCAGCTCAACGCAATCGCCGGTAAGCACGGCGTCGGGCGAATCGACGTTGTCGAGGATCGTCTCGTCGGCATCAAGAGCCGCGAGGTCTACGAGGCTCCCGCGGCGATCGCCCTCATCGCGGCGCACGAAGCCCTCGAGAGCCTCACGCTCGAGCGCGACCTGGGCCGCTACAAGCGCGGGGTCGAGTCCGAGTGGGCGAACCTCGTCTACGACGGCCTCTGGTTCTCGAGCCTCAAGCGCTCGCTCGACGTGTTCATCGACGACACCCAAAAGTACGTGAGCGGCGACATCCGGCTCATGCTCCGGGGCGGTCGCGCCGTCGTCACGGGCCAGAAGAGCGAGCAGAGCCTGTACGACTTCGACCTCGCGACCTACGACACCGGCGACACCTTCGACCAGTCGCTCTCCAAAGGCTTCATCGAGATCTGGTCGCTGCCGAGCAAGATCTCGGCGCGCCGCGAGGCGTCGAGCAACTAGGAGCCGACGGTGTCGAAATCTGGCGGCAACGAGCCCGCTGTCGGGCAGACGACCGAGGGAGCGCTGTGGGGCGGTCGCTTTTCGAGCGGTCCGTCCCCGGAGCTCGCCCGCCTGAGCAAGTCGACGCACTTCGACTGGCAGCTCGGCCCGTACGACCTCGCGGGATCGCGGGCGCACGCGAAGGCACTCGGGGCCGCGGGCTACCTCACCGACGACGAGCTGGGGCGGATGCTCGAGGCCCTCGAGCTTCTGCGCGCGGCCTTCGAGGACGGCAGCTTTGCCGAGCTCGACTCGGACGAAGACGTGCACGGAGCGCTTGAGCGCGGCCTCATCGACATCGCCGGGCCGGAGCTGGGTGGCAAGCTGCGCGCCGGCAGGAGTCGCAACGACCAGATCGCCACCCTCATCCGCCTTTACCTGCTCGATCATGCCGATGTGATCGCGCACCACGTGATCGACCTCGTCGACGCGATCGCCGCGCAGGCGGAGGCGCACCTGACCGCAGCCATGCCGGGCCGCACCCACATGCAGCACGCCCAGCCCGTGCTTCTCTCCCATCATCTGCTCGCCCACGCGTGGCCGCTCGTGCGCGACCTCGAGCGGGTGAGGGACTGGTCGGTGCGGGCGCGGTCGTCGCCCTACGGTGCCGGCGCCCTCGCCGGAAGCTCGCTTGGCCTCGACCCGCAACTCGTCGCGACCGAGCTCGGGCTGGGCGCTCCGACCGAGAATTCGATGGATGCCACGGCCAGTCGCGACGTCGTCGCCGAGTTCGCCTTTATCGCCTCGCTCATCGGCATCAATCTCTCGCGCTTCGCCGAAGACATCATCATCTGGAACACGAGGGAGTTCGGTTTTGTCACGCTGCACGACTCCTTCTCGACCGGGTCGTCGATCATGCCGCAGAAGAAGAATCCGGATATCGCCGAACTCGCGAGAGGCAAGTCCGGTCGCCTGATCGGAAACCTCGCCGGGCTGCTCGCGACCCTCAAGGGACTCCCCCTCGCCTACAACCGCGACCTGCAGGAAGACAAGGAGCCGGTCTTCGATTCGGTGGCGACACTCGAGGTGGTACTCCCGGCATTCACGGGGATGGTCGCTTCGCTTCGCTTCGACACCGAGCGGATGGCGGCGCTCGCCCCTCAGGGATTCTCGCTCGCCACCGATGTGGCTGAGTGGCTCGTCACGCAGCGCGTGCCGTTCCGCGACGCGCACGAGATCAGCGGGGCACTCGTGAGCTTCTGCGAGCAGCGCGGCATCGAGCTCGACGAACCGAGCGACGCCGAGTTCGCCGAGATCTCGCCGCATCTCACGCCAGAGGTTCGCACCGTTCTCACGGTCGAAGGCTCCATAGCGAGCCGCGACGGCATCGGCGGCACGGCAGCCGCGCGGGTGACCGAACAACTCGCCGCGCTCACGCGCCGCATCCGAGAAGTGGAGAAGTGGCAGAAATGACTCTCAGCAAAGACAATAGGCCGCCGCGCCCCGAGCAGACCCGCATCCAGAAGATCGTCATGTGGAGCATCTTCGGCATCGCCGCGGCCTTGGCCGTCGCCGCGGTGATCCTGTTCTTCGCGAGCGGCGCTCGACTGTTCTAGTGTTCGACCGCGACGCCCTGGCCCGACCGGCGACCGAGGTGGCGGTCGACCTGCTCGGCGCCACGATATCGAAGGATTCGGCCGATGGCCGGGTCACAGTCCGTCTCACCGAGGTCGAAGCCTATCTCGGCGACGTGGATCCCGGCTCGCACGCGTTTCGAGGCCACACCAAGCGGACGACGGTGATGTTCGACGAACCGGGACATCTGTACACCTACTTCACCTACGGCATGCACGTGTGCGCGAACATCGTGTGCTCGCCTCCCGGCACGGCCTCGGCTGTGCTCCTTCGCGGCGGCGAGGTGATCGAGGGTGTGGAGCTCGCTCGGTCTCGCCGCACGACGTCGAAGACGGATGCGGACCTCGCGCGAGGGCCCGCGCGCCTGGTCGTGGCGCTCGGTGTCACGCTCGCCGACGGCGGGGCCGACCTCGCCGAGCCGCCGTTCGAGCTCACGCTCGCCCCTTCTCGCTCCGAATTCGCCGCCGGCCCCCGCACCGGCGTTTCGGGAGCCGGCGGCACGACGGAGTTCCCCTGGCGATTCTGGATTCCGGGGGAGAAGTCGGTGTCTCCCTACAAGGTGCATGCCCGGGCGCGTCGAACGTGACCGACGAGGCTGGCGAGGACGCGGCATTCCCCATTCTTCGGTGCCGCGATGCTCGCCGTACTCTTCGCGACTCATGGTGGTTCTCGGTCCCGCCCCAACCGCTGGGCTAGACGACTATGAGCAGGGCGCACGCCCCGGCCCAGGCGAGACTCACGAGAGTTCCGATGATGAACCGCTCGCGGATCTCCGGGCTGTCGAGCTCCGAAAAGCGCCCCAGTCCCTTGACGGCGATGACCACCGCCACGATCTCGAGGTGACCGAGCACGATCGCCGCGATCACCACGAGGCGCTCGACGTATCCGATCGTCGTTCCGCCGCGCAGGACCTCGGCGTCGTGGCGGGTGCCGTCCGCGCTCTCGGTGACGACGATGCCGCCGTGGTGCCCGTCGATGACGGTGGCCCCGTTGCCACGATCGGCGAAGGCGAGAACGGCCACGGTGATGGGGTTACCGGCGATGACGCCGATCAGCGCGAGGCCGACGCCCCCGATCACGGCGAACGTGTGGCTCGGCGCGGGCACCTCGAGTCGAAAGGCGGCGCCGGCGAGGCCGACGGCTATCGGCGCAACGGCGAGCAGCGCCAGCCGGGGGCGGTGGAAGCGGATCGCGGTTGCCGCCGCGGCAAGAGACGCCGCGATCACGAGGAGTGCTCCGCTCCAGAGAATGATGCTGGCGACGACCATCGAGTGTCCCTTTCCACCGATTCATCGTCGCCCAGGGCGGGTTCTCGTACGATGACCGGCATGGCGGTGAGCAACGGTCGGATGACCGCGGCTTGGCACGGGTGGCGGCATTGCGAATCGCACTGTCTGCAGCCTCGGCCATCCCGCCTTCCGCGACCATTAGATCGCAGAGTACCCAGGTCTGTCGGCTTCGACGCGCACCCGCGGGCAACCGGGCTCGTTCGCGCGTTCAGTATCGGCCGGCTTTCGATCTGCCGGGGCTTTCGACTTACCCCATGCGCGAGCTTTTGCGCGGCGACACGTCGGCACGCAACCGGTTTTTAGGGAGCGAATTGGCGGGGCCACCGGGCGACACGCCCGGGATCGGGTGAAATTTGACCGTGCCCCGATGGCCGCGTAATTTACTTACTTGTCGCCCCAAAGGTTCGCAGAAAGCCGCAGTGCTTATCGGCCTCAAGAGGGACTAAATCCAAGTCATATAGCAGGGCGCCTCTTGTAGGAATCTGTCTTCAGATCTTAGGATGAATAACCCACCTTCGTGAGAACGTCGTGGTGGCTGGCGCGCGCTCTTCGAGCCGCCCGGCCAACTTGACAAGCACTGCGAACATGGTAAGTTAGACAAGTTGCCCGGCGCGCGAGCG
>DMKW01000048.1:0-1425 GCA_003454135.1 Microbacteriaceae bacterium
CGCTCGGCGCGCAGGCCGTCGGTGAGCAACGCAAAGTCGATTCCCCCCGCCGCTCCGCCGAACCCGCGTTCCTTGGAGGTGCGCGTGACCGCGTCGAGCTGGTCGGCGAGAATCGCCTTTGAGTCATGCAGCAGGCGACCGACGAGGGTCGACTTTCCGTCGTCGACAGACCCGGCAGTCGCGAAGCGGAACAGAGTGTTCGTGGCCGCGCGCTCGAGAAGTGCGTCGGTCATTAGAAATACCCGTCTCTCTTGCGGTCTTCCATGGCGGCTTCAGAAATGCGGTCGTCGGCACGGGTCGCTCCGCGTTCGGTGAGCGTGCTCTGCGTGACCTCGCGCACGACGGCACGCACGGTGCCGGCATCCGATTCCACGGCGCCAGTGCAGCTCATGTCGCCGACCGTGCGATAGCGAACGGTGCGCGTCTCGACGGGTTCGGCCTGAGTGGGTAGCGATACCGGGCTGACCGCCCGCCACATGCCGTCGCGGCGGTAGACCTCGCGTTCGTGGGCGTAGTAGAGCGACGGCAGTTCGATGCCCTCTCGCTCGATGTAGCGCCAGACGTCGAGTTCGGTCCAGTTGCTGATGGGGAAGACGCGCAGGTGCTGTCCGACCGTGTGGCGGCCGTTGTACAGGTTCCACAGCTCCGGTCGCTGGTTGCGCGGGTCCCACTGGCCGAATTCGTCGCGCAGGGAGAGGATCCGCTCCTTCGCGCGCGCCTTGTCCTCGTCGCGTCGCGCACCGCCGAAGACTGCGTCGTGGCGACCGGCGGTAATCGCGTCGAGAAGCGGAACGGTCTGCAGTGGATTGCGCGTGCCGTCCGCGCGTTCGTGCAGGCGGCCGTCGTCGACGTAGTCCTGCACCGCGGCAACCTCGAGCGTCAGCCCGAGCCGCTCGACGATGGCATCGCGAAAGTCGAGGACCTCGGGAAAGTTGTGACCGGTGTCGACGTGCAGCAGCGAGAACGGCACGCGCCCCGGCCAGAATGCCTTGGCCGCGAGGTGAAGCACGACAACGGAGTCCTTGCCGCCGCTGAACAGCAGAACCGGGCGCTCGAACTCCGAAACGACCTCGCGGATGACGTGGATGGCCTCGCTCTCGAGCAGATCGAGGGTCGACAGTCCGTGGCCGGCCGGGCGGCGCTGTTCGGTGCGCACGACGACGGATGCCGCGTCAGGAGCCGTGGACGACGCGGTCACTGGTGCAGCCCGCATTCGGTCTTCGCGAGCCCCGCCCAGCGGCCGGCGCGCGGGTCTTCGCCCGGGGCGACCGCCCGCGTGCACGGCGCGCAACCGATCGAGGGATAGCCGTTGGCCATGAGCAGGTTCACCGGCACGGCGTGCGCGGTCGCGTAATCGAGAAGCTCGTCGAAGGTCCACGCCGCGAGCGGGTTGACCTTGACCAGACCATTTCGTTCGTCCCACGT
>DMKW01000048.1:1581-5263 GCA_003454135.1 Microbacteriaceae bacterium
TAGCCGGCCAGCGACTTCTGCAGCGGCGCGACCTTGCGCAGGGCGCAGCACAGGGTTGGATCACGGGAGAAGAGCTCGGCACCGTGCTCGGCGTCCTGCTCGGCGACGGTCTTCTCCGGCAGCACGTCGACGACACGCACGTCGAGCGCTCGGGCCACTTCGTCGCGCGTCACGTAGGTCTCGGTGAAGTGGTAGCCGGTGTCGAGGAACAACACGTCAACGCCCGGCAGTTGCTCGGCGACGAGGTGCGGCAGCACCGCGTCGGCCATCGAGCAGGCAACGGAGACGGCATCCGTGGCGAAGTTCGCGGCTACCCAGGCGACGACCTGCTCGGCCGTCGCGTCGGCCAGTTCTGCCGCGCCGGCTTCTGCCAGTGCGCGCAGCTCGTCATGGCTGCGCAGGCGCGGGGTGGAGGTGGTCGTGTTCACTGGAGGGCCTCTTCCTCTGCTCGGTGCGCCCATGCGGCGAAGGTTTCATCGGCCGTGCGATCGGCCAGGAAACGGCGGACGAGCCGCTCGACGTAGGCGGCAAGGTCGGCCGCTGTCACTTTGAGGCCGCGCACGGTGCGTCCGAGGCCTGCCTCTTCGCGGTTGTCGGAGGTCAGCCCGCCGCCGAGGTGCACCTGGAAGCCGGGTTCCTGGCCGCCGTTGCCGTCGGGAAGCAGCTGTCCCTTGAGGCCGATGTCGGCGGTCTGGATGCGGGCACAGGAGTTGGGGCAGCCATTCACGTGCAGGCTGATCGGATGCGGCAGCTCGAGTCCGGCTAGGCGTGTCTCGAGTTCGAGCACCGCGTCCGTCGCCGTCTGCTTGGTATCGACGATCGCGAGTTTGCAGAATTCCAGGCCTGTGCAGGCGATCGTGGAGCGGCGGAACAGGCTGGGCCGTGCCGACAGCCCGAGCTCGTCGAGTGCCGAAATGAGCGGTTCGACGCGTGACTCGTCGATGTCGAGAAGCACGAGCTTCTGGTGCGGGGTGGTGCGCAGTCGCGCGGAGCCGTGCCGCTCGAGCAGGTCGGCGAGGCTGGTGAGCATCGAACCCGAAACGCGGCCGACGATCGGCGTGACGCCGATGAAGAAGCGGCCGTCCTTTTGCGGGTGGACGCCGACGTGGTCGCCTGCGATGGTCGGCGTCGGGGCGGCGGGACCGTCGGGCAGTGCGTGGCCGAGGTATTCGGTCTCGAGCACGTCGCGGAACTTCTGCGGTCCCCAGTCGGCGAGCAGGAATTTGAGGCGCGCCTTGTTGCGCAGTCGACGGAAGCCGTAGTCGCGGAAAATGGCCGTGACGCCGTACCAGACGTCAGCGACCTCGCTCGGGGCCACGAAGGCGCCGAGTCGTTCGGCAAGTCGCGGATTGGTGGAGAGACCGCCGCCGACCCACAGGTCGTAGCCGATTCCGAGGTCGGGGTGGTCGACCGCGACGAAGCCGATGTCGTTGATCTCGTGCACCACGTCTTGGCTGGGGTGCCCCGTGATCGCCGTCTTGAACTTGCGCGGCAGGTTTGCCAGCTCCGGATCGCCGATGTACTTCTCCGTGATTGCGTTGATCGACGGTGTCGGGTCGATGAGCTCATCGGCGGCGATGCCCGCGACGGGCGAGCCGAGCACGACCCGAGGCACGTCGCCGCAGGCCTCCGTGGTGCCGAGCCCGACCGCTTCGAGGCGACGCCAGATTTCGGGAACATCTTCGACCCGGATCCAGTGCAGCTGGATGTTCTGGCGATCGGTGAGATCGGCCGTGTCACGACCGAACTCGGTTGAGATCGACCCGATCACGCGCAGCTGCTCGGTGGTGAGCTGGCCGCCGTCGATTCGCACGCGCAGCATGAAGAACTTGTCTTCGAGTTCGTGCGGCTCGAGAGTCGCGGTCTTGCCGCCGTCGATCCCTGGCTTGCGCTGGGTGTAGAGCCCCCACCATCGAAAGCGACCGTGCAGGTCGGTTCCGTCGATCGAGTCGAAACCACCCT
Source organism: Microbacteriaceae bacterium (assembly GCA_003454135.1). Classification (GTDB taxonomy): domain Bacteria; phylum Actinomycetota; class Actinomycetes; order Actinomycetales; family Microbacteriaceae; genus Lacisediminihabitans. Next base: position 3,544 of record DMKW01000048.1, read on the forward strand.
TGGAATAGATCTTCTCGATGCGCTCGCGGACGCTGAGCCCGCCATCCTCCTGCTTCCACGCCTCGTTGGCGTTGAGGGGTGTCGTGCCGTCGACCTTCCATTGGCCGTTCGAGCGCGTCGACGGTTGTTTCGCACGAGGAGTGCTGTCGATTTCCGTCAGCGGCATCGGCTTTCCCTTGGTTTGGCGGTCACGGTTGCCTGCCGAACGGTCGTGCCGGTTCGCTTGTCAGACAGTTGTTCAGGACGATACTGGCGTCGAGTCGCTGCCGTAAACCCAGCACGTCACAACCGTTCACGAGGTGTAACCGGGCGTCACACTACTTTGCGAATCAGGCGCTGCGAGGTAAAAGGGCGGCGCGATACCGGTCGAAAATGATGTCGACGAGCTGGTGCGGCGTCGGCCGGCGCACCGCGAGAAGCGGATCGGTAACGACGTCTGCGCCACAGTTCTCGACGATTGACTGGAAATATCCGGGCGCGAGCAGGTAGCTGCTCACCGTGATCCGCCGCTCTGGACGTGCGGCTTGAGCCGAGGCGATGGCCTCGCGGAGCGTCGGCGAGGCCGCTGACACGAAACCGATGGCGACTGGGCGACCGGATTCCGACGCGAGGTATTCCGCAGCGATCCGGCAATCGCTGACCGCACGGGCATCGCTAGACCCCGCCGCGGCGAGGATGAGGGTGTCATCGGTGCTCCAACCGGCCTCCTCGAGCCGCTCGCACTGAAGCTGGGCCAGGCGCGGATCCGGGCCGAGCGCGCGCGCGAGGGTGGCGCGCCCCGCCGAGTCGCGAATCGACGTGGCAAGATCCACGTGCACGTGGTATCCGGAAGAAAGCAGGAGCGGTACGACGATCGCGCTCGCGTTTGTCCCGAGCGAAGCGAGAGTGTGCGGGATGTCGGGACGCTGCACATCGACGAATCCATTCGCGACGGTGAGTCCCGGGTGCGCAGCGACGACGGCGGCCATGAGAGCGGCGATGGCCGACTGGCCATCGTTCGACGAGGTGCCGTGGGAGATTCCGACGAGCGCGGGGGATGCGGCAACCACTCGACAATTGTGGGGCCGAGGGCCGACGCCGGAGTGCGTGTTACGGGATGCGTCGCACCGGCTCACGTACATCCGAGCAAGTTGAGTGCACATGACTCAGGTTTTTCTGCGCTGGCTTGACATTGCCATCGACAGGTTCCAAACTTGAGTACGTGAGGCTCAAGTCTCGCCCCGAACTAGCGCACGGCCCGCAACACCCCACACGAATCACCCGCAGAGCACCAAGGAGACTGAGCACATGGCTCGAGCAGTAGGCATTGACCTGGGAACCACCAACTCGGTGGTCTCCGTTCTCGAAGGTGGAGAACCCACCGTCATCACGAACGCCGAAGGTTTCCGCACGACCCCATCCGTCGTGGCCTTCACCAAGGACGGCGAGGTGCTCGTCGGTGAGACCGCCAAGCGCCAGAACGTCACCAACGTCGACCGCACGATCACGTCGGTCAAGCGTCACATGGGCACCAACTGGACCGTCAACATCGACGGCAAGAAGTACACGCCCCAGGAGATCTCGGCCCGCATCCTCGGCAAGCTCAAGCGCGACGCCGAGCAGTACCTCGGCGACACCGTGACGGATGCCGTCATCACCGTTCCCGCGTACTTCAACGACGCCGAGCGCCAGGCCACCAAGGAGGCCGGAGAGATCGCGGGCCTCAACGTGCTGCGCATCA
>DMKW01000231.1:0-1093 GCA_003454135.1 Microbacteriaceae bacterium
CCGAGCCCGCCGGTGAGGGTGATCGTGCCGGCGAGGGTGCCTCCGAACGATTTGGCGGCCACGGCCGAGAACGTCTCGTAGGTGCCCTGCAGGATGCCCTGGGTGCCGATGTAGATCCAGGATCCGGCGGTCATCTGCCCGTACATCGTGAGGCCGAGCTGCTCGAGCCGCCGGAACTCGTCCCAGTTGGCCCAGTCCCCCACGAGGTTGGAGTTGGCGATGAGCACGCGCGGCGCCCACTCGTGGGTGCGCATCACGCCCACGGGTTTGCCCGACTGCACGAGCATCGTCTCGTCGTTCTTCAGCGTCGTTAGGGTGCGCACGAGCGCGTCGAAACTGTTCCAATCGCGCGCGGCCTTGCCCGTGCCGCCGTAGACGACGAGCTTGTCCGGATGCTCCGCGACCTCCGGGTCGAGGTTGTTCTGGAGCATGCGGAGGGCGGCCTCCTGCGGCCAGCCGAGGGTGTTGAGCGTGCTGCCGCGGTGGGCGCGCACCGGGCGGGGTCCGCTGGTCATACGAGTTCTCCTCCTGCTTCTGATACGACGGATGCCGCGGCCGCGAGCAGCGAGCCGTCGAGCACCATGGAATGGGCGGCCGCGATGTCCGGCGCAAGGTAGCGGTCGGTGCCCGGCCCCGGCACGACCGTGCGCAGCTGGCGCACGACGGCGGACGACACCGCGGATGGGGTGACGGGGGCGCGCAGGTCCATCGCGCGCGCCGCCGTCAGCAGTTCGATCGCGATCACACGCCCGACGCCGTCGATCGACTTCCGCAGCTTTCGGGCCGCGCTCCATCCCATCGAGACGTGGTCTTCCTGCATCGCCGACGAGGGAATCGAGTCGACCGAGGCCGGCGCGGCGAGCCGCTTGAGTTCGCTCACGATGCCGGCCTGCGTGTACTGCGCGATCATGTGTCCGGAGTCGACGCCTGGGTCGTCGGCGAGGAACGCGTTGAGGCCGTGATTGCGCGAGACGTCAAGGAAGCGGTCGGTGCGACGCTCGCTCATGCTCGCAAGATCGGCCGTGACGATCGCGAGGAAGTCGAGGACGTAACCGATCGGGGCCCCATGGAAGTTTCCGTTCGACTCGACCCG
>DMKW01000231.1:1265-3177 GCA_003454135.1 Microbacteriaceae bacterium
GAATACGCGTCCTGCACGCGCGTGAAGCCCTGCGGCTTCGAGATCATCGGCGAACCGGCGAGCACGGCGCGCATGTTGGCTGCCGAGTCGCGCTGGCCGGGATGAGGCCGCAGCGCCTGCAGGTCGGCGGCGAAGACCGCGTCGGTGCCCGTGAGCCCCTCGACGCTCATCGCCGCGGCGAGGTCGGCCGTCGTGACGAGGGCCCGCAGGTCGGTGATGGCGAGCACGAGCATCCCGAGCATGCCGTCCGTGCCGTTGATGAGCGCCAGCCCCTCCTTCTCGCGCAGCACGAGCGGCTCGATCCCGGCCTCGAGCAGGGCCTCGTCGGCCGGAACGAGCACGCCCCGGGCATCCCGAACCTCGCCATCGCCAAGCATCGCGAGCGCGCAGTGCGCGAGCGGGGCCAGGTCGCCGGAGCAGCCGAGGCTGCCGTACTCGGCGACCCACGGGGTGATTCCGGCGTTGAGGGCGGCGGCGTAGGTTTCGGCGACGATGGGGCGAACGCCCGTGCGGCCGGTCGCGAGGGTCGACAGCCGCAGCAGCATGAGGGCACGCACGACCTCGCGCTCGACCTCTGGTCCGGAGCCGGCGGCGTGGCTGCGAATCAGCGACCGCTGCAGCTGTCCGCGCAGCTCGACCGGGATCTGTTTGTCGGCGAGCGCGCCGAAGCCCGTGGAGACGCCGTAGTGCGGCCGGGTGTCCGAGGCGAGCTCCTCGATCACGGCGCGACTCTCGGCCATCGCCTCGAGGGCATCCTCGCCGAGCCGCACCGCCGCACCGCCGCGGGCGACCGCGACCACCTCGGTGAACGTGAGACCGCCAACGCCAATGGTCACCGTATCCTGACCCATCGTTGCCGCACCTGTGCCGTTCGCATCCACGCTTACTGTGTCCATGCACTCATTAGAGCCGCACAAGCGAGGTGCGCGCCTGCTTTTTGGCGATATTCTGTCTGGGATACCAGACAAAGGAGGCGCGATGAGCGAGGTTCCCGCCGCGCGGCACACGCTGCGCATCATCCGGTATCTCGCCGGTCACAGCGGGCCGGTACGCGCCTCGACGGTGAGCCGCGACCTCGGCCTCCCCCGCTCCACGGTCTATCACCTGCTCACGGTGATGCGGGACGAAGGATTCCTGCTCCACTCGCCCGAGAACCAGGCCTATGTGCTGAGCCCGCTCGTCGCCGACATCGGCTCATCGGTGCTGCGCACCAACTCGCTCGGGCAACTCGCGAAACCCATTCTCGAGCGACTGGTCGCCGAGACCGGCCTGCCGATCGTCGCGCACCTGGGGGTGCTTCAGCACGCGGATGTCGTCTACGCGTCGAAGGTGTCGGCGGCCCGCGCCCCCGCGGTCGTCACGAGCATCGGGGTGCGGCTGCCGGCGCACCTCACGGCCACTGGACGCGCGATGCTCGCGAGCATCCCGGTAGCGCAGCTGCGCGCGAGCTATCCGCGCGGACAAACGCTCGCCGTGCGCGCCGGTCCAGGACCGACCACGAGCGAGCAGCTCGACGAACTGCTGCTCGAGACCCGCGAGCGCGGCTGGGCCGTGGAGGACGGCGACATCACGCTCGACTACGGCTCCGTCGCCGCCGCGGTGTTCGACCACAACCACTACCCCACCGCGGCAATCGGCCTCACCTTCCGCGGCTCGACCTTCGACGAGCGTCAATGGAAGCGGCTGGGCCTCGCCACCAAGAGTGCCGCGGAGGCCCTCAGCCAGCGCATCCGCGGCAAGAGCTAACCCCTTCGCACACGCGTTTCTCCGGAGGATCGCGCCGTCTGGGCAATTCTGCTGCCGAATCTGTGCCGTTAGGTACGCATCCTCCGGAGAAACGCGTGTGCGGCGATCTCCTCGGTCGCGACGCCCGCCGTCCGCGCCCTGCTGCCCGCCGCCCTGCTGCCCGCGC
>DMKW01000231.1:3244-5240 GCA_003454135.1 Microbacteriaceae bacterium
CGCCCTGCTGCCCGCGCGCACAACTCAGGCTCTTTGGGCGAAAACCCGGCATAATCGCCCGATAGTGGGGCGTCGCGAGCATTTATCCGGAATTATGAACAGGGACGTCGGACGTGCACGCCCCGGCCAGGACGAAGGAGTCTCAGGATGCCCGAGCACGACGATGCGATCATTGTCGGGGCCGGTCTCGCCGGCCTCGTTGCCGCTGCGGAACTCGTCGATTCCGGCAGGCGCGTGACGATCCTCGAGCAGGAGCCCGAGGCGAGCTTTGGCGGCCAGGCCTGGTGGTCGTTCGGCGGCCTGTTCCTCATCGACTCGGTCGAGCAGCGCCGGATGGGCGTGAACGACAGCATCGAACTCGCCCGGCAGGACTGGTTCGCCTCGGCCGGCTTCGACCGTGACGACGACGCTTGGCCGCGCAAGTGGGCCGAGGCCTACCTCGAATTCGCCGCGGGCGAGAAGCGCGCGTGGCTGCACGCGCAGGGCGTGCGATTCTTTCCGGTGGTGGGCTGGGCGGAGCGCGGCGGCTACACGGCGCTCGGGCACGGCAATTCGGTGCCGCGCTTCCACATCACCTGGGGCACGGGTCCCGGGATCCTCGCCCCCTTCATCCGCCGGGTACGCGCCGGGGTGGACGCCGGCCTCGTCACTCTCGCCTTTCGGCACCGGGTGGACGAGCTCATCGTGGAGGGTGGAGCGGTGGTCGGGGCGCGCGGCGCCGTACTCGCCGCCGACAGCGCCGGCCGCGGGGCACCGAGCAACCGGGATATCTCCGGAGAATTCGAGCGGCGGGCCGGAGCCGTGATCATCACGAGCGGCGGAATTGGCGGCAACCACGACCTGGTGCGCGCGCAATGGCCGGCGCGGATGGGGAAACCTCCGGAGAAACTGTTGTCGGGGGTGCCTGCACACGTCGACGGACGGATGCTCGCCATCACCGAGCGCGCGGGGGCGCGACTCATCAACGGCGACCGCATGTGGCACTACGTGGAGGGCATCGAAAACTACGCGCCCGTGTGGGAGAAGCACGGCATCCGTATCCTGCCCGGTCCGTCGTCGGTCTGGCTCGACGCGACGGGCAAACGCCTTCCCGTGCCGCTCTTCCCGGGATTCGACACCCTCGGAACGCTCGAGCACATCCTCTCCACCGGCTACGACCACAGCTGGTTCGTGCTCACCCAGAAGATCATCGAGAAGGAGTTCGCGCTCTCCGGCAGCGAACAGAATCCGGATCTCACCAACAAGGACTACCGGCTCCTCGCCAAACGGATCGGGCCTGGCGCGCCCGGGCCGGTCGAGGCGTTCACGGAGAGAGGTGCGGATTTCGTGGTCGCCGGCACCCTCGACGATCTGCTCTCCGGGATGCAGCGACTCTCCCCCGAGGTCACGATCGACGCCGCGCGAGTGCGGCAGGAGATCGAGGCGCGGGATCGGCAACTCGCGAACCCGTTCGCGAAAGACGCGCAGATCAATGCCGTCCGGCAGGCGAGGAACTACCGCGGCGACAAACTCATCCGCGTCGCTAGCCCGCACCGCATCCTCGACCCGAAGGCCGGACCGCTCATCGCGGTGAAGCTGCACATCCTCACCCGAAAGAGCCTCGGCGGCATTGAAACGGATCTGCTCGGCCGCGCTCTCGGGCGGGATGGCGCCCCGGTGCCCGGTCTGTACGCGGCGGGCGAGGCGAGCGGCTTCGGAGGCGGCGGGATGCACGGCTACCGGTCGCTCGAGGGGACCTTTCTCGGCGGCTGCCTCTTCAGCGGCAGGGTCGCCGGCCGAGCCGCGGCGCGCGCCTGACGCTCGCTGCCCGCCGGCCCCGCCGCCACACGGATTGTGCCCGTTTGTCGGTCTTGTGACCGCTCGACGGGGCACATACCCGACAAACGGGAACAATCAGGGCGAAATACGATTGGCACAACGCGAAAGGAGTCTGAATGAGCGGCTGGAATGACGCAATCATCGCGGAGTTTCGTGCCAACGACGGCAGGGTCGGCGG
>DMKW01000231.1:5298-11250 GCA_003454135.1 Microbacteriaceae bacterium
GTCGTTGCATCGAAGGCCGGCGCGCCCACCAACCCCGCCTGGTACAACAATCTCGTCGCCGATCCCCATGTGAGCGTCGAACTGTCGACCGCGGACGGCGTCGAGACCTGGGATGCGGTGGCCGAGCCGGTGTCCGGCCCGGAGCGGGACCGGCTCTTCGCCGATTTCACTGCGGTCGCGCCCGGTTTCGGCGCTTACCAGCGAAAAACGGATCGGGCGATCCCGGTCGTCGCGCTTCGCCGGACCTGATCCCGATTGCCGTTCCCGTTTGTCGGAATTGTGCCCGCTCGCCAATGCACAAACCCGACGAGGGGGAACATTGGGAGTCATCTCGCGAACGGGCCCCGCAGCGCCGCCCACTGCAGCAGCATGATCGTTTTGGCGTCGGATATTCGGCCGTCGTCGATCATCGCGATGGCCGAATCGAACGACAGCTCGAGGATGTCGATCTCCTCGCCCTCCTCGACGACCCCTCCACCGTCGGTCGTGCGCGACGCCTGGCTGTACGGAGCAGCGAAGAAGTGCACCTTCTCGGTCACCGACCCGGGGCTCATGTACACGTCGAACACGTGCTCGAGTTCGCCGACGTCGACCCCGAGTTCCTCGCTCGCCTCCCGGCGGACCGCCGTGGTCGCGTCGTCGTCGTCAAGCAGCCCCGCGGCGGTCTCGATGAGCATGCCGTCCGGATGTCCGTTCACGTATGCCGGAAACCGAAACTGGCGAGACAACAGCACGGTGCGCCGAGCCGAGTCGTACAGCAGGATCGTGGCGCCGTTGCCGCGGTCGTAGGTCTCGCGCTGCTGGGTGCTCACCGTGCCGTCAAGGCCGCGGTACTCGAATGTCGTGCGACGAAGCACATGCCAGCCCGACGCGAGCAGTTCGACGCCGGTCACGACGACGCGGGCGTTGCCGCTGAGATCGAGGCCGACCCGATCGAGACCCGTTCGACCCCGGTGATCCGGCTCATCGACTCCGAGCGCCATCAGCGCTGCAGCGACCAGGAGCGGCGCTTGACCAGTACGTGGCCGCGTTCGGTGGAGAGCCGCGTCCAGGGTCCCGTCTCGTAGATTCGCACGGTATCCGGCCCGCCAAGGAACCCGAGCGAGAGAGCGGCGAAGGCCGCCCCGGCCGGCACATACTCGAGGCCGGCAATCGGGCGCCCCCACACCTCGGAGCGCACGCGGTGCACGATCTGCTCGCCCGTGCCGGCAGGAATCGCGGTCGCGACCTCGTCGATGCCGGATGCCGCCACCGTCTCGAGGGTCGAACCGTCGACGTTCTCGAGCGCTGTCCACCCGCCGCGTGGAGGTGAGATCGCGGCCCACGTGACGGTGTTCACCTGCATGGGGAGGGTTACGGTGACCGGAGCGGTCGGGTCGACGACCTCGCCCTGCAGGCGCGCGAGCCGCTCGAGCAGGGAGCGCACGGGCACGACAACGTCGAAGGTGTCCCGCTCGGTGAGAGCGAAGGTGCGGAGGCCCAGCACGGTCGGGCTCTCGTCGAGCAGGCCGGACGGGTAGAGCACAGCCACGTAGACCGCGAGCACCCCCGAACCGGCAATCAGGCGCACGGAACCGTCCTCCACCCGACCGGCACGACCGAGGAATACCTGCAGGTCACCGAGGGAGAGGGAGTCAACAAGGGAGAATGTCTGGCTCATCTGCTCTCTAAACTATATGAGCGCGCACTCCTGTGCCGCCCGCACGCCTTCACGACGGGAGACCCATGACCGACGCACTCGGCGGTTTGCTTGCGGCGCTCGACCTCACCGACACCCACGCGCGAACGAATGAGGACATCTTCACGGGTCCGAGCCAGTGGATGCCGCAGGGCCGCGTGTTCGGAGGCCAGGTGCTCGCGCAGTCCCTCGTCGCCGCCCAGCGCACCATCCCGGATGACCGGTTCGTGCACTCGATGCACGGCTACTTCCTGAGGCCGGGCGATGTCAACCAGCCGATCACGTTCTCGGTGGACCGCATCCACGACGGCCGCTCGTTCTCCACCCGGCGCACTCAGGCCTACCAGTCCGGCCTGCCCATCCTCTCGATGATCGCGTCGTTCCAGGATGCCGAGGAGGGTCTCGAGCATCAGCTCGACATGCCTGCCGATCTTCCGCAGCCCGAGGACCTCCCAACCGCGGCCGAGGCCCTGCGCGGCCTCGAGCATCCCGTCGCGAAGGTGTGGGCCAACGAGCGCCCGTTCGACATGCGCCACGTCCCGTCGCCCATCTACCTCTCGGTCGACGGACCACAGGTCGCCCACCAGGCCGTGTGGCTCAAGGCCGTCGGCACCCTGCCCGACAGCCAGAACCTGCACCGCGCCGCCCTCGCCTACGCGAGCGACTACTCGATCCTCGAACCGATCTTCCGTCGGCACGGCATCGCCTGGACCACCCCGGGGCTCAAGGCCGCGAGCCTCGACCACGCGATGTGGTTCCACCGGTTCGGACGCGTCGACGAGTGGATGCTCTACGTGCAGGAATCGCCGAACGCCACGGGAGGCCGAGGCCTCTCGCAGGGTCGCATCTACTCGCGCGACGGCCTGCTGCTCGCGAGCGTCGCCCAGGAGGGCATGGTGCGCGTGCCGAAGGCCTGACCGCGCGGGGCGCATCCCGCCGGGGAGCACCGGGTCACGGCGAGCCGGAGAGCAGGACGCGTCCGTCCATGGCCGACCGAACGTCGACCGCGGCGATCTCACCGGGCGCGAGGCCGGTCGTGCCAGACGGTTCGACGGTGCTGCCCGGTGCCGCCGTCCAGGTTGCGATCTGCGAGCTGTTCCCGTGGGTATCCGTCACGAACATCGCGTAGCCTCGCGGAGCGCGATAACCCGACGGGCCGGTTGCGGCCGAATCCGCGTAACGGCAGGTCATCTCGATGCGGGTACCCCAGGCCTCGCGCACGAGTCGCACGTTCGCGCTCAGGCTGGATGGCACCACCTGGCTGAGCGACACCGTCGGCCCGGCGCCGGCTGGGGCCGACGCCTGCGATGGGAACAGGAGCGGGATGGCGAGCGCGACCACCGCGGCTGCGGCGGCCGCCGCCGCGATAGCCGCCGCGACGTTACCGCGCGAACGGCGACGGCGACGCTCGACGGACCGGATGAGCCGCGGAAGGAGGCTCTGCGGCACGGGAGAGCCGACGGTCGGCTGGGCGAACGACTCGGCCTCCGCGGCTGGCACCTTCGCGAGCAACCCCGGCAGGCCGGCGAGATCGGCAACACTACCCGCGCACGCGTCGCAGTCCGCAAGGTGGCGTTCGAACTCGCGCCGCTTGCTCGGCGACAGAGCGCCGAGCACGTAGGCGGCGTCCCATTCGGTGTACTGGTCGATGGCGCTCATCGGGTGACCCCACGTTCCTGGAGGGCGAGCCGCAGGGCACGCAGCGCGTAGTGCAGCCGGGACTTCACGGTTCCCTCCGGTATTCCGAGCGACCGGGAGATCTCGGCCGTCGATTCACCTCGGTAGTACGCGTGTACGACGACGAGCCGGTGGTCGAGCGAAAGCTGCGCGAGCGCGTCGGAGACGAGCCAGGCGTCGAGCAGGGCATCCGTGCCGTCGTCCACTGCGCGCTCCGGCGGGGTGTCGGTCGAGAGCTCGTGTCGCGAGTGAGCGCTGCGCCGCTCGTCGACGATGATGTTGCGCGCCACGGTGAAGAGCCAGGCGCGCGCGGAGGCGCCGCCCTGCTCGAGCACCTGCGGCCGCTGCCACGCCCGAACAAGCGTCTCCTGCACCACGTCTTCGGCGAGCTGCCTGTCGCCCGTGAGCCAGACGACGTAGCGCCACAGCGCCGGCGCGTGCTCGTCGTGCAACGCACGCAGCAACTCGGCCTGCTCATCCGGCATGGAACACCTCCACTTGATACAACGTAGTCGCGGCAGTCTCGGTTCATTCCCAGCGAATTTGAACCGGATGCTGCATCCGCTCGTTGGTACAAATGACATGCTTTTCAGGTGGCCAACCACACCGACGCCCGGAGGACCCCATGAACACGCCCCGCGAACCGATCACGCCGGCAACACCGACCGCAACATCCGCTCTGACCCGCCGCGCGATCGTCACCGTGGGAGGGGTGACCGTCATGGGCGCCGGCGCGCTCGTGCTCGCGGCCTGCAGCTCGCCCGGATCCGGCGGTTCGGCGGGCGGATCGGGCGGTTCCGCGGGCGGATCCGGAGGCAAGTCCGTCTCCGGCACGATCTCCATCCCCGCCGGCACCGAAGTGGTAAAGCTTGCCGACATCCCCGTCGGGGGCACCGCGGCGGCCACCGTCGACGGCAACGCCGTGCTCCTCGCCCAGCCCACCGCCGGATCGATCGTGTGCTTCAGCGCCGTGTGCACGCACCAGGGCTGCGTGGTCAATGCAGCCGCGAAGGAGTTCGACTGCCCGTGCCACGGCTCCCGGTTCGCCGCGGCCACCGGCGCCGTTCTCAGCGGGCCGGCCCCCACGCCGCTCGAGAAGATCGCCGTGAAGGTCTCCGGCGACTCGGTGGTCACCGCGTAGTGGACTGGCAGGTCAACGGGCTGCCACTCCACGTGCTGCTCGTGCACTTCGTCGTGATCGTCGTTCCGCTCGCCGCCCTGTGCACGGTTCTCGCCGCCGCGTGGCCGGCCGCGCGCGGCCGCCTCGGCATCGTCACCCCGCTCATCGCTTTCGCCGCGCTCGTATCGGTGCCCGTCACGACCGAGGCGGGCGAATGGCTGCTGGCGCGCGTGGCGAACACGCCGCTCATCCAGGCGCACGCCATCATCGGCAAGACGCTTCTGCCGTGGGCGTTTGCGACCTTCGTCGTCGCCACCGCGCAGTGGGCCTGGTTCCGCTACTTCGCGGCGCCCGACGGCCGCTACCGCCCGCTCGCCTCGCGAAAGGGGCTGAGGATCACGATCACGATCGCGCTCGCCGTCGCGGTAGTCTTCCTCGCCGTCGGATCGATCGTCACGGTCGTGCAGATCGGCGAATCCGGCGCCCGCGCCATCTGGACGGGGTCGTTCACGCCGAATCCGCGGTGATCGCGAGGCCTCGGGTCAGTGACGGTTGCTGAAGACGACCGGCGGCTCGAGGTATGGCTCCCAGGCCGCGCGCTGCTCCGCGTCGAGGCGCAGCGGCTTGCCCGTGGCAACCTCGACCATCACCAGGGTCGTGGCCGCGCGCACGAAAAGCACCCGCGGCATGACCCCGGCCGGAGAGTAGATCTCGTAACAGAGTTCGAGACTTGCCCCGCCGATGCGACCGATCCACAGTTCCACGTCGAGCGGCTGCCGCATGTATGGGATCGGGGCGAGGTACTCGATCTCCTGCCGGGCGATGAGCGCGTTGACCTTGGCCCCCGGCCGCGCGTCGAGGATGGCCGTGCCGAGAGCCTCGTCGTTGCTCGCGTGCCCGACATCCGGGCGCCAAAAGGCCTGGATGCGCGCCTCTTCGAGCAGGCGGAACATCTCGGCGTTGTTGACGTGGGCGTACGCGTCGAAGTCCGACCAGCGCAAACCGATCGGCACGTGCAGTCTGGCCATTAGAACCTCCTTCTCAGGCTCAGTCGGCGCCGGGGTCGCTCAATCGCTGGCGCGATTGGGCGAGCTCCACCGCGTCAGTCCCTCGTGAGCTTGCGATACGTCGAGCGGTGCGGCTTCGCCGCGTCCGGCCCGAGGCGCTCGATCTTGTTCTCTTCGTAGGTTTCGAAGTTTCCCTCGAACCAGTGCCAGTATCCGGGATTCTCCTCCGTACCCTCGTAGGCGAGGATGTGGGTGGCGATCCGGTCGAGGAACCACCGATCGTGGGTGATGACCACGGCACAACCGGGGAACTCGAGCAGAGCGTTTTCGAGGCTGCCGAGGGTCTCCACGTCGAGGTCGTTGGTCGGCTCGTCGAGCAGCAGGAGGTTGCCGCCCTGCTTGAGGGTGAGCGCGAGGTTCAAACGGTTGCGCTCGCCACCGGAGAGGATGCCGGCCTTCTTCTGCTGGTC
>DMKW01000099.1:0-3847 GCA_003454135.1 Microbacteriaceae bacterium
CGTCGGCTGGTCTGCGTGAGTTCGAGCGCGACCGATCCCCGCGTTCGCTTCCACGACACCGATGGCGGGTTCTTCTTCGAGAAAATACTCAAACCGATCATCATCTTCACCCTCGGGCGAACGCTGTACGCCGACATGTGGCGGATGGAGCGACTGCTCGCGACGAGCGACCTGGACTGGACGATCATCCGCCCATCCGGTCTCTTCCAGTCCGCGAGTGTCACCGATTACCGCGTGGCCGAAGAGGTCATCAACGGCAGGTTCACCTCGAGAAACGACTTGGCCGACTTCATGCTGCGCCAGCTCGACGACGACCGCTACCTGCGTAAGGCCGTGGCGGTAGCCACCTTCTCGGTTCAGCCCTCAATGCTCGAACTCATTCGCAACGAGGCGCTCGGCAGCGCAGCCAAGCGCTGAGCGCGCACCCCTTCGCGCGGGGGTCGAGCCGCAGGGGCGGCCCGACCCGCGGCGCGGCTACATCCCGACGGCCTGGCCCACCTCGACGCTTCCGCCGTACTTGAGGCCGGGGCAGCCCTGGGCAATGTCGACGGCGTGCGAGAAGTCGGGCGCCTCGATCACCGAGTAACCCGAGATCGCGTTTGCGCCGGCGCTCTCGCCGAGGAGCATCACCTCACCGATGCGACTCCCCATGTCGACGACGGTACTGCCGAGCTGCTGGAACCAGGCGTTCCAGTCGCCGATCTCCTCCTCGGTGGCCATCACGTCGGGCTTGCTGCGAAACGCAAGAACGAAATTGGACATGTGTTCCTCCTTGAATCTGCGGTCGGCCGAGCTGCCGACTCATCCCTACGACGGTCGGGGAGGCGCGGAATCGACAAGTTGCACGAACCGCGTCCTCGCGAGGTTGAGCCCGCAGCGAATACTCCCGCAGCAGTACGACGTTCACCATCCCGCCGTACTACTGTCGAATCCAGAGCCCAGAGGGGGAATCGCATGCGCGCGCTGCAGGAACGAACGGTCATGGTCATGACCCTCCTTCTCGTGGCATTCGCCGTGGCCCAGGCCGCCCCGACGACGGTGCTCGTTGCGAGCGCCGCGGCGGTCGCCGTCGCGAGCGTGCTCGCGGTGCGGCACGCCGTTCTTGCCATCGCCTTTCGCGAAATGACCGTGGGCGATCGAGCGCACGCGCACCGGGAGGCGCTGAGCGGCACGCCGGCGCCCCAGCATCCGGCCACCGCCGGTCGTCCGCGCACTCGCGCACCATCGCGGTTGGTTCCGGCCGCGTAGTAGTCCCCTTCAAGGCGGATGCCGCGCGGCCGTTTCGGCCACCCACATCCGTTCCGACCGCAAGGACTTCTTCATGGACCCCTTTTTGTTCGCCCCCATCGCCGCCATCTTCAACGTCGCCTACGCGGCGGTCGAGGGATTGGCTGCCGCGTTCACGCCCGCCGCCGGGGCCGCAAGCGCGGCGGCCGCCATCGTCGCGCTCACGATAATCGTGCGTCTCGCACTCATTCCCCGTCGGCGTCTCGCGGGTGATGGCCGAGGGCACCCGCCGCCGGCTCACGCCCCAATTGCTCGTGCTGCAGCGCAAACACAAGAGCAATCCGCTGCTACTGCAGCAGAAGACGACCGAGCTCTACAAGGCCGAGAAATCGTCGCAGTTTGCCGGAATCCTGCCGACGCTCGCGCAAGCGCCGGTGCTCTCGCTCGTGTATGCCCTGTTCCTGCGAACGACCGTCGACGGGCATCCGAACGCCCTCCTGAGCGAGCACCTGTTCGCCGTTCCGCTCGGTACGTCGTTTGTGCACGTTCTCTCGACCGGTCACCTCTGGTCGCAGGGCGGGGTCTTCCTCGCGCTCTTCGTGATAATGGCCGCGGTGGCGTGGATGTCGCGCCGAATCGCGCTGCGCCTCGCGCTGCCGAACCCGGATGCCGCCCCCGGCACCGACACGGTCACTCGCGTGCTGAGCTGGCTGCCTTTCATTACCGTGATTTTCGCCGCATTCGTGCCATCCGCGGCCGCGCTCTACCTCGCGACGACGACCGTGTGGACCCTCGTAGAACGCCAGGTGCTGCGCCGACGGTTGTGGCGCGCGGCGGAGTTCACACCTGGCGCCCGACCGGCGATCGCGCGGTAGCGCGCGGTGCGTCCGCTGCCCGTCTGGGTCGACGGGCAGGCTCACACGGCGACGAGTTCGGCCTCGGCTTCGGCCGGCGAGGCCGACCTGCGCGTCGCCGCCACGACCATAGCGATCACGGCGGCGGCGGTGATCGCCGCGCCGGCCCACAACGGTGACGTGAAGCCGAGGCCCATGCTGATGGTGATGCCGCCGATCCATGCGCCGAGGGCGTTGCCCACGTTGAAGGCGGCGATGTTCGCGCTCGAGGCGAGGGTGGGCGCCTCCGGAGCGTAGAGCATCACCCGGGTCTGCAGCCCGGGAACGGTGCCGAATCCGAATGCGCCCATGAGCACGAGCGCGATGATCGTGGCGACCGGGCTCGCGGCGGAGAGGGCGAACACGGCGAGCACGACGGTGAGGCCGATGAGCAGCACGATGAGGGTGAGGTCGAGCCTTCTGCTCGCGAACCTGCCGCCGAGAATGTTGCCGGCGAAGAGACCGACGCCGAAGAGCACGAGCAGCCACGGCACCGCACCGGTGGCAAAACCGCTCACCTTCGTGAGGGTGAAAGCGATGTAGGTGAATGCCCCGAACATCCCTCCGAATCCGAGCACGGTGACGGCGATGGACAGCCAGACCTGGCCCGAGCGGAACGCCCGAAGCTCTCCGCGCAGGTTGCTTACGTGGGCTGTCTCCGCGGTGGGCCTGGGTACGAGGGTGACGATGCCGACGAGGGCGATCACGCCGATGGCGGTGACGGCCCAGAAAGTGGCACGCCACCCGAAGGCTTGGCCGATGAAGGTGCCGAAGGGAACGCCGAGCACATTGGCGAGGGTGAGGCCGGTGAACATCACCGCGATGGCGCCGGCCTTCTTGGCCGGGGCGACGAGGCCGGCGGCGACCACGGAACCGATGCCGAAGAAGGCACCGTGGCAGAGGGCGGCGATGATGCGGCCGGTGAGCATGACCGAGTACGTCGGTGCTATCGCGGAGACGAGGTTTCCGGCGATGAAGAGCACCATGAGGCCCACGAGCACCTGCTTGCGGGGGAGGCGGGTGACCGCCGCGGTCAGCAGGATGGCTCCGACCGCCACGCTGAGCGCGTAGCCGGAGATGAGCCATCCGGCCGCTGCCTCGTTGACGCGGAAGTCGGCGGCCACCTCGGGCAGCAGCCCGGCGATCACGAACTCGGTGAGGCCGATGCCAAAACCTCCGATGGCGAGGGCGACCAATCCGATGGGCATGCTGAACTCCTTGTGGGTTGGCGAGCCCGTGCTTATGGGCTTTTGGTAGTAGGGCGCGTACGCTGTTAATTGCAGACGCAGTATAAATACTTGCACACGCTTGGTATCTGCGCAAGGAAGGAACTTCTCATGAGCATCGAAGACGACGCCGTCGAGGTGCGCGCACAGGGTTGGCGCACTCTCGCCGCGCTGCACGGGCTGATCGACACGCAACTCGAACGCGCCCTCCAGTCATCCGTGGAACTCTCCGTCGTGGAGTTCACCGTGCTCGACGCGCTGAGCCGGCAAGACGGCTGGCACATGCGCATGCAGCAGCTCGCGAGGGCGGCGGCGCTCTCGAGCAGCGCGACCACTCGCCTGGTCACGCGACTCGAGGACCGCGGCCTGCTCACGCGCATCCTGTGCGCGGATGACCGGCGCGGCATCTACACGGAGCTCACGCCGGCCGGCCGTTCGCTCTTCGACACCGCGCGCCCCATCGCCGACGAGACCCTCGAGCGAGTGCTCGCCGAGGCGGAG
>DMKW01000099.1:3992-11619 GCA_003454135.1 Microbacteriaceae bacterium
GTCGCTAGAGCGCGTGGTCAAGTCCCGGGGCGAAACCGCGCCCCAGGATGCTCGGCCTGCAGCCGGGGAGTCGGCGATCCGGTCAACCGCTCGCGCAGGCTACCCCCGGGCGGAGAGTCGGGAAGGAGCCCGCGCTCGCGCAGGATCGGCATGACCGAGTCGATGAACTCGCGGTAGCTGGCGACACCGCCGAAGCTGTGCTCGATGAGAAAGCCGTCGACATCGGTCTCGGCTGCGATGCGTTCGATCTCCGCCGCCACACGTTCCGCCGTGCCGGTGACCTTGGTGCCGCCGAGGGTCGCCCCGAGCCGGTCGAGCACGTCGCCGACAGTGAGCCCGACCCCCTGGTACATGCCGAGGGTCGACTTGCCGACCTCGGTCGAGAGGTCGTCGATGAGGGTGTCGGGGTCGAGACCGAGCAGATTCACCCCGCTCCAGCCGAGGAAGAGGGCGGCCATGGCGTCGCGACTGGGCGCGGCGGTGAGGTCCCGTCGAAGCCGCGCCGCGGCATCCGAAGTCTCGGCTGCGATCACCGAGATGCTGTTGATGATCTTGACCGAATCGCGCGGACGTCCCTGGCGCTCGACCTCGTCGCGGATGCTGAGCACCAACGCCGCGGCCTTGGCGAGGTCGCGCTCCTGGATGAACACGCACTCGGCGATCCTGGCCGCGAACTCGACGCCGCGGCTCGAGGCGCCGGCCTGGAACAGCGTGGGCGTGCGCTGCGTGGACGGGCTCACCGGAAAGTAGCCGTCGAGGCTGAAGAATTCGCCGACGTGGCGAATGCGATGCACCTTGGCCGGGTCGGTGAAGACCCGGGCGGACTTGTCCACGACCGCCGCGTCATCCGACCAGCCGCCCTCCCACAGCTTGAGAGTCACGTCGATGAATTCGTCGGCGCGGTCGTAGCGCCGGTCGTGTGGCGTGACATCGGGATGCCCGAGCAGCTTCACCAGTGCCGTCTGCATGTCTGAGGTGACGACGTTCCAGCCGATTCGACCGCCCGTCAGGTGGTCGAGGGTGGCGAATCGTCGCGCGAGCAGGTACGGCTGCTCGGCCGTGGTGGATGCCGTGACCACGAACCCGAGGCGGTCGACGGTTGCGGCGAGCCCGCTCACGATCGTGAGCGGATCGTGCACAGGAAATTGCACGGCCTCCCGCACCACGACCTCGGGGATCGTGTCGTCGTGCATCGGGTACCCGAGCGCGTCGGCGAAGAACAGAAAGTCGAAGCCGGCCGCGTCGAGCTCACGGGCGAGCTCCTGCCAGTATCCGAGCGTGGCGAATTCGGCGGGATTGCTCAGCGGATGCGGCCAGCCGTTGCTGATGAAACTGGGTGTGAACTCTTCAAAGGCTCCCAGTATCAGTTTCTTCGGCATGCGCGGTGTCTCCTGTCGGCGGTGGACGTCTTCCGGGACAAGTCTGGCGCAGTGTGTCGCCCAGGTTTTGCGCGGCATTGGGTCAGGGCGATGCCGCTGGACGTGCACAACTCATGCTGTTTTTCACGAAGTGACCCGCGCGGCCCGTGTTACCGGGGGTGCCGATCGTCGCGCGGCAAAACAGCATGAGTTATGCGCGCGATGCCGCCGGCTCCCGAGTCGCCCGGTCGGCTACCGAGCGGTCACTGCTGCGTGAGAAACGCCACCGCCGCATCGCGGAACGCGCGCGATGTCGGAGCGTTGAAGTGGTGCCGCCCGGGAATCTCGAAAAACGACCCCCTCGGGGCCGATGCGGCGAGGGAGCGGGAGCCGTCGATGATCCGATCCTCGACGCCGGTCGCGAAAAGAATCGGCTGGCCGGGCGGGTTGGCCGGGTCCGGCTGTTGGCCGCCGCGCATGCCCTCGACGAGCGCGACCAAGGCCTCGAGGTCGTTGCCCGGGACGCCCTTGGCCATCGTGAGGTACGCACGGGTCGGCGCGTCCGTGATCTCGGTGCCATCGGCGATGAAGGCGCGGGCCTCGTCGAGCCGAAAGCGAGTGAGCGGATCGCCGACCGGGATGCCGCCGAGAACCGCCCGGTCGATGCGGTCGGGCAGATCGAGGGCGGCCTGCCAGCCGACCCGGGCACCGAGCGAGTAGCCGACGTAGTGCGCGGTGTCGACCCGGTAGGCGTCCAGGACCGCGACCACGTCGGAGACGAGCTTCCGCATCACGTAGAAGTCGGGATCGCGCGGCTTGTCGCTCGCCCCGTGTCCGCGCTGGTCCAGCAGGATCACGTGGAAGTCGGCGCGCAGCAGGTAGCGCACCCACCCGGACAAGTACCAGTTGAGTATGGCGCCCGAGGCGAAACCGTGCACGGCGACAACCGTCGGATGCTCCGGCGCGCCGAACTCGTAGGTGGCGATCGCGAGTCCGTCAGGGGACACGACGGAGCGCATCGGTGGGGGTTCTGGGGTCAGCATCTGGTCTATTCGATCACAGCTGCGGCGGGCACCGCGCTCGTGGCTACACCCCCGCGGGCGGCCAGACCCCGATGATGAGCGCCATCACCAGCACGGTCACGAGCTCGTGCGCGATGTTGAGAATCGTGAGCCCGCGCGGGCGGCGGTCGAAGGCGTCATGCGTGATGAAGCGGGCGGCGGTGAAGCCGGCCCAGAGCAGGACGCCCGTGACGAGGGCGCTCGCGAGAAATCCGCCACCATAGAACTTCCAGGCGATAAACGTCGCGCCGGCGAGCACCCACGACGTGACGAAGCTCACGATCACGGTCGCGACGATCGGGCCGACGGCATCCCGCGCGTTGCCGCCCCGGGGTGACGCCCGTGGCCTTCATCCAATAGGTGCCGAACACCTTGGGGGTGTACCAGACCGAACCGACGATCATGGCGGAGAGGGTGGCCAGAATCACGGCCCAGTAGTTGATGTCGGGAACCATCGCATCCTCGCAAGCGTCGCCATTGTTGGTGGCTGGAGTCTATTGCGCCATGGCCCTCTCGACGGCGGATATCGACTCGGCCACGTCGGCGGCGTCCGTAGACCAGTTGCTCACGGAGATACGCAGGATGTCCCGGTCCTGCCAGCGGGAACCGGACATCCACACCGATCCGCTGTCGATCAGGTTCTTCGTGACCCGGCGGGTGTTCTCGTCGTCCCCGAATGCCAGGCTCACCTGTGTGAACACCACGTCGTTGAGCACCTCCACCCCCGGCAGCCGCGAGAGCCCGTCGGCCAGGGCTCGCGCGTTCGCGGCGAGGCGCTCCACGAGTTGCACCACCCCGGAGCGCCCGAGCGACTGGAGCGCCGCCCACACCGGCACGCCGCGGGCGCGGCGCGACAGCTCGGGCACCTTGTCGAACGGGTCGCCCGGCCCGTGGTCCGCGTTGATGAGGTAGCTCGTCTGCACCCCGAGCGCCGCGCGCACCGGATTGGGGTTGGCCACCACGGCGATACCGCAGTCGTACGGCACGTTGAGGGTCTTGTGGGCATCCGTCGCCCAGGAGTCGGCGGTACCCAGGCCGTCGAGGTGTGTGCGGTAGAGCGGACTCGCCGCGGCCCACAGCCCGAAGGCGCCATCCACGTGTACCCACGCGCCGTGCTCGTGGGCGATCGCCACAGACTCGCGCATCGGATCGAATGCCCCTGAGTGCAGATTGCCCGCCTGAAGGCAGACGATCGATGGCCCGGTCACCGTGCGCATCGCTTCGGCGAGCGCCGCGGGGATGATCCGCCCCTCGCGGTCGGCATCCACCGCTAAGGGCAGTCCGAGCCCGAGATAGCGGAGGGCGAGATCGACGGAGGCGTGCCGCTCGCGCCCGGCAAGCACCGTGACGCGCGGCGCCCCCGTGAGCCCGTCGGCGTTGAGATTCCAGCCGACGCGGTCGAGCACGTTCTGCCTCCCGGCCGCGAGGCCGACGAAGTTCGCCATCGTGCCGCCGGTGGTGAAGCCAACGTCGGAGCCGCTCGGCAGCCCGAGGAGGTCGAGTATCCGCTCCCCGGCCGCCTGCTCGATCGCGGCGGTCGCGGGCGTGGCGTAGCGCATTCCGGTGTTCTGGTCCCAGGCCGTCACGAGCCAGTCGGCGGCCATGGCGGCTGGCAGGGTTCCGCCGACCACCCACCCGAAGAACTTCCCGGACGCCATTGCCATGAGCCCGGGGCCGGCGATCCTCGCTAGCTCATCGACGACATCGGCGGGGTCGGCCGGATGCTCGGAGAGAGGCGCCGCAAGCGCCGCCGCGATCTCATCGGCCGTGGCTTGTGGGGCAACGGGACGCGTTGGAATGGACGCGAGCCACTCCGACGAGTGCTCCAGCGCCCTCTCGAGAGGTTTGCGATACGCGTCCGGGTTGGCCGACACAGGTTCAGGGTAGACCCGCGGGGGTTGTCTCCGGAAGGACGACAGCCTCAGGCCGTCGGGCGCAGCCGCATCCGGCGGGACGGATGCTTCTCGTCGAGCTCGATGCGGTGCTCGAGCGACCGAACGAAGTCGGTGAAGGACTTGTAGCCGAGCGCGCGCTCCTGGAAGGTCGGATCCATCCGGAGCATCTGGCTCTTGGCGGCCGCGCTCGACAGCCACTCGTCGTCGTTCTTCGCCTGGCTGAGCTGCAGCGCCCGCACGAGGAGTTCGGTCGCGGCATCCTTCTCGCTCAGGGGCTTGGACCTGCGCCCGCGTCGCGTTGGGGTGTCGGCGGGCGGGGCAGCGCTCGGTGCCGGTCCCGCCGGCTCCGTGGCGGAATTGACCCCGGGGAGCGCGTCATAGTCGGCGAATTCGTTGCACGCCGCGGCGAGGGCCTTGCTCGTGGCGCCGGCCACCCCGATGCCGACCACGTAGCGCCCGAGCTGCTTGCAGCGCTGCGCGAGCGCGATGTAATCGGAGTCGCCGGCCACGATGACGACGTGGGTGAGATCCGCGAGCCGGAACAGGTCTTCGACCACGTCGACGGCGAGACGGATGTCGGCGCCATTCTTCATCGACGCGACGGTGGGGAAGAGCTGCACCAGATCCACCGCTCGTTCGATGAGCTGCTTCTGGTAGCTCGCGTTGACGGCAACCGACCAGTCGGCATAGGCGCGGCTCACCGCGATCGTGCCGAAGGATGACGCGAAGTCGAGCACAGCACCCAGGTCCACGGTGGCGTCTTCGAGCCGTTTCGCGATGTCGGTGCCGGCGTTCGCCCGGAGATCGAAGCTGCGGGCCTCGTCCTTGTGGAACTGCCCGCGTTTGCTCCGTTGGTCGTAGCGGGAGATCACGATGTTGTCGAAGTCGATATAGACCGCGACGCGGGTGTCGGTTGATTCGGCCATGCGGCGCCTCTCGGTTCTGTGGCACCAGTCTGACCTGCCCGGCGCCGAACCGGTAGCTCGGAGCCTCCGCAATGCCACACCCCTGTCGCATCGCAGACCTATAGCTCGGCCAACCGGTCTCCGAGCAGCGTGCGTGCCGCAGGGTCGGTCGTGAGGGAGATCGCTTTCGCGTAGGCGGCGGCGGCCTCGGTCGGTCGCCCCAACTCTGCGAGCAGGTGCGCGCGCGTCGCCCAGGCGGGCTGGAATCGGCGCAAAGCCGCCTGGTCGAGCCCGTCGAGATAGGCGAGCCCGGCCTCCGGGCCGTCGATCTCGCCGATGGTCGCGGCGAGAGACACAAGCGCCCCGAGCGTCGGCGCGATCCGTGTGAGCGCCTCGTAGAGCGTGCGCAGGGCGAGCAGGTCTGTGATTCCCGACACCGCCCTCGCACAATGCACCGATTGGATGGCCGCCTCGACTTGGAAGCGCCCGATGCGGTGGAAGGTGTGGGCGCGCGTCAACAGGCTCTCGCCCTGCGCGATGAGGGCGGTGTCCCACAGCGCCGGGTGCTGTTCGTCGAGCGGAACGAAGCTCCCCTCGGGCGACAGTCGTGCGTGCGCGCGAGACATCGAGAGGCTGATGAGGGCGGCGAGCCCGAGCGCTTCGGGTTCGGTCGGCAGGAGGGAGGCGAGGGTGACGGCGAGGTAGAGGGACTCCTCGGCGAGCGACTCGCGTGCGGTGGTGCCGGCGACGAGCCAGTCGATGGCGTATGCACCGTAGATCGCCTCGAGCACGGCGAGCAGCCGGGCGGGCATGTCTCGCACGGACGGAACGGAGAAGGGGATGCGGGCATCGCGGATGCGGCGCTTCGCTCGCACGAGCCGCTGCGCCATGGTCGGTGCCGGGAGGGAGAACGCGGCCGCGATCTGCGACGCGTCGAAGCCGAGCACGGTCTGCAACATGAGCGGGGCGCGGGCAGCCTGGTCGATCGCCGGGTGCGCGCAGACGAACATGAGCTCGAGCCGCTTGTCGGGGATCGCGTCGATGTCGAGTTGGTCGACGGCGCTCCACACCGTCGGTGCCGTTTCTAGCGGCGCGGTCGCCCGAAAGGCGGAGGACTTGTACCGGTCACGAAGCCGGTTGCGCGCCACGGTCACGAGCCACCCCTCCGGATTGCCCGGGACGCCGTCGATGGGCCAGCGTCGAATGGCCTGCACGAAGGCATCCGAGAGGGCGTCTTCGGCCGTGGGGATGTCGCCGGTGGGGGCGGCGAGCACGGCCAGAAGGCGCCCGTACGAGGCGCGGGCCACCTCTTCGGCCCGCGCTCGAGCGGTCAGGCGAGGCTGTTCCACCGGCCGTCACGGAACACGATCGCCGACGGGCGAATCTCGATCACGCCGTATTGCGCGCCCGGGCATTTCTCCGCCCACGCGATCGCGGCATCCAGGTCGGGCACGTCGATCACGAAGGTGCCGGCGAGCTTCTCTTTGGTGTCGGCGAACGGGCCGTCCTGCACCTGCAGGCTCCCGCCGCGCAGCGTGACGGTTGTGGACACCGCCGACGGCTGCAGGATGTCGGCCGACACGAGCACGCCCGCGGTTTCGAGCGACTTCGCGTAGGCATCGAAGGCGGCCTGGAATGAGGCCATGTCCTCCTTCGAGATGTCGCCGTCTTTCGGCTCCTCGTTGTTGAGAAGAAGCGAGTACTGCATGAGGGTTCCTTCCGATTGGTCGATACTGACACCTCTATGACGAGCGAGGAAGAGGCCAATCGACACTCGCGCGGCGGAAGAATTCGCCAGGCGCCCGCGTTGGCGCTGTCATGAGAGCAATCGTCTATAGCGAAACCGGTGACCCATCCGTTCTGCGGCTGGTCGAGCGCGAAGTGGCGGACCCGCACCCTGGCGAGGTGCGCGTGCGCATCGTCGTCTCCGGGGTGAATCCCACCGACTGGAAGTCGCGCCGCGGCGCGGCCGCCGGCGAGGCGCTTCCGTTCGCCGAGGTGGTTCCCAATCAGGATGGCGCAGGGGTGATCGATGCCGTCGGTGCGGGGGTCGAGCGGTTCACGGTCGGCGAGCGGGTCTGGCTCGCGCTCGCCGCCTACCAGCGCGCCAACGGAGGCACGGCCCAGGAGTTCGCCATCGTGCCGGCCGAGCGGGTCTACCGGCTGCCTGAGGCGGGGAGTTTCGAGCTCGGCGCGAGCCTCGGTGTGCCCGCGATGACCGCGCACCGCGCGTTGACCGTGGCCGAGGACGGTCCCGCTCGACTCGGCCCCGGCGCGCTCGCGGGCAAGGTCGTGCTCGTGGCCGGCGGTGCGGGTGCGGTAGGGCACGCGGCCATCCAGCTCGCCCGCTGGGCAGGGGCGACGGTGATCACCACGGTGAGTTCCGCACCGAAGGCTGCACTCGCCGG
>DMKW01000060.1:0-390 GCA_003454135.1 Microbacteriaceae bacterium
CCCCCTCCCCCCCCCCCGGCCGCGGGGAAGACCCAGGGCTCAGCCCAGGTACACGAGCCCGAGGGCGAGGCCCAGGATGACGCCCCACGACACGAGGCCGGCCGCGAGCGCGCGCGCGCCAGATCGCGCAAGTTCCTCGAGCCGCAGCGAGGCGCCGATCCCGAAGAGCGCGCACGCGAGAAGCGCGGACTGCACGAGGCTCGCCGCGGCGAGCATCTCGCTCGGCAGCGGCACGAACGATCGGATGAGCACGGCGGCGAGGAAGCCCACGATGAAGAGCGGCACGACGGCCGGCAGCGGCACGGAGCGGTCGAGCCCGGACGAGCGGCGACGCGTCATCACCGAAGTCACGGCGACCATCGGTGCGAGCATGAGCACCCTCGTGAGCTT
>DMKW01000060.1:497-8216 GCA_003454135.1 Microbacteriaceae bacterium
CCGACGTCGTGCACGCTCGCGCCCGCCCAGTGGCCGAATTGCTGAGTATCGAGGCGGAGGATGGATGCGAGAAGGGGCAGCACGACGATGGCGAGGGTGCCGTACAGGGTCACGAGCGTCACCGGCGTCGCGGTGTCCTTCTCGTTGGAACCGCGCGCCGCCGCCATCGCGCCGACGGCCGAGACCCCGCAGATGGAGAACCCCGCGGCGAGCAGCAGGGGCTGGTCACCCTCGAGCCGGAACATCCGTCCGATCAGCAACGTGAGGAGAAAGCTCACGATCACGAGCGCGACGATCGAAAGGATCGCGACCCAGCCGAGCGCGGCGATATCACCGAGGCTGAGGCCGAGCCCGAGCACGACGATGCCGAGACGCAGGAGCCGCAGGGATGCGATCGCGAGCCCCGGCCTGAACACCCCGCCGAGGGCCGGACGGAACGCCGGAACGCAGCCGACGAGCACCCCGAGCACGAGCGACGCCGTGAGCCACGGAATGGCCGGCACGAGGGAGTGGATGCCGTAGCCGGCCGCGGCGCCGACCGCCGCGAGCGCGAGGCCGGCGAGCCAACCCGGGCGCCGAGCCGGGTCGGATTCGCTGCGGCTCACGAATTCGAGCCTAGCCGGGAGCGGCATCCCCCGCGGCCGGCGAGACACCGCCCGCCTGCGATCGTTCCCGTTCGTCACGTGTGTGCACGCTCGACGGGGCACAGACCCGACAAACGGGAACAATCGCGCGGTAAGGCAGCGGGGCGGCGGCTCAGACGCGGTTGCGTGCCGGGTTGCTCAGCGTGCCGATGCCCTCGATAGTGATGTCCACGGTCTGGCCGTCCACGAACCCGCCGAGGCCGGCCGGGGTGCCGGTGAGGATCACGTCGCCCGGCAGGAGGGTCCAGACGTCCGACACGTATTCGATGAGCTCC
Organism: Microbacteriaceae bacterium; assembly: GCA_003454135.1. Taxonomy (GTDB): domain Bacteria; phylum Actinomycetota; class Actinomycetes; order Actinomycetales; family Microbacteriaceae; genus Lacisediminihabitans. Next base: position 1,417 of record DMKW01000060.1, read on the forward strand.
GGGATCTTGTGGATCATGTCCTTCGTGTTGCCATGGCGACGCGGCTCGCCGTCGACGTAGGTCTGGATCTCGAGGTTGCCCCAGTCGAGCTCCGTCTCGATCACGGGGCCGAGCGGGCAGAACGTGTCGTAGCCCTTCGCCCTGGCCCACTGCCCGTCGGCGAACATCTGGTCGCGCGCCGACACGTCGTTGGCGATCGTGTACCCGAAGATGACGTCGGCGTAGTCGGCCGCCTTCACGCGCTTGGCGATGCTGCCGATCACGATCGCGAGCTCGCCCTCGTGCACGATGCGGCCCTCGACCGGCGGGATCTGGATGGTGTCGCCGGGCCCGATCACGGCGGTGTTCGGCTTGAGGAAGATGAGCGGCGCCTCTGGCCCCTTCGCGTCCTCGCTGAGCTCGTCGCGGTGCGCCGCGTAGTTGAGCCCGATGCACACGACCTTCGAGCGCGGGATCACCGGCGCGAGCAGCTTCGCCCGATCGGCCGGCACCCGCTCCCCCGTGGTGTCGAACCCCTGGAACATGGGGTCGCCCTTGAGCACGACGTACTCGTCGCCGTCGAGAATTCCGTACCGAGGGTCTCCGCCGGCGACGCCGAATCGCGCAATCTTCACTACGGCAGCCTAGACGTCCAGCCGGGTCAGCCAGCCGTGGCGATCGGCCACCCTGCCGTATTGGATGTCGGTGAGCTCCTGGCGCAGCGACATCGTCAGCTCCCCGGCCGGGGCCTCCGCCGATCCGATCTCGAACCCGTCACCCTTGAGCAGGGCGATGGGCGTGACGACGGCGGCTGTGCCGCACGCGAACACCTCGGTGACGTCGCCGGACGCCACACCGTCGCGCCACTCGTCGAGGGTGACCCTGCGGCGCTCCACCTTGTGTCCACGGTCCTCGGCGAGCTGCAGGATCGAGTCCCGCGTGATGCCTTCGAGGATGCTGTCCGACTCAGGGGTGACGAGCGTGCCGTCTTTCTTCACGAGCACGACGTTCATGCCGCCGAGCTCCTCGAGATATTTGCCCTCCTGCGAATCGAGGAAGAGCACCTGGGCGCAGCCGTGCTCATATGCCTCGGCCTGCGCCACGAGCGACGACGCGTAGTTTCCGCCGGTTTTGGCCGCGCCCGTTCCGCCCTTGCCGGCTCGCGCGTAGTTGGTGGAGAGCCAGATCGAGACCGGGGCGACGCCGCCGGTGAAATAGGCGCCAGCCGGACTCGCGATCACGTAATAGTTGACCTTCTCCGCCGGGCGCACGCCGAGGAACGCCTCCTTGGCGAACATGAAAGGCCGAAGGTAGAGGCTCGTCTCGGGGGCCGACGGCACCCAGTCGCCGTCGACGGCGATGAGCTGGCGCAGCGACTCGATGAAGTATTCGACGGGCAGTTCCGGCAGCGCCAGTCTCGCCGCCGAGCGCTTCATCCGCCGGGCGTTCGCCTCAGGGCGGAAGCTCCAGATGGAGCCGTCCGCGTGCCGGTAGGCCTTGAGCCCCTCGAAGATCTCCTGCGCGTAGTGCAGCACGGCCGCGGCCGGATCGAGCGCGATCGGTCCGTACGGCTGCACCCTCGGTCGGTGCCAACCGCCCTTGACCGACCAGCAGATGTCCACCATGTGATCGGTGAAGTACTTGCCGAACCCGGGGTTGGCGAGAATCGCTTCACGCTCCTCGGCGCTCTTGGCCGCCGGATTCTTCGCCACGGTGAACGTGAACGACGCTGGTGCAAGGAGATTGGTGATCATCGGTGGTCCTTCGATAGTCCGTGAGAATATTCTGCGCCTTGTGCGATGCGTGGCCTAAACGAGCGCCGCGATGGCATCGCCGATCTGCGCCGTCGATCGCCGAGCCCCTGCGCGGGAGGCGAGATCGGCCGTGACCGCCGCCGTTACCCGTGCCGCGGCATCCGCAAGCCCGAGGTGGTCGAGCATGAGAGCCACGGACAGGATTGCCGCGGTGGGATCGGCGAGCTGCTTGCCCGCGATGTCCGGGGCCGAGCCGTGAACCGGTTCGAACATGCTGGGGTATGTTCCGTCGGGGTTGATGTTTCCCGAAGCGCCCAGCCCGATGCCCCCGCTGATCGCGGCGGCCAAATCGGTGAGGATGTCGCCAAAGAGGTTGTCTGTGACGATGACATCGAATCTACTCGGGTCGGTGACCAGGAAGATAGTCGCCGCGTCGACGTGCAGGTAGTCCACGGTGACGGTCGGGAACTCCGTGGCGACCCGATCGACCGTGCGCTGCCAGAGGCTTCCGGCGTTGGTGAGCACGTTGGTCTTGTGCACGAGAGTGAGTTTCTTGCGCTCGCGGCCCGCGGCGGCGGCGAAGGCGAAGCGCACGAGCCGTTCGACGCCGAAGGCCGTGTTGACCGACACCTCGTTGGCGACCTCGTTCGCTGTGCCGACCCGGATGGCGCCCCCGTTGCCGACATACGGCCCCTCGGTGCCCTCCCGCACCACGACGAAATCGACGAGACCGGGGTTCGCGAGCGGCGACACGACACCGGGGAGAAGCCGGGTCGGGCGAAGGTTCACATAGTGGTCGAGGGCGAACCGGAGCCTGAGCAGGAGTCCTCGCTCGATGATGCCGCCGGCGAGGCGCGGATCCCTCGGGTCACCGCCGACGGCGCCCAACAGGATCACGTCGTGGCTCCTGAGCGCGTCGAGGGACGCATCCGAGAGTATCTCCCCCGTCGCGAGGAAGTGGCCCGCCCCGTGCGGATACGACGTGGTGTGCACGGTGACGTCGGTCGGGACGACCGCATCGAGCACCTTGAGCGCCTCGGCGACGACCTCGGGACCGATGCCGTCACCGGCGATCACGGCGAGGTTGATGGTGCGCGTCATCCGGGCTCCTTTATCTGCTGCGGCTAGGCTCATGTCCAGCGTACTGGCAGGTAGTTCGGAGCGATTCTGACCCCCGAACTGGGGGCAGAGGAGTATGCTCCCGTGTGATGCAACACTGCGCCTCGACGCGAACCCTCGCGAGGGGCTACGCGTAGGAACGAACGGAAGGACTCCATCATGGGGATCGGTACAGGGATTTTCCTCTTTGTCGTAGGCGCAATCGTCGCGTTCGCGCTCAACTTTCAGGTGTCATGGGTGAATCTCGACCTCGTCGGGTATCTGCTCATGGGCGCGGGGGTCGTCGTCTTCATCATTTCGCTCGTGCTCGTTCTTCGTAAGCGCAAGACGCTTACGACCACCCGCACGGCGGTCGACCCCAAAGGCGGGGACGAAGTAGTGGAGCATGAAACCAAAGGCGACGTTCTCTGAGTAACGTCGCGTAACCAATAGACCGGCGCGCCCCGCGCCTGATTCGGGTTCAGTGTGGGGCGCGTCATCCTTTTCCGCAGGATGTCGCGGGTCAGCCGCGAAGCCGCGTTGCCGCGCGCCCGTAGTACCGCAGCACGGCCTGGTTGCGCTCCCCGTTCGCAGCATCGGCGAGCGCGGCGAGCGCCTCGTCCACCCTGCCGCGGCGTTCCTCGACGTCCGCGATGGCGGCGCTCACCGTGCGGCCGAACTCTGGCGACCCCGTTCCGCGAAGTGCCCGCAGTTCTTCGGCCGCGCGGTCGAGTTCCCGGTCACCGAGATGGCTCCGCGCGATGATGCCGCCGAGCCGCACGATCGGCGCCGGCCAGACGCGATTGAGCCCGTGGTAGAGCGTGGCGATCGCACCCCAGTCGGTCTCCTCCCAGCTCGGAGCGGAACTGTGCAGCCCGGCAATGCCAGCCTGCAGGGCAAACCGCCCGCCACCAGGAAGGGCGCGGGCGGCGAGATCGAGACCGTGTCGGATGCGCCGGCGGCCCCAGGCCGAACGGTCCACCTCGGCTAGGGTCAGCGGCATGCCGTCCGCGGTCGTCCTCGCCACCCCCCGCGCCTCGCCCAGTTCGATGAGCGCGAGCAGCCCGAGCGCCTCGGTGTCGTTCGGGTATTCGGCGGCGATCGACCGCGCGAGGGTGAGCGCGAGGCGGGCCAGCCGCTCGTCCATGAGCGCGTCCCCCGCCGCCGCGGTGTGGCCGAGCGTGTAGACCCCATAGGTGGTGGTGAGTGCCTGGTCGAGTCGGGCGGCGCGATCGTGCGCATCCGGCCACGCGAAGCGCTCGCCCGACCGCGCGATCGCGCGCTTCGCCCGGGTGAGCCGCGCGGCGACCGTGGCCTCCTGGCTGCCGAAGAACGCCGCAATGTCGGCCGTTGGTACGCCGCACACGATCCGCAGGGCAAGGGCGATCTGCTGCTCCGGCGAGAGCAGGGGGTCGCACGCGACGAAAATGAGACCGAGTCTGTCGTCGATCTCGGGCTCGTTCCGCTCCTGGTCGGCATCCGCGCCCTCCTCGGAATCGGACTCGATCAGCAAGGGCAGCTTCGAGTGCAACACCCGTTCTCGGCGAAGCACATCGACCGCGATTCGCCGCGCGGCCGTGGTGGCCCACGCCCCAATGTTGTCGATGCTCTCGCCGCCGGCGAGACGTTCCGCGGCCCGGGCGAAGGCTTCCTGCGCGCTCTCCTCGGCGAGATCCAGGTTGCCGAACGCGCGAAGAGTGGCCCCGACGACGCGCGGCCACTCCTCGGCGAACGACTCCTCGAGACTCATGAGCCCATTCTCGTCGCGCCGCGGCTACATCCCGGGCAGCTCCCAGATAGGGCGCAGTTCGATGCGGTCACCGGTCGGGCAGAGCGCCGCCAATTGCTTCGCCTGCTCGAGGGAATCGGCCTCGAGCACGTAGTAGCCGCTCAATACCTCGGTGGTCTCGGCGAGGGGGCCGTTCGTGTAGACGGCCGGCTTGCCGTTCCTCGCCGGCGTGATGCCCACCGACGCGGACGGCGGCTGCAGCGCCTCCCCGCCCAGAATCTTGGCTCCGGCCGCCGCGACGGCCGCCGCGAACGCGCCGTGCGCTCGCGATGCCTCCTCCATGGCACCCTCCGGCACGGATGCCGGGTCCCAGGTCGGTTCGACGATGAGGATGAGGTACTTGTCAGACATGTGCACTCCCTGTGTCAAGGGGCCTCACGGTCCCGGTCGGTCAATCAGAAGGACGACGAACGCGCCCAGACAGAATCGACACTCGCGAGAAAAAACTACGCCCCTCAACCCGATTTGCGCCGGCCGATGCTACAAATCCGTGATGTCGATCTCGCGCATCAGGTCGGCGTCGATCGCCACGCGAACGGTCTCGAGCAAGGCGTCCGGAGCCGGCGAATCGACGGTGAGCACGCTCAGGGCCTGGCCACCGGCTTCGCGGCGGCTGATCTGCATGCCAGCGATGTTGATGCCGGCCTCGCCGAACTCCTTGCCGTAGACGGCCACGATTCCCGGGCGGTCGGTGTAGATCATCACGATGAGGTGCTCGGCGACCGGAACCTCGATGTCGTAGCCGTTGATCTCCACGATCTTCTGCGTCTGTTTCGGCCCCGTGAGAGTGCCGGAGACCGAGATCTGCTCGCCGTCGCTCAGTGCGCCGCGGATGGTCAGGAGGTTGCGGTATTCGTCGCTCACGGCGTCGGTGATGAGGCGCACGGCGATCCCGCGCTGCTCGGCGAGCAGCGGCGCGTTCACGTAGCTCACGGACTCGCTCACGATGTTCGTGAAGATTCCCTTGAGCGCGGCGAGTTTGAGCACGCTCACGTCGAACTCGACGATCTCACCACGGATCTCCACGTCGATGCTCGTGATGGGGCTGTCCGCGATGCCGGCGAAGAGCTGTCCGAGCTTCTCCATGAGCGGGATGCCGGGGCGCACCGTCGGATCGATGACTCCCCCGGCAACGTTGACGGCATCCGGAACCAGTTCTCCGGAGAGCGCGAGGCGCACCGATCGCGCGACGGAGACGCCCGCCTTCTCCTGGGCTTCATCCGTCGAGGCACCAAGGTGCGGCGTGACGACGATGTTGGGGAGGTCGAGCAGCGGCGAGCCGGTCGGCGGCTCGTGCACGAACACGTCGAGTCCGGCGCCGGCGATGGTGTGGTTCGTCAGTGCGCGATGCAGCGCGTCCTCGTCGATCAGGCCACCCCGCGCGACGTTGACGATGAAGGATGTCGGCTTCATGAGCGCAAGCTGCTCATCGCTGATCATGCCGGTGGTCTCGGGGGTCTTCGGCATGTGGATCGTGACGAAGTCGGACTGGGCGAGCAATTCCTCGAGCGTGAGGAGGGTCACGCCGAGCTGTTGCGCGCGCGCGGCCGTGACGTAGGGGTCGTAGGCCACGACCTTGGTGCCGAAGGCCTGCATCCGCTGGGTGATGAGCGCGCCGATGCGGCCGAGACCGATGATGCCGATCGTCTTCTCGTAGAGTTCGACGCCCGAGTACTTGGAGCGCTTCCACTGGCCGTCGGCGAGCGCGCCGTGCGCGGCGGGGATGTGGCGGGCGAGGCTCAGGATGTGGCCCACCGTGAGCTCGGCAGCCGAAATGATGTTGGAGGTGGGGGCGTTGACGACCATGACACCGGCCTCGGTCGCCGACTTGATGTCGACGTTGTCGAGTCCAACGCCGGCCCTCGCGATCACCTTGAGTTTTTTCGCCGCCGAGATCGCCTCGGCGTCGAGCTGCGTCGCCGAACGGATGAGGATCGCGCTCGCCTCGGCGAGCGCCGACAGCAGTGCCGGTCGATCCGTGCCGTCGAGAGACCGCACATCGAAGTCGGGCCCGAGGGCTTCGACGGTAGCTGGGGAGAGTTCTTCGGCGATCAACACGATCGGCTTTGCCACGAATCGGGTCCTTCAGGTTGGGGGATGCCGTGACGAACATGCCGTCGGCACTTGAACTTTATCCCAGACGCGGCAATCGCTTCGATCGCGTGACGCGGTGTGAAGTT
>DMKW01000060.1:8352-25373 GCA_003454135.1 Microbacteriaceae bacterium
ACGGTGAGCCCCACGAGCAGGAGCACGATCCGCGGCAGGAGGCGCCGGCGACGCCCGAGGAAGAACGCGGCGGCGTACACGACCGGGGCGATCGCGAGGTCGACCACGAGCAGCGCCCAGGGGATCGGGACGAAGGCGAGTGCGACTGCCCTCCGCACTCCGTTCTCCGCGTTGATCTGCGTGACGACGCCGACGACGTTCGAGATCGCCTCGAAGAGGTCGTAGGCGTAGAAGAGGCCGAGCACGATCGCCACGGCGATACCGACCCAGCCGATTCGCGGCTTGGCGCCGGCCCGCTCGTCGGTGATCGATGCATCCGTCATGAGAGCTCCAGTGCGAGGATGAACGGCCACGGCGCGAGGATCAGCACGCCGAGCAGCAGCCACAGCATGCGAGCGCCGGCACGCCGTCTGCGCGCAAGGTAGAGCACGCCGACGAACCACGCCGCGGGTGACGCGATGGCGAGAAACTGCCCCAGCCGGTACATGACGTCGAAGAACGGGTTGGCGATGGAGATGGTGTCGCGCTGCACGGCGATGATCCAGCCGACGGTGAAGAGCAGGAACACCCCGCCGAAGACTCCGTAGGTCACGAGCAGCGGCGAGCTGATGCCGGGGGCCTCCTCGATGTCGTCCTCTTTCGCGGGCCCCGCCGCGAGGGCGTCGACGTGCGTCGGATCGCTCTCGCCGCCCCAGGTCAGGCCCTCGTCATCCGGATGCACAGTCACGCCAAAACCCTAACCCAGCGATGAGGCTTCTCCCCCGCACCCGAAAACGCAGGAGATGCACAGTGGAACCGACCGCATCGACGGGTTCACGGCACGAAACCGCCGAATCTCCTGCATTTTCGGAAAGCACGGATGACGCCGGTTGGGAGATGCCGACGCCCGCAGCGACCGTTACAAGCCCGTCACATTAATGATGTTGACTCGAGGAACAATGGACCTCATCGGCGTGCGCGAGATTCGGGTGCCGAGCACCCGCGCCGAGGTGGCGTTCGCCCCTGCCGAGCGGCCGCTCGGCGGCGGCACGTGGCTGTTCTCCGAGCCGCAGCCCGGGCTCTCGGGGCTCGTCGACCTGACCGCGCTCGGCTGGGAGCCGATAGTGCGGACGGATGCGGGGCTCGAGATCGCCGCCACCTGCACCATCGCGGAACTCGCCGCCCTCACCCCCGAGCACTCGCGGGCACCGCGGCAGGGCCAGGACGCGCACGCGCTGTTCTGGCAGTGCGCGACGTCGCTGCTCGCATCGTTCAAGATCTGGAACGTCGCGACCGTCGGCGGCAATATCGCCCTCGCCCTCCCGGCCGGATCGATGACCTCGCTCGCGGCGGCCCTCGACGCGGTCGCCGTCATCTGGACGACGGACGGCGGGGAACGCCGCTCGCCCGTCGCCGAGCTCGTCACCGGGGTGCGCAGCACGGGACTGGCCCATGGAGAGGTGCTGCGAGCGATCGAGATCCCACAGTCGAGCCTCGATGCCCGCACGGGTTTCCGGCGCATCGCGCTCTCCCCGCTCGGCCGGGCCGGCACGGTCGTGGTCTCTCGCGTCGACCAGTCGGGCGAGGTCGTGGTCACGATCACGGCGGGCACGACACGGCCGCACCAGTTGCGGTTCGACGAGCTGCCGAGCGAGCGGGCACTCGCGGAGGCGGTGACCGCAATTGACGACTGGTATTCGGATGCACACGGCGCACCGGACTGGCGTCGGGCGACGAGCCTCCTCTTCGCCGAGCAACTGCGGGTGGAACTGGGAGGGGCGGAGTGAGATTCGAGGTGAACGGCGAGCCGGTGCACGCTGATCCGCAGCCCGGCCAGGTGCTGCGCACCCTGCTCCGGGACCTCGACCACTTCGAGGTCAAGAAGGGCTGCGACTCCGGGGACTGCGGCGCGTGCTCGGTGCTGCTCGACGGCGCGCCCATCCACTCGTGCATCTACCCGGCCCACCGGCTCGAGGGCGCGTCGGTGACGACTGTCTCCGGCCTGGGAACGCCAGAGCATCCGCATCCGATGCAGGAGAGCTTCGTCGCTGCCGGCGGCTTCCAATGCGGCTTCTGCACGGCCGGCATGATCGTGACCGCATCGACCTTCACGGCGGACGATCGGCGAGACCTCCCCCGCCTGCTCAAGGGCAATCTCTGCCGCTGCACCGGCTATCGCGCGATCGAGGACGCCATCTGCGGCGTGGCCAACATCGAGACCGCGCCAACGGGTGACCTCACCGGCCGTTCGATCGCGGCGCCGGCGGCCTTGCGCGTGGTCACCGGCACGGAGAGCTACACGCTCGACCTCACAACCACCGGGCTGCTGCACCTCGCCGTGCTCGGCAGCCCGCACGCGCACGCGCGCATCGTCTCGATCGACACGAGCGCAGCCGAGGCCATCGACGGCGTGCACGCGGTGCTCACCCATCACGACTCGCCGCAGACGCTCTTCTCGACCGGGCGGCACGAGCAGCGCACCGACGACCCGGACGACTCCCTCGTGCTCGACCCGGTGCTGCGGTTCCGCGGTCAGCGGGTCGCCGCGGTCGTCGCCGACACCGTCGCGATCGCCGAGCGCGCCCTCGACGCGATCGCCGTCGAGTACGAGCTGCTGCCGGCGGTCTACGATCCGGAGGCCGCCCGCTCCCCCGGCGCACCGCTCCTGCACGCGACGAAGGGGCCGGAGTCCCGCATCGCCGACCCGGCCCGCAACACCGTCGCCGAGTTCCACGGCGAGACCGGGGACGTCGACGCCGCGCTCGCGGCATCCGATGCGGTCGTCACTGGAACCTGGCGCACCCAGCGGGTGAACCACGCTGCACTCGAGACGCACGCCACTCGCGGCTGGCTCGGCGCGGACGGCCGCCTCGTGCTGCGCACCTCGAGCCAGGTTCCGTTCCTCGTGCGCGACGAGCTGTGCCACATCTTCGGCCTCGATACCGACCGGGTGCGCGTGTTCACCGCCCGGGTCGGCGGCGGCTTCGGCGGCAAGCAGGAGCTGCTCACCGAGGACATCGTCACCCTCGCCGTGCTGCGCACGGGACGCGCAGTGCAATACGAGTTCACGCGCGAAGACGAATTCAGGATGGCGCCGCCGCGGCATCCGATGCGCGTGAGCGTGACACTCGGGGCCACCCGCGACGGCATCCTCACCGCGATGGCCGTGGACGAACTCGCGGACACCGGGGCGTACGGCAACCACGGCATCGGGGTGATGTACCACAGCATCCACGAGTCGACGAGCGTCTACCGCTGCCCCAATAAGCGGGTGGATGCCCAGTCGGTGTACACGAACAACCTGCCGTCGGGCGCCTTCCGCGGCTACGGGCTCGGGCAGGTGATCTTCGCGGTCGAATCGGCGATGGACGAGCTCGCGCGCGAGCTCGGGATCGACGCGTTCGAGCTGCGGCGGCGCAACGTGATCGTGCCGGGCGACCCCATGATCGTGACCGACGCCGAGGAGAGAAGCGACCTGCAGATCGGCAGTTACGGCCTCGACCAGTGCATCGACCTCGCCGAGGCGGCCCTGGCGAGAGGCAACGGGGTGACCGCGCCGAGCGGAGACAGCTGGAGCGTCGGCACGGGCGTGGGCGTGGCGATGATCGCGACGGTGCCGCCGCGCGGTCACTTCGCTGACACGAGCGTAAGCCTGCTCGACGACGGGCGGTACGAGGTCAATGTCGGCACGGCGGAATTCGGCAACGGCACCACGACGGTGCACGCCCAGTTCGTGGCGACGGCGCTCAACACCACCGTCGACCGCGTGGTGATCCGCCAGTCGGACACGGATGTCGCCCGCTACGATACGGGCGCGTTCGGTTCGGCCGGGGTGGTCGTAGCCGGCAAGGCGCTGCTCGCGGCGTCGGGCAAACTCCTCGACCGCATGGTCGCACGAGCCGCGGCGCTCGGGTATCTGGGCGGCACCGTCGAGAGCGGCGGCGTGCGGTCCGGAGACATTCTCGTTTCGGCATATGACCTGCTCGAAGCGGGCCCGCTCATTGCCGACGGGAGCCACGACGGCACCCCCCGGTCGGTCGCGTTCAACGTGCACGCCTTCCGTGTCGCCGTCGACCGGGCGACGGGCGAAGTACGCATCCTTCAGTCGATCCAGGCCGCGGATGCCGGAACGGTGCTAAACCCCGAACAGCTGCGCGGGCAGATCGAGGGCGGCACCGCCCAGGCGATCGGCACGGCGCTCTACGAGGAGCTGCGGCTCGACGGCGAGGGCACCGTCACGACCACGGCCTTCCGCAACTATCACGTACCCCAGTTCGCGGACATCCCCCGCACCGAGGTCTACTTCGCCCCCACGCACGACCCGTTCGGGCCCCTCGGCGCGAAGTCGATGAGCGAGGCACCGTACAACCCCGTCGCGCCCGCCCTGGCGAACGCCGTGCGCGACGCCCTCGGCATCCGGCCGTTCGAACTGCCGATGTCGCGCGACCGGGTGTGGCGGCTGGCGAGGTGATCCCCGGAACCTCTCCGCGATTGTTCCCCCTTGTCGAAATTGTGCCCGCTCGCCCCGGCACACATGTGACAAAGGGGCACAGTCATCGCGCGGGCTGGTCGGCATGGATGGCGCCGGCCGTGAGGCTCAGCCGCGCCGCGGAGGCGCGCGTCCTGTCCGCGATGACCTCCGCGAGGATCGACACGGCCGTCTCTGCGGGGGTGCTCGCGCCGAGATCGAGGCCGATGGGCGACCTCAGCCGGGTGATCGCATCCGCCGCCACGCCGAGCTCGCGCAGGGACGCGACCCGACGGTCGTGGGTGCGTCGTGACCCCATTGCCCCCACGAATCCCGCGGCAGAGGCGAGGGCCGCGGCGACGAGCTCCGCGTCGAATCGCGCGTCGTGGCTGAGCACGCAGACGACGTCACGCGAGGTGAGGAGCTCGCCGGCAAGCCACCTCGGCGGCCACGCCACGACGAGTTCGACGCCGGGAAATCGCTCCTCGGTGGCGAAGAGCCGCCGGGGATCGCACACGGTGACTCGGTAGCCCACCGCGCTGGCGGCCGCGGCGAGCGCCGCCGAGAACTCCATGGCACCGAAAACGATGAGGCGCGGCGGCGCGACCGCCACCTCGAAGAACACCTCGACGAGGGCGTCCCCGCAGTCGATCGTCGTGAGCGCCGATTCGCCGAGCGCGATCCTCGAGCGGAGCTCGGCCGCGACCCGCTGGCCGTGGGCGGCCGCGTCACCCGCGATGACGCTCGCAACCCCGGTGGGGGCGCCGGTCAACGCCTCGCGAAGCCGATCCACGGTCGGATCCACCGCCGTGACGAGCCGCACGTGGATGCGCAGCCGCCCGCCGCAGGTGAGGCCCACCGAGAGGGCCGTCTCGTCGCTCACTCCGTATTCGACGGTGCGGGCCACACCATCCTCGAGCACTCGCTCGCACACCTCGACCACCGCGCCCTCGACGCACCCGCCAGCGATGCTGCCGATCACGCGCTCCCCGTCGAAGGCCATCGAGGTGCCGACGGTGCGCGGCGCGCTTCCGTCGATCGCAATGGCTGTCGCGATCGCGAGGGGCCGACCGGCGTCGAGCGCCGCAGCAAGGCGCCCGGCGATCTCGAACATGACATCAGCCTGACACATGGGCCTGCTAGAAAATCACCATGCTCACTCTCTCAAGTGCCACCCGAATCGTCATCGACGAGGCCACAGAACGGGCGGGCAATCTCGTCGTGGATGACGGCGTCGTGGTGGATGCGGCGGCGAGGTCGGGCGGCGAGACCATCGACGTCTCCGGCTGCGTCATCACACCGGGGCTCGTGAACGCACACCACCACCTGCTGCAGACCGCCTTCCGCACCCTGCCGGGAACGCGCGGCGTGCCGATGTCCGACTGGCTGCCGACGATGGCCGCCGCCTATTCGCGGGTCGGGGTTGATGCCGAACTCGCCTTCGCCGCCGCATCGGTCGGGGTGGCGGAGGGCCTGCTCAGCGGGGTGACGACCGTCGCCGACCACCACCTCACCTGGCCGAGCGGGGCGGACGCGGTCGCGATCGCGACTGCGACCGCGGATGCGGTGCGCGGCCTCGGCGCCCGTCTCGCCTTCGTGCGCGGCTCGGCCCGCGACGACCCGCAGGAGGCAGCCGCCTCCGCCGAGGCGATCGTCGCCGCCCTGCTGCCCGGCGCGGCCAACGGGGTGCGCGCCGACGGGATGCTGCAGCTCGCGGTGGGCCCGGCCGGCGTGCACAGCGACTCCCGCGAGACCTTCGAGCTGCTCGGGGAGGTGGCCGCGAGGCACGGGCTGCGCCGACGCACGCAGGCCAACGAACAGGTGGATGTGGTGATCGCGCTCGAGAAATACGGTCGCCGACCGATCGACCTGCTCGACGAGTGGGGCTGGCTCGCCGCGGACGTGACTCTCGCGCACCTGTGCGACGTGACCGGCGCGGAGATCGCGCGCCTCGCATCCGCCGGCATCACCGCCACCCACGCCCCGGGCTGCGACCTGCCGATGGGTTGGGGAATCGCGCCGGTCGCCGACCTGCGCGCCGCCGGCATCACGGTGGGCCTCGGCACGAGCGGTGGCGGCAGCAACGACGCCGGGCATCTGCTCGCCGACGCTCGGCTCGCGATGCAGGTCGCCCCGCTCGTCGGGCCGCCGATCCCGGCGCGCGCGGTGCTCGCGATGGCCACTGCCGGTTCAGCGGCGGGGCTCGGCCGCGCCGAGCTCGGGCATTTGCGCACCGGGGCGGCCGCCGACTTGTGCGTGTGGGACGTCTCTGGCGCCGCCGATGCCGGGGTCGCCGACCCCGTGGCCGGACTGCTCTGGGCCAACCCGGGCCGCAGACCCAGGCACGTGGTCGTTGCCGGACGCGTGGTCGTGCGGGACTACGAACTCGTCCACGCCGATGAGCGGGAGCTCGTGGCGACGCTCGAGGAGCGACTCGCCCGGCCGCGCTAGAGCTCGAGCACGAGTCGCGGTCCGGCCGCACGCGAGACGCAGACGTACATCACCGAGTTGTCGGCCTGCTCCTCGGGCGTGAGGATCGAGTCCCGGTGGTCGACTTCGCCCTCGAGCACCTCCGTCTCGCACGTGCCGCAGGTGCCCTCCCGGCAGCTCGAGAGCACGAACGCGCCGGCCTCCTCTGCGACGTCGAGGATGCTGCGCTCCGGAGGCACGGTCACCGTCACCCCGGTCACGGCGAGTTCCACCTCGAACGACTCGGCGAACAGCGGCGGGCCGAGGGTCTTCGCCTCGAAGCGCTCGACGTGCAGGGGCCTTCCGGAGGCCGCCGCCTCGACCGCATCGATGTAGTGCGCTGGCCCGCAGCAGTAAACGACAGTGGCGGTGTCGATGGCGACGAAGAGGGCGTCGAGGTCGAGCCGGCTCCCCTCATCCGTCGCGTGCACGACGACGCTCTCAGGGTGGGCCTCCGCCAGTTCGCCAACGAGAGCCATCGTCGACCGCGCGCGCCCCGAATAGCGCAGCGTGAAGTCGACCCCGGCCCCGGCCGCCGCATCGATCATGGACGCGATGGGCGTGATGCCGATACCGCCGGCGAGAAACAGGTAGCGCGTGCCGGCCAGCGGCTCGAAGGCGAAGTGGTTGCGTGGCCCCCGCACGCGCAGGATCGACCCGATCTCGAGCGCGGAGTGCAGCCGCGCCGATCCTCCGCGGCCGGCTGGCTCCCTGAGCACGCCGATGCGCCAGGCGCCGGATGCCGCGGGCAGCAGCGAATACTGGCGTTCGCCGATCTGCGGGATGACGACGTCGATGTGTGCGCCCGGCGACCAGCCGGGCAGCGGGGCGCCGTCGGCGGCACGCAATTCGAAGACGTCGACGCCGTCGGAGGCGCGCCTGCGCCCGGCGACGACCGCGTCGAGTTCGGTCTCGTGGTGGTCCGTCACAGTCGTACCGGCTTCTCCTTGACCACGAAGAGCCGGTAGCCCTCCGCGTCGATCGCGCTCCAGCGGTGCGGGGTTCCGCCCACGTAATAGAGCGAATCCCCCTCCCGCAGGGTGGACATGCCGTGATGCGCCAGGTCGACCACGACGACGCCCGCGACGACGTGCACGAACTCGTCTTCGTCGTGCACAAAATATTCGCCGGCGTCGAGATTGTCTCCCGTGAACTCCATCGGATGGAACCGTCGCCGACCGTGCACGAGCAGCCGCCCGCTTCCGCCCCCGTACGGCCCGCGGGTGCCTTCGTTTGCCCGCACGAGCACGGTCGGGGACTCGACCGGTTCCGCCGCGTCCTCGACCGCCGCCATGAGTTCGAGCTGGCTCGATCCCAGTGCCCGTGCGATCTTTTCGAGCGAGACCATGCTCGGGCGGGCGCGGCCGCGTTCGAGCTGGCTGAGGAACGGATGCGAGAGTTGCGCGATCGCCGCGAGCTGCACGAGGGTGAGTCCGCGCGCGCGGCGGAGGGCGCGGATGCGACCGCCGATGGCCAGGGCCTGCTGGTCGATTGCGAGGTCGAGCGAGGTGACGTTGTCCTCCTGAGTTCTGGTGGCGTGAGATCCACTATCACGCCGATCTCGTCGGCGGGTGGGCTCGAAGCCCAGCAATTTACACGTCGAAACCGGGGCGTTACACGCCCGAAACGAGCGATGCCTAGCCTCGGCAATGTTGAGGTTATCAACATTCGCGTGTAACTGGCTCAGCGTTGCGGTGGCTGCACACCCCTTGGTTTTTCGGGAGGCCGCCCCATGCCAACGCTTCCTCGTCGACTGACCCTGCTGACCAATGCGACGCTCCCGGACGGTTCGCGAGTCGACGTCGAGCTCGACGGCGACACCGTCAGCACCGTCTCGCCGGCCGGCACCGGCCGCCCCGCCGCCGCGCACCTTCCCGGCGCATCGATCGACCTCGACGGCTTCCTCCTGCTCACGGCCCCCGCCGAGCCGCACGCCCACCTCGACAAGGCCCTGTCCTGGGATCTCATCAACCCGCCAATGGGCGACCTCGGCCTCGCGATCGACTCGTGGCGCGACTATTCGTCGAAGATGACGGTGGAGAGCATCGCGGATCGCGCGCGCGAAGCGGCGCTGCTCATGCTGCGTCAGGGCACGACCGCGGTGCGCAGTCACGTGGACATGCTCACGGGTGACGACCCGCTACGCGGGGTGCACGCCCTCTCCTTGGTGCGCGAGGAACTCGCGGGCCTCATGGACATCGAGCTCGTGGCCCTCGCCGGCTGGAACACGATGGATTCCACGATCGAACAGGCGCTCGACCTCGGCGTCGAGCTCGTCGGCGGGGCTCCGCACCTCGCGCCGGATCCTCGTGCCGACCTCTCGCGCCTGCTCGCGATCGCCGAACGTCGGGCGGTCGGCGTGGACATCCACACCGACGAGGGCCTGTCTGGCGAACCCACGATCATCGATTTCGCGCGCACCGTGCGGGACTGGCCGGCCACCAGGCCCGTGTCAGCCGGGCACTGTGTGCGACTCGGCACGCTCGAGCCCGAGGCGCTGCAGGCGGTGATCACCGAGGTGCTCGCGAGCGACATGAGCATCATTTCCCTGCCGATCACCAACCTCTACCTGCAGGGTTGGGAGCACGCCGTCTCGACACCGCGCGGGCTCACCGCCCTGCGTGCGCTGCTGGATGCGGGGGTGCGGGTCGGCGCGGGAGCCGACAACGTGCGCGACCCATTCAATCCAGTGGGACGCAGCGACGCGCTCGAGACGGCATCCCTGCTCGTGACCGCCGGCCACCTCACCCTCGACGAGGCCTACGCCGCCGTGAGCGACGGTGCCCGATCCGTCATGTGCCTGCCCGTCGCAGGGGTCGCGGTCGGGGCGAGGGCCGAACTGCTCGCCGTGCGCGGCACCAACCTCTCGAATGTCGTGGCCAACGCCTCAGCCGACCGTTTCGTGATCCACGCCGGCAACCTCGTCGCCCAGAGCCGGGTGACCTACGAGATCGCCGCGCCATCCCCCGCCCGCCCGCTTCCCCGAAGAGAGGTGATGCTGTAGATGTCTTCCACAGCTCCCGCGCAGTCCCCGGTGGTCCCCCGCTCCACCGGAACCCTGCTCGACTTCACCAACGTGGAGATGACATTCCCCAACGGCACCGTCGCCCTTCGCGGGGTCGACCTCACCGTTAACCGCGGCGAATTCGTCACCGTCGTCGGCCCGTCCGGGTGCGGCAAGAGCACGCTCCTGCGCATCGCCTCCGGGCTCGAGGTCGCCTCCGAGGGTACAGTCGCCGTCGACACGGACCGCATCGGCTACGTCTTCCAGGACGCGACGCTGTTGCCGTGGCGCACCGTGACCGCCAATGTCGAACTGCTCGCCGAACTCAACGGCATGAAGTCGGCCGAGCGCTCGGCGAAGGCGCAAGAGGCCATCGACCTCGTCGGCCTCTCCGGTTTCGAGAAGAACCTGCCCAAGCAGCTCTCCGGCGGCATGAGGATGCGCACGTCCCTCGCCCGCTCTCTCACCCTCGAACCGGAACTGTTCCTCTTCGACGAGCCGTTCGGGGCGCTCGACGAGATCACCCGGGAACGGCTCAACGATGAACTGCTCCGGCTGTTCGTGGAGAAGCAGTTCGCCGGGCTGTTCATCACCCACTCGGTCTCCGAGGCCGTCTACCTGTCGACCAAGGTCATCGTGATGTCTGGTCGGCCGGGAAACATCGTGGACACCTTCGACGTGCCGTTCCCCATGCCGCGGGATCCGGACATCCGATTCACCCCGGAGTTCGGCGCGCTCGTCGGCGAAGTCTCCCACGCTCTCCGAGAGGGGCACAGCTGATGGCGGCCCTCAACGACATCACCGCGGCGACCGGCCGGGTGACGGCTCGCGAGGCCCGTATCCGCCGCATGTACTCGCTCCGCCGGGTGCAGTGGTGGCAGCCGGTCGTGGTGTTCCTCGCGCTCGTGGGCGTCTGGTATCTCGTGGCGAACTACTACGACAAGGTGCAGGGGCTGCCCTTTCTCGTGCCGTACCCGCACCTCGTGCTGAAGGCCGCGTTCGCCGACCCCCTGTTCTCACCGCAACTCGTGCAGGACCTCGGCAACTCGACCCAGGTGGCCCTCACCGGGCTCGTCGTGGCGATCGTCATCGGCGTGGTCTGGGCGATCCTGATGTCGCAGGCGAAGTGGATCGAACGCTCGCTCTACCCGTACGCGGTGATTCTGCAGTGCATCCCGATCCTCGCCCTCGTTCCGCTCATCGGCGCTCTCTTCGGCTACGAGTTTCTCTCCCGCGTGATCGTCACGGTGATGATCTCCATCTTCCCCATGGTCTCGAACACGCTCTTCGGCCTGCAGTCGGTCGACCGGGCACAGCGCGAGCTGTTCACGCTGCAAGGCGCCGGCCGCTGGACCACACTCACCAAGCTGCAGCTGCCGGCCGCGCTTCCGTCGATCTTCGTCGGGCTGCGCACGGCGGCCGGCCTCTCGGTGATCGGCGCGATCGTCGGCGACCAGTTCTTCCAGCGCGGCACACCGGGTCTCGGCGTGCTCATCCAGGTGTCCACCTCACGCCTCAACGGCGCAGGCACCTACGCCGCCATCCTCACCGCGTCGCTGCTCGGCGTCGCCGTCTTCCTGCTCTTCGGCTTGCTCGGCCGCCTGGCCGTCGGCAGGTGGTACGACTTCGGCTGATCGCCACCCCATGATGTTCCACCGTTCCACCCTTTGCACCCGCACCGCACCACCCCCTTACAAGTAGGAGTATCGATGCACAACACAGCAGTTCGCTCCACCATCGCCGTCGGCATGGTGTTCGCTGCCGGTATCGCGCTGTCGGCCTGCGCCGGCAGCCCGTCCAGCAGCACCAGCTCGTCGGCCACCGCGGCGGCAGGCGCCGTCGACCTGTCCGGCGTCTGTCCGGCGACGGTCACGATCCAGACCGACTGGAACCCGGAGGCCGACCACGGCCACCTCTACCAGCTTCTCGGCCCGAACCCCGTGATCAACGCGGACAAGAAGTCGGTGAGCGGAGACCTATACTCGGGCGGCAAGTCCACCGGGATCAAGGTCGAGGTGCGCTCCGGCGGCCCGGCGATCGGCTATCAAACGGTGAGCTCCGAGCTATACAAAGACAAGGACATCACCCTCGCATACGTGTCGACGGATGAGGCCGTGCAGCTCTCGGCGACCCTCCCGACGACCGCAGTGTTCGCCGAGAACGACATCTCACCGCAGATGATCATGTGGGACCCGTCCACCTATCCGAAGGTCAAGACCATCAAAGACCTCGGCACGGCGCTCAAGGCGGACGGCGGAGTCGTTCGCTACTTCCAGGGCGCCGCATACATGGGCTATCTGCAGGGCTCCGGAATCCTGCCGGAGGCGCAGACCGATGGCGCCTACGACGGCACCCCGGCCAAGTTCGTCACCGCCAAGGGCAAGGACGGCCAGCAGGGCTTCGCCACGGCCGAGCCGTACATCTACGAGAACGAGGTGAGCGCGTGGGGCAAGCCGGTGAACTTCCAGCTCATCAACGACACCGGTTACCCGATCTACCCGGAGGCGATCTCGGTGCGCAGCGGTGACCTCACCAAGCTCACCCCGTGCCTCAAGAAGCTCGTGCCGGTGCTGCAGCAGGCCGACGTGGACTACATCACGAAGCCGGCGGCGACCAACAAGCTGGTCGCCGACCTCGTGACGGCCTACAACAACGGCTGGGTCTACTCCGAGAAGGTCGCGGACTTCGGCGTCAGCCAGATGAAGAAGCTCAAGATCGTCACGAACGGCGACAACGCCTACGTCGGCGACTTCAACGAGGCGCGCGTGCAGAAGGTCATCGACATCGACACGCCGCTGTTCACGAAAACGGGGTCCGCGCCGAAGGCCGGCCTGAAGGCGACCGACCTGTTCACCAACGAGTTCATCGACAAGTCGATCGGATTCTGAACCACTCATGAGTGACCCATCGATGACGGCGACCGGGCGGCTCGCGGGCAAGCGCGTCGTCGTCACCGGTGGGGCTCGAGGCATCGGCGGTGCGATCGCCGCCCGATTCGCCTCGGAGGGCGCCCGCGTCAGCATCCTCGACCGGCTCGTCGACGAGGGCTCGCGACTCGCGGGCGAACTCGGCGGGAGCTTCCACTCCGTCGACCTCGTCGACCCGGTCGACACGGCGGCGGCCACCGAGGCGGCCATCGCCGACCTCGGCGGCATCGACATCCTCGTCAACAGCGCGGGCATCCTGCGTTGCCTGCCGTTGCTCGACGTGACGGTCGCCGACTGGAACGAGATGTTCTCCATCAACACCCGCGCGATGCTCACCACCATGCAGGTCGCGGCGCGCTCGATGATCGCGGCGGGCGACGGCGGCAAGATCATCAACCTCGCGAGCATGGCGGCGAAAAAAGGCGGCGCCGGCGAAGGCCACTACGCCGCTTCGAAGGCGGCCGTCGTTGCACTCACCCGGGTCGCCGCCCTCGAGTGGGGAGAGCACGGCATCGTCGCGAACTCGCTCTGCCCCGGCTACGTGCTCACCGACATGGGCGCGGCCACCCGCACGGACGACGACGTGAGAACGTGGTCGTCGTTCTCGCCGCTCGGCCGTCTCGGCGAACCATCGGATGTCGCCGGCGTCGCCCTCTTCCTCGCGTCCCAGGACGCCAACTACCTCACCGGACAGGCCGTCAACGTCACCGGCGGAATGGTCATGCACTAGGCGGTGCCGCCCCATCACGACAGAAAGAACTTCCGACACATGAAGAACACCCCCATCGCGGCCCTCGAGGCGGAACTGCGCGGCATCCTCGGCGACAAGGGGGTGAGCATGGAACGCGTCGCGCGTGAACGCGCATCGGTCGACGGCTCGCGACTCTCGCCCGTGATCACCGAACAGCTGCCGCTCGGCCTCGCCGACCTCGTGGCCTGGCCGACCACCGCCGAACAGATCGCGGAGACCGTCGCCGCCGCCGTGCGGCACGGCGTGCCGATCACCCCGCGCGGCAAGGGCACCGGCAACTACGGCCAGGCGATCCCGATGAGCGGCGGCCTCGTGCTCGACATGTCGAAGGCGCGCACGATCGTGGAGGTGGGCGACGGATTCATCACCGCGGACGCCGGGGCGTCGCTCGCGGCGCTCGAACAGGCCGCGAACAGGGCCGGCCAACAGGTGCTCATGTACCCGTCCACCGCCAATTCGTCGATCGGCGGCTTCCTCTCCGGCGGCTCCGGCGGCACCGGGTCGATCAAACACGGGATGCTGCACACCGGTTTCGCCCTCGCGCTCGACGTCGTGCACGCGGTGCCGCACGCGACTCTCGTGCACGTGGTCGGCGCGGATGCCGAGCCATACATCCACAACTACGGCACGGCGGGCATCATCGCGCGAGCAACGGTCGCCATCGAACCGCTGCAGGACTGGCGCGGTTTCTTCGCGAGCTTCGACACGTTCGAGCAGGCGCTCGCGGTGATCCGCCCCTTCGCCGACCTCGAACCAACCCCGCGCCTCGTGTCCGCCGACCAGGCGACACTCGCAAACGCCCTGCCGACGGATGCGGCGATCCCCGCCGACCGCGCGAGCCTGCGCGCAATTCTCGACTCGGCATCCGTAGAGGAGGCGACCCGACTCGTCGAGGCCGCCGGCGGTCGCGTCGAGGACGTGCGCGAGGGCGCCCAGGCTTCGATGAAGATCAGCATGATGTCTTACAACCACCCGATCGAGTGGCTGCAGAAGGCCTACCCGGACACGTACTTTCACGTGGAGGTTTCCGGCGACGCGCTCGTCGACCGCATCGACGAGGTGCAGGCCGTGTACCCGGGCGGGATGCTGCACATCGAGGCACAGAAGGGTCGCCCGATCGGCATGCTCGCGGGCGTCTACTCGAGCGCCGATGAGGTCTACGCGGGCTTCGACAAACTCGCGGAACTCGGCGTCGGCTATCATAATCCGCACCAGTGGTTCGTGGATTACCAGCCGGAGCGCACCGCGCGGCTCGCCGAGAGGACCGACCCGCACGGCCTACTCAACCCCGGCAAGCTGCAGCGCGAACCGGCCGTCATGACGGGAGACCAGCTGTGAACACGCGCGACCTCGTCGACCTCTCCGGACCGGCCGCGAATGCCGCGCTCACCGAGGATTCGATCCTCGTGCTGCCGACGGGCGCGATCGAACACCACGGACCGCACCTGCCGCTCTCTACCGACTACCTCATGGCCGACCAGCTCGGGCGGGCGGTCGTGGAGACGGCCGCCGCGGCCGGTCGCGACGTCTGGCTGCTCCCCTCGCTCGCGTACACGAAGTCCGACGAACACCACTGGGCGCCGGGCACGATCTGGCTCACCTGGGACACCCTCATGCAGACGGTCGTGGACATCGGCCGGTCGGTCGCCGCGACACCCGCGAAGACGCTCGTGTTCTACAACGGGCACGGCGGCAACATCGCCCTGCTGCAGGTGGCGTTGCGCGAGCTGCGTCGCCGGTTCGGACTTCGCACGTTCCTGATGGGGGCGTCGATCACCGCGGGCGACGGCATCGAGGGTCCGGATGAGCGGGGCTTCGGAATCCACGGCGGCCACAGCGAGACGTCCATGATCCTGCATCTGCGACCGGACCTCGTCGACCTCTCCCTCGCCGAACGTTGGGTGCCAGACCACATGGCCGACCTCGAGCACATCAAGTTCAACGGCGGACCGGTGAGTTTTGGGTGGCTCAGCAACGATTTCGGGCCGTCGGGGGTGATCGGCGACGCCACCGGCGCGACGGCGGAGTGGGGCGCGACGCTCTTCGCCCGCGCGGTGGCCAACGGCGTGGCCGCGCTCACCGAGATCGCGGGATTCAGGCACCGGCCGTGACCGAGCCGAACCAACCGTGGCAGCTCATTGCCGAGTGGCTACCGGCGAACGGCGACCCGGAGCGCCCGCAAATGACTCTCGCGACGGTCTCGCCGTCGGGCGAGCCGGATGCCCGCACCGTGCTGCTGAGCGAGTTCGATTCGCAGGGCTTCTACTTCCACACCGATGCGCTGTCCCGCAAGGCGGCGAGCATCGTGGCGAATCCGGCGGTGGCACTCTCGTTTCTCTGGCCCGCTTTCACGCGCCAGCTCGTGGTGCAGGGTCGCGCGGAGGTCGCGCCGGCGGCGGAAATCGCGGCGGTCTACCGTTCGCGTTCGCCGTACCTGCAGCAGCTCGCGTGGCAGAACACGTTCGAGTTCGCTCAGCTGCCGGATGAGGAACGCCGGGCTAGCTGGGCGTCATTCGCGGCATCGCACGCCGAGGGGTTCGCCCAGCCGGACAACTGGATCGGCTTCCTGGTGCGTCCGAGCCGGATGACGTTCTGGACGAGCGACCCGGAGGCCGCGAGCCGTCGCACCGAGTACCGGGCGACATCGGGCGGATGGACGGTGGCGCACCTTCCAGGCTAGTCCTCTTCGCCATCCGCGCGCCCGCGCGTTGACCGCGCGCCCGCTCGAACGGCCGCGCGGTCGACGGACTCGAGCACCGTCGGTCGCGCCGGTCGCGGAGGGTAACCGAAGCGGCACTCAGGCCTTTCGGGCGAGCAGGATCGTGTCGATCGCGACGCCGCCGTCCACAGGTCGCTCGATCTGGGCGCACTCGACGATGTCGAGGCCCGTAGCCGCGGTGCGCAACTCGGCGACATCGTGCAGGATCAGCGGGTTCTGGGGCCCGCCCACGCCGCGCTCGAGATTGTCGCGGTCGTGGCCGATCATCGCCAGGGTGCCGCCGTGGGCGAGTGACGCGGCGGCGTTCGCGACCGCCCGCGCGAGCTCGTCCTTCGGCAGCTGCAGGTACGCGATCACGACGAGGTCGACCGGCTCTGGGGCGACCCACGCGGTCGCGTCCGCGACCACCCAGTCGATGTCAAGGCCGAGCTCGGCGGCACGCGCCTGCCCGATCGCGAGGCCGGCCGCCGAGAAGTCGACCGCGGTGACCGCCCAGCCGCGGGACGCCAGCCACAGGGCATTCCGGCCCTCCCCGGCCGCGAGGTCGACGGCCCGGCCCGGCGGCAGCGGACAGATCGTCGACTCGATCCACGCGTTCGGGCCCTTCGACCACACCGTCGATCCGGTCGCGGCCGCGTGCGTGTAGCGCTCGTCCCACATGGCGTTGCTCATCGGGCCACCAACTCCAATTCATCCGAAATTCG
>DMKW01000102.1:0-3464 GCA_003454135.1 Microbacteriaceae bacterium
TACGGAATCGATACGGGGCTGCCCGCGCTCGTGAAGCGGGACTGGGTGCCGCTCGGGTTCGCGGTATTCGCCTACCTGTTCACCGGCATCATCGGCGCGACCCTCATCGCGTGGTACACCGTGCTCACGGCGCGCATCAGCCAGGCGATCCTCATCGACCTGCGCAAGCGCGTCTTTCTGCACACCCAGAAGCTCAGCCTCGAGTTCCACGAGAGCTACACGTCCGGGCGCATCATCGCGCGCCAGACGAGCGACCTCGACTCGATTCGCGAGCTGCTCGACTCCGGCATCAACCAGCTCGTGCAGGGCGGCCTGTACATGGTGTTCATCGCCGTGGCGCTGTTCTCCCTCGACTGGGTGAGCGGCCTAGTGCTCTTCGGGTCGCTCGTGCCGCTCGGCTTCCTGGTGCGCTGGTTCCAGACCCGGTCGCAGAAGGCGTTCCGTGCGACGAGAACGACGTCGGCTCGGCTCATCGTGCATTTCGTCGAAACCATGACCGGCATGCGCGCGGTCAAGGCGTTCCGCAAGGAGAAGCGCAACGAGGCCGAGTTCGCCGAGTACGTGGAGGACTACCGTGTGGCGAACATGCGCACCATCCGGCTGTTCGGAATCCTCGACCCGGGGCTCGTGCTCATTGGCAATGTCGCGCTCGGCATCGTGCTGCTCATCGGCGGCCTGCGGGTTGCCCAGGGCGGCATCGCGATCGGTGTTCTGCTCGCGGCGCTGCTCTACACGCGATCGTTCTTCGCGCCGGCTCAGGAGATGGCGATGTTCTACAACTCCTACCAGTCGGCCGCGGCCGCGCTCGAGAAGATCTCGGGCGTGCTCGAAGAGCAGCCGAGCGTGCCGGATCCGACGCGCCCGATCGACCTGTGGCAAGCGAAGGGGAGCGTGCGGTTTGAGGGCGTCGAGTTCGCCTACAACGCCGGCCGGGTCGTGCTGCCGCACTTCGACCTCGACATTCCCGCCGGGCAGACGATCGCCCTCGTCGGCTCGACCGGCGCCGGCAAGTCGACGCTCGCGAAGCTCATCTCGAGGTTCTACGATCCGACCGATGGCGTCGTCTCCCTCGACGATGTCGACCTTCGCAGACTGCACCCGAAGGACCTTCGGCGTGCGATCGTGATGGTGACGCAGGAGGCCTACCTCTTCTCGGGGTCGGTCGGCGACAACATCGCGCTCGGCAAGCCGGAGGCGACGATCGAGGAGATCGTGGCCGCGGCGAAGGCCGTAGGCGCGCACGAGTTCATCCAGTCGCTGCCCGACGGCTACGACACGGACGTGAACAAACGCGGTGGTCGCGTCTCGGCCGGCCAGCGCCAGCTCATCTCGTTTGCGCGGGCATTCCTTGCAAACCCCGTCGTGCTGATCCTGGATGAGGCGACGGCGTCGCTCGACATCCCTTCGGAGAGGCTGGTGCAGGAGGGCTTGCAGACCCTGCTCGCCGACCGCACGGCGATCATCATCGCGCACCGGTTGTCGACGGTGGCGATCGCGGATCGGGTGCTCGTGATGGAGTACGGACGCATTGTCGAGGACGGCACGCCGCGCGACCTCATCGCCGGCACGGGGCGCTTCTCGAAGCTGCACGCCGCGTGGCGGGAGTCGCTCGTGTGATCCTGCCCATTCCAGGCTCGTCAATGTTTCCGGCAGATCAAAGGCTTCGAACCATTTGATGACAGTGGTCCCGATCGCTTGACAGTTGATGCTTTCGCACGTCATTCTGTTGCGAACTACGAATCACATTGTCATTAGCGCGACAGGGGCCAAGCATGCGGATCTGCGCTCTCGCGGAGCTCGCTCCCGGAGATGCCCTTCGAATCGACGCGGTCTCCCCGCCCATCGCCGTGTTCCGCACCGACGATGGCGAGGTGTTCGCGATCGACGACACATGTACCCACCAGGATGCATCGCTCGCCGATGGTTGGCTCGAGGGATGCGAGGTGGAGTGTCCGTTGCACGCGTCTAGATTCGACCTCCGCACCGGCTATGTCGATGCGCCACCAGCAAAGCGCGCAGTGCGCTCGCATGCCGTCACGATCGAAGACGGCGATATCCACGTGACGATCTCCGACGCCGAGCCTAACCTGCCACCAGGTGTCACTTACTGATGATCCGGCCGCCTACCCACGCGCGAGAGGGCCGCGCAACACCATGAGCATCGGTTCCGTGACCATCGTCGGCGCGAGCCTCGCCGGACACGCGAGCGCCAAAGCCCTGCGCGCGCAGGGCTTCGACGGCCTCATCACCATGATCGGCGGCGAGGAACACCGGCCGTACGACCGGCCGCCGCTCTCCAAAGAGTTTCTTGCCGGCAAAGCGACCGTGGCCGATCTCGCTCTCGAAGTCGAAGACGAGGATCTCGCGGCCGAGTGGATGCTCGGAGCCCGGGCCGTGCGGCTCGACCCAGCAGCTGGGACCGCGACACACACCGTGACCCTGGCGGACGGCCGCGCCGTGACGTCGGATGCCGTCGTGATCGCGACCGGCTCGTTCGCGAAGAATCTCAATCTCACCACACTGGGTGGGTTATCGATCGGCGCTCACACCCTCCGCACCGTCGACGATGCGGAGGCGTTGCGTGATGCGCTGCGCCCCGGCGCGAAGCTGGTGGTCGTCGGTTCGGGTTTCGTCGGCCTCGAGGTCGCGTCGACCGCGGTCGACCTCGGCGTGGACACCCTCGTGCTCGGGTCATCCGAATGGCCACTCTCGCGTATCTTCGGCGATACCGTGGCCAACTCGGTGCAGCGTCTTCATGAGGCTCACGGAGTGCGCGTGCGCAACAACGTGCGCGTCGATACCCTGCTCGGAACAGAACGTGTCACCGGTGTTCGGCTTTCGACCGGGGAGGAAATCCCGGCAGAAATCGTGGTGCTCAGCATCGGATCAATCCCCGCTGTGGGCTGGCTCGCCAGCTCTGGTCTCGACTTGGCGAACGGGGTCGTCTGCGATGAAACCGGTGCAACGGGCGTGCCCGGTATTGTCGCGGTCGGCGACTGTTCGGCCTGGTTCGACCCCGTGCGCGGTCGTCCGCACCGCATCGAACACTGGACGGATTCGCGTGACCGGCCGGCGATCGCGATGGCTGCGCTGCTTGGCCGTGAGGCTCCCGCTCGCGCCCTTCGCCCGAGCTACCTGTGGTCCGACCAATGCGGTGCCCGCATCCAGTTCGCCGGTCGACTGCTCGGCGACGAGGTTGTCGAGGTCGAGTCCGGCAGCGTCGATGCCGCAGACCTGTTCGTCGTGTACCGCCGCGCCGGGGAGCCGGTCGCGGTCGTCGGAATCAACCAACCGAAACTCGTCGCCCAGTGGCGTAAGCGACTCGCGTCGCCCGCGCCCTATCCCCAGCCAGTTACCGCACTCACCTCGCAAGGAGTATGAATTCGCATGATCATCGAACAGATCGAGAACGCACTGCCGGGGTCCCTCATGCCCACCCTCAGCGGGGCCTCATACACCGACCA
>DMKW01000102.1:3531-13010 GCA_003454135.1 Microbacteriaceae bacterium
CGTTCGCAGCAGTGAGATCGCGGAGGCCGGCGCGTTCAAGACCGTGCAGGTCGGCCGTGAATCCGTGATCGTCAGTCGCAATCGCAGAGGCGAAGCGCGCGCCTTCTTCAACGTCTGCCGTCACCGCGGCATGCAGGTGTGCCAGGGAGAAAGCAGCACGGGGCAGCGCACTTTCCAGTGCGGCTACCACGCGTGGACCTACGACCTCGACGGCAAGCTGATTGCCGCCCCCAATCTCACCAAGATGCCGGACATCGACCGGCAGGACTACGGGCTGCGCGGCGTAGCGGTGCGCGAATGGCTCGGCTATATCTGGGTGTGTGTCGCCGACGAGCCACCGTCGTTCGAAGACACCGTTCTCGGCGAGGTCGTCGACCGGCTCGGCGCCGTGTCGAACCTCGATCACTACGCGGTCGACACCCTCGCGGTTGGCAAGCGCATTGTCTACGACGTCAAGGCGAACTGGAAGCTCATCATCGAGAACTTTATGGAGTGCTACCACTGCGCCACAATCCACCCGGAGCTCACCGAAGTGCTGCCGGAGTTCGCCGACGGCCTCGCCGCCCAGGTATTCGTCAACCACGGTGCGGCATTCGGCGAAGACATCAAGGGCTTCACGGTCGACGGCTCGCCCGGTTTCGACCTGCTGCCCGGAGTTTCCGCCGACCAGCTACGCAAGTACTATGCGATCACAGTTAAGCCGCAGGTCTTCATCAACATGGTGCCCGACCACATCATCTTGCACCGCATGTACCCGGTCGCGACCGACCGCACGATCGTGGAGTGCGACTGGCTGTACGCGCCAAGCGTGGTCGAGAGCGGTGCCGACCTCGCGGCATCCGTCGAGCTATTCCATCGCGTCAACAGCCAGGACTTTGAGGCGTGCGAGCAGACCCAGCCGTCAATGTCGTCCCGCATGTACCGTAACGGCGGCGTGCTTGTGCCGGCCGAGCACCACATCAGCATCTTCCACGAGTGGCACCAGGCGATGCTGTCCGCATGAAAAGGAGACGCGGACTAGACGAGGTAGCCCATCCGCCTTCCGATGCGATCGGCGGCGCGCATGACCTCGGCGGCGTTTTGCGGCATGAGTTCCGGCGGCAACCGATAGCTCGGAGCGGACGCCGACAGGGCGGCGATCACCTCGCCTCCCGGGCCCCTCACCGGCGCCGCGATCGCGTTGAGCCCGTCTTCGAGTTCACCGACGGTAACGGCGTAGCCGTCGACGCGGGCAGCAGCCAGCTGGCGTCGCAGTGCGTTCGCATCGGTAATCGTCTGCGCAGTGAACGGCTCGAGCCTCCTGTCGAGCACGGCATCCAAAGCTCGTTCGTCGAGCCAGGCGAGCAGCACTTTGCCCGAACTCGTGGCGTGAAGGGGAGTCGGGCGACCGACCCAGTTGTTGACGGTGATCGCGCCTGGACCCGAGGCCTGGTAGACATTGACCGCGCTATCACCCAGTGTGATCGCGATGTTGATCGTCTCGCCGAGGTCCATGGCGAGTTGCTCGCAGATGTCAGCACCCTGCACACTCACGTCGAGCGGAGTGCTGACGGCGCTGGCGAGGCGAAGGATGTTGGGCCCGAGCCGGTAGCGCCCGCGGGCACCGGCAACCTGCACCATGCCGCGCTTTTCCAGTACCGCGAGCAGTCGCGAAATGGTGGAGCGATGCATTCCAACGGAGGTGGCGACCTCCGAAACGCTCGCGTCACCGAGACCGGCGATAATCTCGAGAACCGTGATCGCGCGGTCGACGGAGTGGGCTCCGTTGCTCTCGGCCGGTCCACGGTGTGTAGTGCTCATCGCCACCCATCATCTTCGATCGCGCACCGATTAGCCACCCGGGAGAACTCACAATGACTGTCGAGACGTTCGATTACGTAATAGTTGGCGGCGGTAGCGCGGGCTGCGTGCTTGCCGACCGGCTCAGCGCGGATGGCACCTCGACGGTCTTGTTGCTCGAAGCGGGCCGTCGCGACTACTTCTGGGATCTGTTCATCCAGATGCCCGCGGCGCTCATGTTTCCGAGCGGCAACCCCCTGTATGACTGGCGGTTCAAATCAGACCCCGAGCCGGGGATGAACGGCCGCCGCATAGCGCACGCCCGCGGCAAGGTACTCGGCGGTTCGAGTTCCATCAACGGGATGATCTTCCAGCGCGGCAATCCCCTCGACTTCGAGCGGTGGGGCGCGGACGCCGGCATGGAGAGCTGGGACTGGGCGCATTGCCTCCCCTACTTCCGCCGGATGGAGAACTGCCTCGCGGCCGATCGCGGTGACGAGCTGCGCGGCAAGGGCGGCCCGCTCGTGCTCGAGCGCGGACCGGCAACCAACCCGCTGTTCGGCGCGTTCTTCGACGCGGCGGTGCAGGCGGGCTATCCGCGCACCGACGATGTCAACGGCTTTCGACAAGAGGGTTTTGCGCCCTTCGACCGCAACGTGCACAAGGGGCGGCGGCTGTCGGCATCCCGCGCCTACCTCCACCCGGCCCGGCGCCGAAAGAACCTCACGGTGCGCACGGGCGCCCACGTGACGAGGGTGAATTTCGACGGCACCCGGGCGACCGGGGTCGACTTCGTACGCAGACGCCATCGCGTCACAGTGAACGCGACTGAGGTCATCCTGAGCGGCGGGGCGATCAACACCCCGCAACTGCTGCAGCTCTCCGGGGTCGGTGACGCCGCAGACCTCGGTGCGCTGGACATCGGGTCGGTCGTCGACCTTCCCGGCGTCGGTGCCAATCTGCAGGACCACCTTGAGGTCTACGTGCAGCATGGGTGTCTCGAGCCGGTGTCGATGCAGCCGTACCTGTCGAAGTGGCGGATGCCGTTGGTCGGCTTGCAGTGGATCCTCAAGCGCACAGGGCCGGCGGCTTCCAATCACTTCGAGGGCGGGGGGTTTGCGCGATCGAACGACGATGTCGCCTACCCGAACCTCATGTTCCACTTTCTGCCGATCTCTGTGAGATATGACGGCTCGGGCATGAATGAAGCGCATGGCTACCAGGTGCACGTCGGACCGATGTACTCGGACGCCCGCGGCAAATTGATGGTCACCTCAAA
Source organism: Microbacteriaceae bacterium (assembly GCA_003454135.1). Classification (GTDB taxonomy): domain Bacteria; phylum Actinomycetota; class Actinomycetes; order Actinomycetales; family Microbacteriaceae; genus Lacisediminihabitans. Next base: position 6,590 of record DMKW01000102.1, read on the forward strand.
GGATCCGCGCACGCATCCGTCAATCCTGTTCAACTACCTTTCGACCGAGCAGGACAAGCGGGAGTGGGTTGAGGCGATTCGGGTGGCGCGCACAATCCTCTCGCAGACCGCGCTCAGCCCGTACAACGGCGGCGAGACGTCGCCCGGTCCACGGGTGTCGACCGACGAAGAGATCCTGGATTGGGTCGCGCGTGATGCGGAGACCGCGCTTCATCCGTCGTGCACCGCAAAGATGGGGCCGGCATCAGATCCGATGGCTGTCGTCGATCCACTCACGATGCGCGTCCACGGCACGACGGGCCTGCGGGTGGTCGACGCGTCGGCGATGCCGTACGTGACGAACGGAAACATCTATGCGCCAGTGATGATGCTTGCGGAGAAGGCTGCGGATCTCATCCTCGGGCGTGAAACTCTCCCGCCGAGCACCGCGCCGTTCTATCGGCACACGCCGACGGTTCCACCCATGCAATAGGGAGCGGTGGAGTAGGGAGCGCCAGCGCGCCACGCCCTCGAAGCCGGTAACTCGACCCTCGTCGGCACGAGTCGGAGCTAGCGGAAGACCACCGTGCGATTGTCGTTCGGGAACACGCGGCGCTCACTGTGCCACTGCACGGCGCGTGAGAGAACCTGGGTCTCGACGTCGCGGCCGGCGGCCACGAGGTCTTCCGGGCCGAAATCGTGGTCGACGCGTACGACATCCTGTTCGATGATCGGCCCCTCGTCGAGGTCGTCGTTGACGTAGTGTGCGGTCGCGCCGATGAGCTTTACCCCGCGGTCGTGCGCCTGGTGATAGGGCTTGGCCCCCTTGAAGCTCGGCAGGAAGGAATGGTGGATGTTGATGGCGCGACCCGAGAGCGCATGGCTGGTTTCCGGCGACAGCACCTGCATGTAGCGCGCGAGCACGACGAGTTCGATGTCGTGCGCGGTGATCAGCCCGAGCAACTCCGCCTCGGCCGCCGCCTTCGTGTCGCTCGACACCGGGATGTGGCGGTACTCGATGCCATAGCTTTCGGCGAGTGACGCATAGTCGGGATGATTCGACACGATCACCGGGATCTCGATATTGAGTGTGCCGATGCGGTACCGGTAGAGCAGGTCGTTGAGGCAGTGCCCGAACTTGCTCACCATGATGAGTGTGCGCGTCGGTGTGGCCGTATCGACCAGATCGAATGCCATGCTGTTGCGCTCGGCCACCTCGCCGAAGGCGGCTGCGAGCTCATCGACCGGAGTCACCGCCCCTACGAAATCGAATTGCACCCTCATGAAGAACCGCCCGGTGCGGCGATCGTCGAGCTGCTGGCTGCTCATGATGTTCGCTCCGAACTGTCGGAGGAAAGCGGCGATCTCATAGACGAGACCTGGGCTGTCTTCGCAGGACAGAGTGAGGACGTACTCGCGACCTGGCTCACGAAATGGCGGCATGATGATCCTTCGCGTAGTGGTTTATGATGCATATTATGCAACTTAACGCAGAATGCGCAACACTGATCAGGCGGGCCGCGTCACATTCGAGACGGGGCGGCGTGCGGATCGCCGACCAGGAGCCGCCCGCGCTAGTATCCGGTTATGGCTCCTGATGACGCGCGCACGCTCATCGCGGCCGCAGAGGGACCGCTGACTTCGCCGACGGCAAAGGTGTCGCCACCCGCCGCCGACGCACCGAAGCCAGGATTGGTGCAGTCAGTGGATCGGGCCCTCGTCATCCTGGAGATGCTCGCCGCGCAAGGCGATCTCGGGGTGACGGAGATGGCGAAGACGCTCGACGTGCACAAGTCGACCGTCTCGCGGCTCGTCGCGACGCTCGAGGAGCATGGGCTCGTCGAGCAGCTGTCCGATCGGGGCCGATACCAGTTGAGCCTCGGTGTCGTACGTCTCGCGGGTGCCACGCGCGGTCGGCTCGACCTCGTCACCGAGAGCCGGGCGCTGAGTCGAACGCTCGCCGTGCAGACCGGCGAGACCGTAAACCTCGTGGTCCTCTCCGGTCGCGAAACCCTTTACCTCGACCAGGCGTCGAGCGGCTCGGCGCTGCAGATCCACAATTGGCTCGGCAAGCGCAACCCCATGCATGCGACGGCGAATGGGCGAGTGCTTCTGGCGTGGCTGCCGGAGGCCGATATCGACCGGATCATTGCCGATATCACTGGGCCCGGGGGAGACCTCGCCCCCCTCACGGCGAAGACGATCACCGATCCAGTCGAACTCAGGAATAGTCTCTTGGCGGTTCGCGAGCAGGGGTATTCGATCGTCGCGGACGAACTGGAACTCGGCCTCACAGCCGTCGCCGCTCCGATCCGCGGCATGGGTGGAACGGTCATCGCCTCGCTGTCCGTCTCCGGACCGAGCTTTAGGCTTACCGGCGATCGGCTCGATGCGACGACCCGCGCGTTGCTCGCCGCCGCCTCCGACGTTTCGGCGCGAATGAGCTACCACGCGTTCATGGGCGAGAACTAACTCCGCCCCTTCATTTGTGTCGGCGACGTAAATAGTCCGTTGCGGATACGTGCATACTGCCTATTTCGCTTGACGCGGGGCGTGCGCACGCTGGAACATGTTGCAGAAGAAGCGACGTGATGCGGAATATGCAACAAATTCGCACATCGCCCACGACTCGGCAGAGCGCTAGGCAGAGACTTGACAGATCGGATTCGGATGACGCTGACGACGGAGCACGCAGTGGTTGCCCATGCGGGTCTCTATGTCGGCGGCGCGTGGACCGAGTCGGTCGGCGGCGGACTCCGTGAGATCCGCTGCCCAGCCGACGGCACTCTCGTCGCTACGGTCGTTGAGGGAAGCCGGTCGGATGCCGAGGCGGCCGTCGAATCGGCGCGTGCCGCTTTCGACGGCGGGGCCTGGTCATCCGTGCCCGAACGCCAGCGCGGGGAACTCCTGCACCGGGTCGCCGACCTGCTCGTGCGCGACAAAGCGATCTACGCGCGCGCCGAGGCACTCGACACGGGTAAGCGCCTCGTTGAGGCCGAGTACGACATCGACGACATCGTGTCGTGTTTCCGCTACTTCGCCAGCATCGCGGGCACCGACTCGGGCCGCGTGGTCGACACCGGGAGCCCAGACGCGATCAGTCGCATCGTGTACGCGCCGATCGGCGTCTGCTCGCTCATCACCCCGTGGAACTACCCGCTGCTGCAAGTGTCGTGGAAGGTCGCACCCGCGCTCGTGGCGGGCAATACCTTCGTGCTCAAGCCGAGCGAACTCACGCCGTCGACTGCGATCCTGCTCATGGAGACGCTCGCCGAAGCCGGACTCCCCGCCGGTGTCGCGAATCTCGTGACCGGAACGGGTGCCGAGGTCGGCAGCGTGCTCAGCTCCGACCCCCGAGTCGACCTCGTATCCTTCACCGGCGGTCTCGCGACCGGCAAGCTCATCATGTCGGCCGGCGCTGCGACCGTGAAGCGCGTCGCGCTCGAGCTCGGCGGCAAGAACCCGAACGTCGTCTTCGCCGACGCCGATTTCGACACCGTGGTCGACTACGTGCTGACGGCTGTCTTTCTGCATTCAGGCCAGGTCTGCTCGGCCGGGGCGCGCCTCATCATCGCCCAGGAGATCCATGATGCGGTGTTGGATGCCGTGGTCGAACGCGCCAACGGCATCCGTCTCGGCGGTCCGTTCGACCCAGCCGCCGAAACGGGCCCGCTCATCTCCGCCGCCCACCGCGACAAGGTGCACGCCTACGTGCAGCTGGGCATCGCCGAGGGGGCCGTGTTGCGCTGTGGCGGCGTGGTCCCGACCGAGGCCCCCCTCGACGCCGGATTCTTCTACCCGCCGACGATCCTCGATGGTTGCTCCAGCGGCATGGCCGTCACGCGCGACGAAGCATTCGGCCCGGTGCTCACCGTCGAGACCTTCCGCACCGAAGAAGAAGCGATCCGTCTCGCGAACGATACCGAATACGGACTCGCCGGTGCCGTGTGGACTTCGGATGCCTCGCGCGCCCAGCGGGTGGCTGAAGCTTTGCGCTGCGGCACCGTGTGGATCAACGACTACCACCCCTACGTGCCGCAAGCGGAGTGGGGCGGCTTCGGCCAATCCGGCAACGGACGCGAGCTCGGTCCATCCGGTCTCGCGGAGTACCGCGAGACCAAGCACATCTGGCAGAACATCAGTCCCAAGCCACAGCGGTGGTTTGGATCGTGAACCCTCACCACATCGCCCCGTAACGGGCAGGCAGGAGCGGACCATGAGCGCGGCAGCAGCACAGGAAATCGCGAGCAATCGCGTGAGCACCGATGTCGACTTCTCGGTGCGCAACCTCTGGAAGGTTTTCGGCACCGACGCCCACCGGATCGCTAAAGACGAATCCCTCGCCGGCCAAAGCGCGGCGGAGATCCTCGAGCAGACCGGTTGCGTCACCGCTGTTCGCGACATCAGCTTCGACGTCTCCCACGGCGAAGTGTTCGTCGTCATGGGACTCTCCGGTTCTGGCAAGTCGACCCTGGTGCGTTGTCTCACCCGCCTGATCGAGCCAACCGCCGGCCAGGTGCTGCTCGAGGGCCAGGACATCATGCAGTACGGCACGAGGGAGTTGCGCGAGGTGCGCCGCCGTCGGGTGTCGATGGTCTTCCAGCACTTCGGGCTGTTGCCGTTTCGCTCGGTGCTCGACAACATCGCTTTCGGCCTCGAGATCCGCGGCATAGGCGCCACCGCGCGTTATGCGCGGGCCCGCGAGGTGATCGAGCTCGTCGGCCTGCACGGCTACGAACAGCGGTTTCCCGACCAACTCTCCGGCGGAATGCAGCAGCGCGTGGGTCTCGCGCGCGCTCTCGCCTCCGACCCCGATGTACTGCTCTTCGACGAGCCGTTCTCGGCGCTCGATCCTCTCATCCGGCGGGATATGCAGGCCGAGGTCATCCGCCTGCATCGTGACATGGGCAAGACGATGGTGTTCATTACCCACGACCTGTCCGAGGCGCTCAAGCTCGGAGATCGCATCCTCATTATGCGAAACGGTGAACTGGTGCAGATCGGAACGGGCGATGAGCTCGTCGGTGCGCCGGCCGACGACTACGTAGCGGACTTCGTCTCTGATGTCGACCGGTCGCAGGTGCTCACGCTCAAGTGGATCGTCACGCCCCTCCCAGACGGACTCCCCGCAGATGCCCTCTCGCTTCCCGCGACGACGGTGATCGCCGATGCGATCCCGATCGTGCTCGCGTCGCCGGTGCCGGTGCGAGTCATCGATAGCGAAACGGTGATCGGCGTCGTCGACCGCGATGCCATCCTGCGCGAGATCGCGGGCGTGAAACCGGCGACTCCCGCGTCGGCCGGAGCGGGTCGAGCCGCCTGATGGCCGTCGGCGAGCTCAGAGGAAACGCCGTACCGCGCTTCTCGCGCTGGCGCGTGGTTCCCGGTTGGGCGTACGCGCTAGCCGTCGTGCTCGTGGTCTGGCTTGCCGCCTGGCGCATTTTCAACGGCATGTGGACTCTGCCGTTGCAGAGCGCGGAGGTCACGCCTCTGCACGTCTGGCTCAACGACGTGAACGCGTGGGTGCGCGACAACCGCGACAGCAACCCGCTCTTCGTCTATATCTTCGACGGCATCCGGGAAGGGGTCGGTTGGGTTGCGTCGATCTTCACGCAGCTCTTCGTCCAGACGGATGTCGGGCTGCAGCTCCCTGAGGTCGGCTGGCTGGGCGTCGTCGCCATCATGACCTGGATTGCCGCGGCGGTCGGCAATTACAAGGTCGCGGCCCTTACCGCAGTCGGATTCGGCGTCTTCGGCGTGCTCGGCGTATTCACCGATGCGATGTGGACCTTCTCGCTCACCCTCACCGCTGTGCTCTTCTCGGTCGTGATCGGCGTCCCGCTCGGGGTGTGGGCGGGCCTCAATAAACGCGTCGACAGCATCCTGACTCCGATCCTCGACTTCATGCAGACGCTGCCATCGTTCGTATACCTGGCGCCGCTCGCACTTCTGTTCCTCATCGGACCGGCGTCCGCCGTGATCGCGACGATTATCTATGCGGCGCCGCCGATAATCCGCCTGACCGCCCATGGCATCCGCACCGTGCCGCCGACGATCGGCGAAGCGGCGGACTCGCTCGGCGTCAATGGCCGACAGCGACTGTGGTCCGTGCTGCTGCCGCTCGCACGCAATTCCATGGTCATCGGACTCAACCAGACGGTCATGGCCGCTCTTGCGATGGTGACCATCTCGGCGCTCATCGCCGCTCCCGGACTCGGGCAACTCGTCGTGCAGGCGCTGCAGTCCCTCAACGTCGGACGGGCATTCGTCGCCGGTCTCGCGATCGTGATCATGGCGATCGTGCTCGACCGCGTGACGACGGCCGCGAGCCGTCGCGCCGAGATCTCCGCCCGGCAGTCGAATCCTCTGCGACGCCGGAGGCGCCTCATCGTGCTCGGTGGTGGGCTCTTCGTCGTGTTCGTCGCGGTATACCTGTCGCGCA
>DMKW01000102.1:13130-13823 GCA_003454135.1 Microbacteriaceae bacterium
CACCATCAGCACCTGGATGCAGGCATCCATGTCACTCTTCACCGCCAGCGTGAAGGACTCGTTCACGATCGCCGTTATCAATCCGTTCCAGGGCTTCCTCACCGGCTCGCCGTTCTTCGTGGTGATCCTCGTCGCGCTGGCAATCGCCCTGATCGTCGGCGGCGTGCGAGCCGCGATCATCTCGGCGGTGTGTCTCGCCGTCATCATCGCAGTCGGCCTGTGGGAGGACGCGATGATCACCCTCGCCTCCACGCTCATTGCGACGGTCGCGACCATGGCGCTCGGGCTCGTGATCGGCGTCATCATGGGCCGGTCCACGCGGGTGGACCAGGTTCTGCGTCCGTTTCTCGATGCCGCGCAGACCATGCCGGCGTTTGTTTACCTCGTGCCATTCCTCGGACTCTTCGGACCGTCCCGATTCACGGCGATCGTCGCCGCGATCATTTACGCGGCGCCCGTCGCGATCAAAATCATCGCCGATGGCATCTCTCACGTCTCGGCCGAAACGGTGGAGGCCGCCGAGTCCAACGGCGCGAGTGCGTGGCAGACCATCACGAAAGTGCAAGTCCCACTCGCGGCGTCCTCGATCATGCTCGCCACAAACCAGGGACTCATCTACGTGCTTTCGATGGTCGTAGTTGGGGGCCTCGTTGGAGGGGGAGCTCTCGGCTACGACGTCGTAGCCGGCTTCAG
>DMKW01000102.1:14019-23064 GCA_003454135.1 Microbacteriaceae bacterium
CGCATCACTCGCAGCGATCCTGCTGCTCGCGACCGGGTGCAGCAGCTCCCTGAATACCGCATCAGCGGGAAGCGCAGCCGCGAAATGCGGCACCGTCAACTTGGCGATGAACGACTGGGTGGGATACACGGCCGACGCCGCCGTCTACACCTATGTTGCCGAGAAGAAACTCGGGTGCACGGTCAAGCAATCGAGCATCAACGAGCAGGTCGCCTGGCAGGGATTCGCCAACGGCACCATCGATCTCATCATGGAGAACTGGGGGCACGACGATCTCGCGAAGACCTACATCACCGAACAGAAAGTGGCCGTCGACGCTGGCCCGACCGGCAACGTAGGGCAGATCGGCTGGTATGTTCCGCCGTGGCTCGCGGCCGCTCACCCCGACATCCGGGACTGGAACAATCTCAACAAATACGCAAGCCAGTTCGCTACCTCGGAGTCCGGTTCACAAGGGCAACTGCTCGACGGCGACCCCTCGTTCGTCACGAACGACGCCGCGCTCGTAACAAATCTCAAGCTCAACTACAAGGTGATCTACTCGGGGTCGGAGACCGCGCTCATCCAGGCGTTCCGCACCGCCGAGCAGAACAAGACGTGGCTCATCGGGTATTTCTACGAGCCGCAGTGGTTCATTTCCGAGGTCGCGCTGAAGAAGGTCACACTTCCGAAGTACACCACGGGCTGTGATGCGGACGCGGCGAAGGTCGCGTGCGACTACCCGGACTACACGCTCAACAAGGTGATGTCCACGAAGCTCGAAAAGTCGGGTTCCCCCGCCGCCGCACTCGCGAAGAATTTCACGTGGACCAACGATGACCAGAACCTCGTCGCGAAGTACATCGCAGAGGACAAGATGACCCCGGCCGCTGCAGCCAAGAAGTGGGTCGATGCGAACGAGAAGACAGTCGCAGGCTGGATCAAGTGATCTGATCGAGACGGCCCGTCCGATCCGTAGAGCGAATCGGACGGGCTTTGCTCGGTCGCACAATTGTTGCGTATAGTGAGCTTAGTTGTGTATAGCGAGACAATTCGCTCGAGACAAGGGGAACGATGACCACTCCATCAGTCATCATCATTGGCGCTGGCGTCGTCGGGGCAGCGCTTGCGGACGAGATCACCGCCCGGGGCTGGACGAACGTCACCGTCGTCGATGCGGGAACGCTGCCCGCGGCCGGCGGGTCGAGTTCTCATGCACCTGGCGTCGTGTTCCAGACGAACGGCTCGCAAGTGATGACAGAGCTGGCGCAATACACCGTGCAGAAGCTCGGCTCGCTGAACTGGCAGGGAGAGCCCTGCTTTCTGCAAGTCGGAGGTCTCGAGATCGCCACCACGCCGGAGCGGGCGGCCGAGCTGGCCCGGCGCCTCGGCTACGCCGAAGCGTGGGGCGTGACTGGCGCACGCCTGCTCGACCCTGCCGAGACCGTCGCGACCTGGGATCTGCTCGAGCGCGACTACGTACATGGCGGCCTCTACGTTCCGAGCGATGGCATCGCGAAGTCGGTGCGGGCGATCTCGGCGCAACTCGAGCGTGCTCTCTCACGAGGTGCGACCGTGCTCGACCGCCACGAGGTGATCGGCGTGACGACCGAGGGAAACCGCGTCACGGGTGTCGATACCGACCGGGGTCACTTGGCTGCCGACATCGTCGTGTGCTGCGCCGGTATCTGGGGCCCGACGATCGCCGCGATGGTTGGACAGAGTCTCGCACTCACACCGCTCGCACACCAGCTCGCCTGGACTGAACCGCTCGCCGCGCTCGCCGGACACCGTGCCGAGGCCACCCGCCCCGTGCTGCGCCACCAGGATGCCGCCCTGTACTACCGCGAAAACGGGGAAGGCATCGGCATCGGTTCGTACCGCCATCGGGCGATCCCCGTCGGCGCCGATGAGCTCACCCACTGGAGCGCCGAGGGAACCATGCCGTCGGTGCTGCCGTTCACCCCCGACGACTTCCAGTTCGCTCTCGCGGAGAGTGCCCGGGTGCTGCCGGCCACCGCTGGTGCGAAGCTCGTCGACGCGATCAATGGCGTCTTCTCCTTCACCGTCGACAACATGCCGCTGCTCGGGCCGCATCCGTCCCTTGAGGGGTTCTGGTTCGCAGAAGCCGTCTGGGTCACGCACTCGGCGGGCGTCGGTCGCGCGATGGCGGAATGGATCGTCGACGGACAGTCGTCGTTCGACCTGCATGCATGCGACATAAACCGCTTCGAGAGCTTCCAGCTCTCCCCGCAATACGTCGAGGCGACCGACAGCCAGAACTTCATCGAGGTCTACGACATCATGCACCCGCTTCAGCCGCGCGAACACTCGCGCGCCGTCCGAACGTCACCTTTCTACCCGCGCCAGCAGGAGCTCGGCGGAATGTTCCTCGAGGCCAACGGGTGGGAACGCCCGCAGTGGTACGCCGCTAACGATGCGCTTGTCGCGAGCAACCGCAACACCGGTTGGAACATCCCACAACCGGATGATTGGGCCGCGAAATACTGGTCACCGACGATCGCCGCCGAGGCCGCGATCACCCGGACCGACGTCGCAATCTACGACATGACGGCGCTCAAACGGCTCGAGGTGAGCGGCGCAGGGGCCACCGAGTTCTTGCAGTCCATCGTGACCGGCAACGTCGGCCGCGCGATCGGCTCGGTAACCTACTGCCTCATGCTCGGCGAGAACGGAAGCATCCACTCGGATGTCACGGTCGCACGCCTCGGCGCCGAGCTCTACCAGGTCGGCGCGAACGGCGCGATCGACCTCGACTGGATTCGACGACGCCTGCCGGCCGACTCCGCTGTGCAGGTGCGCGACACGACGCCGGGCACTTGCTGTATCGGCATCTGGGGGCCGAAGGCGCGTGCCGTCGTGCAGCCGCTCACCGACGTGGACTTCTCGCACGAGGGGTTCAAGTACTTCACCTCCAAGCGCGCCTACCTCGGGCTCGTCGAGGTCACCGCGATGCGGCTCTCCTATGTCGGCGAACTCGGCTGGGAGCTCTATTGCTCAGCAGATCAGGGGCTGCTGCTCTGGGACACGCTCATGGCAGCCGGTGCCGACCACGGCATCATCGCCGCGGGCCGCGGCGCCTTCAATGCCCTCCGCATCGAGAAGGGCTATCGCTCTTTCGGTTCCGACATGACGAACGACCATCTCCCGGCCGAGGCCGGGCTCGAGTTCGCAGTGCGGATGGCCAAGCCGGATTTCGTCGGCAAAGACGCGCTCGCCGCAGCGGCGGGGCCCGAACGAGCCCTCAGCCTGCTCGTGATCGACGAGCCGAACGGCATCGTGCTCGGTTCGGAGCCCGTATTCCACGACGGCGTGGTAGTTGGCTACGTGACCTCGGCAGCGTACGGCTACACGCTCGGTGTTCCTCTCGCCTACGCGTGGCTGCCCAGCGAGCTCGCCGCTCCTGGTACTGCCGTTGAAATCGGCTACTTCGGCCGACGCATTCCGGCCACCGTCGGGGTCGAGCCCGCCTTTGATCCTCAGGGGGAGAAAATCCGATGCTGAACCACACGCTTGGCAGCGAGATCCCCGACCACCCCGACTTCCTCTGGCGCAATCCCGACCCGAAGTCGAGCTACGACGTCGTGATCGTGGGCGGCGGCGGCCACGGGCTCGCCACGGCGTACTATCTCGCCTCGAGGTACGGCATCACCAATGTCGCCGTGCTCGAAAAAGGCTGGCTTGGCGGCGGCAACATGGCGCGGAATACCACCATCATCCGGTCGAACTATCTCTGGGACGAGAGTTCGGGCATCTACGAGCACTCGCTCAAGCTGTGGGAGGGGCTCGAGGAAGACCTCGGCTACCCGCTGCTGTTCAGCCAGCGCGGTGTACTCAACCTCGCGCACAGCCTGCAGGACGTGCGCGACAGCAAGCGCCGGGTCAACGCCAACCGCCTCAACGGCGTGGATGCGGAGTGGGTGGACGCGGACGGCGTCAAGGAACTCTGCCCCATCGTCAATATCTCTCCCGACGTGCGCTACCCGGTGCTCGGAGCGACCTATCAGCCACGCGCCGGTATCGCGAAGCACGACTACGTTGCCTGGGGGTACGCTCGGGCGGCGTCCGAACTCGGAGTCGACCTGATCCAGAACTGCGAAGTAACGGGGCTGAGCTTCGACGGCGGGCGAGTGACCGGCGTGCAGACCAATAGAGGGAACATCGCGGCCGGCAGGGTCGCGCTTGCCGCCGCCGGGCACTCGTCAGTCGTCGCAGGTTTCGCCGGCATCCGTCTGCCTCTCCAGTCGCATCCACTCCAGGCTCTCGTTTCTGAACTTCTCGAACCCGTGCACCCGACGGTCGTCATGTCCAATGCCGTTCACGTCTACGTGTCGCAGGCGCACAAGGGTGAGCTCGTGATGGGCGCTGGCGTCGACACGTACAACGGCTACGGGCAGCGCGGTGCCTTCCACATCATCGAACGCCAGATGTCGGCCGCGATCGAGTTGTTCCCCGTCTTCTCTCGTGCGCACCTGCTACGCACCTGGGGCGGGATTGTGGATGTCACGCCCGACGCATCGCCGATCGTCGGCATCACCGACATCCAGGGCCTGTACCTCAACTGCGGCTGGGGGACGGGAGGGTTCAAGGGCACGCCGGGCGTCGGCGACACATTCGCCTGGACGATCGCCAACGACCGACCGCATCCACTCATCGAGGCCTTCGCACTCGACCGATTCACGACCGGGGCGCTCGTCGACGAGCACGGCGCCGCCGCGGTCGCCCATTGAGAGGGCGTCAACCATGCAACTGATTCCGTGCCCCAACTGTGGGCAGCGCGAAGAGATCGAGTTCCATTACGGCGGACAGGCCCACGTGCCGTACCCCGCCGAGCCCGCCGCCCTCAGCGACGCCGAGTGGGCCGACTACCTGTTCTTCCGCGAGAATCCCAAGGGTCCGTTCGCCGAGCGCTGGTACCACAGCGGGGGCTGCCGACGCTGGTTCAACGCCGTGCGCGACACGACGAGCTACCGGTTCCTTGCCGTGTACCAGCCGGATGATCCACGGCCGGATATCGCCACGCTGCTGGCGAACTCCACCCCCGAACACGGAGGACCTCGATGACCGCACGCCGCTTACCGACGGGGGGCGCGATCGACAGGTCGACGCTGGTCACGTTCCGCTTCGGCGGTGTCGATTACAGCGGATTCGCGGGCGACACGCTTGCCTCGGCGCTCCTTGGCGCCGGGGTGGACAGTTTCGGTTTGAGCGTGCGACTCGGTCGGCCGCGTGGCGTCGTCTCGGCTGGGGCTGAGGAGTCGAGCGCACTCGTGCAGGTCGACGAACCATTCCCCGAACCCATGCTCCTCGCGACGACGATCGAACTCACGCCAGGACTCGCCGCTCGCGGGCTCACCGGCCAGGGTGTTCTCGCGACCACGGTCGACCCGGCACGCTACGACGCGCGGCATGCGCACACCGACATCCTCGTCGTCGGCGCGGGACCGGCGGGCTTGAGCGCGGCGCTCGTCGCCGCGCGCTCGGGGGCACGGGTCATTCTCGTCGATGACGATTCCGTCGCGGGCGGATCGTTGCTCGATTACGGCGAGCTGATCGATGGAGAGCCCGGCTCGGTCTGGGCCGCCACGGCCGTCGCGGAACTCGCCACATATCCGCGAGTGCGCGTTCTGTCGCGCACGACCGCCTTCGGCATCTACGACGATGGCTTCGTGCTCGCGATTGAGCACCGGGCGGATCACGCAGTCGCCGCCGGAAACCGCTCGCGCCAGCGAGTCTGGCGTATCCGGACGAAGCAGATCGTGATCGCGACCGGCGGCTATGAGCGGCCCATCGCATTCGCGAACAACGATCTGCCGGGGGTCATGCTCGCCTCGTCCGCGCTCGCATTTCTCCACCGGTACGCCGTTCTCGCCGGGGACGACGTGGTCGTCTTCACGACCAACGACACCGCGTACGGACCGGCGATCGGCCTTGCCGACGCCGGCGCCCGCGTGACTGTCGTCGACACCCGCGCAACCGTTTCCGACGTGCTCGAGAAGGGATGCCGGCACCACGGAGTCACTCTCCTGCTTGGGCAGGCGGTCGAGGCGGCCCTCGGCGACATAGCGGTGCGCGGCGTGCAGGTGGTGCCATGGCGGGGCGATGGGTCGGCCGCGCCGGTCACACTCGACTGCGACCTCCTGCTTGTATCGGGCGGCTGGAACCCTGTGCTGCACCTCTTCAGCCAGGCTCGTGGCGTACTGCGATTCGACGAGTCGCTCGCGACCTTTGTGGCTGATGGCCCGGTCAAGGGAGTACACCTCGCCGGCCTTGCTGCAGCGCAACCCGACCTCGCGGCAGCACTCGCCAGCGGAGCGCGTGCCGGTCGGCTCGCGCTCGCCGAGCTCGGCATCGAAACCAGTGGAACCTTCGTCGCACCGGCCGCCGACAGCGCGTTCGAGCTGGGGGCGATCGAACAGGTGTGGTTTGTTGCAGCTCCGGCGAGCCTCGCCGAGCCCGACGTGCGGTTCGTGGATGTTCAGCGGGATGTCACGGTCAGCGAACTACTGCGCGCCACGGGTGCCGGACTGCGGTCGATGGAACACGTCAAGCGATACACGACGCTCGGAACGGCGCTCGACCAGGGCAAGACCTCCGGGGTGATCGGTTCCGGTGTCGTCGCGGCGATGCTCGGCATCGACGTCACGTCTCTCGGCACCACGACCTTCCGGCCGCCGTTCACGCCCGTCGCCTTCGGTGCCCTCGCCGGCACCGACCGGGGCAGCCTTTACGACCCGATCCGGCTCACCGCAATACACGACTGGCATGTCGCCAACGGCGCCGTTTTCGAAGACGTCGGGCAGTGGAAGCGGCCATGGTATTACCCGCTCGAGGGCGAGAGCCTTGACGACGCTGTCGCGCGCGAATGCACCGCCGCACGAACCGCCGTCGCATGCCTCGACGGATCGACGCTCGGCAAGATCGACGTACAGGGTCCGGATGCCGGCGCCTTTCTCGACATGCTCTACACGAACCTCATGAGCTCGCTCAAGATCAACTCGATCCGCTACGGCGTCATGTGCTCGCCGGACGGGATGGTGAAGGACGACGGCACCGTCATCCGCCTGGCCGACGACCACTTCATCGTCACGACGACGACGGGCAACGCGGCCACGATCCTCGACTGGATGGAAGAGTGGTTGCAGACCGAATGGCCCGAGATGCGTGTGTGCGCGACATCGGTCACCGAACACTGGGTCACTGTGCCGCTCGTCGGACCGCTCTCCCGGCGGGTACTTGCCGTCCTTGCCCCTGACCTCGACGTGAGCATCGAAGGCTTCCCGTTCATGGCGACGCGTGACGCGACGATCGCCGGCATCGCCGGCCGTGTCGACCGCATCAGCTTCTCGGGCGAGCTCGCCTATGAGCTCAACGTTCCTTCCTGGTACGGGTTGGCGCTCTGGGAGGCGATCATGGCCGCCGGCGCGCAATTTGCGATCACCCCGTATGGCACAGAGACCATGCACGTGCTGCGAGCGGAGAAGGGATACCCCATCATCGGCCAGGATACGGACGGCACCGTCACCCCACAGGATCTCGGGCTCGGTTGGGCGGTGTCCAGGAAGAAGCTCGACTTCATCGGCAAGCGCTCGTTCGCCCGCGCGATCAACGATCGCACCGATCGAAAGCAGTTCGTCGCGCTCCTGCCGGTCGACCCGGCCGTCGCCATCTCGGAGGGCGCGCAGGTCATCGAGAGTTCGAAGATCACCTTTCCGATGCCCATGCTCGGGCACGTTTCGAGCGCGTATCGCAGTGTCGCACTCGACTCACACTTCGCCCTCGCGCTCGTCAAAGGCGGGAGGGATCGCATCGGCGATCGGCTGTTCGCCTGGTCGGAGGGTTCGATCATTCCAGTGACAGTCGCTGACCCGGTGCTGTACGACCCAGAGGGGACACGGCGAGATGGTTGAGTCGATGGCGCGAGAGTCGGTAACACGCCAGAGTCCATTGGCGGGCTGGACCGAGCGATTCTCGGCCGTCGCTCCCGCGATCGTGTTGGCCGAGGTGCCGTTTCGGGCGATGGTCAACCTCAGGATGCGTACGGGAACAGCCGCAGCGTCAGCCGTCGAAGCTGCCCTCGGATTCGCGCTTCCGCTCGGCCCGACTCCCGCCGGAGGCGCCGCAGGCGATCGGGCCGTCTGGCTGGCGCCGGACGAGTTCCTGTTGAGCAGCGGTTCGCGTTCTGCTTCCGAGTTGACGGGCGTCCTCCGCTCGGCGCTCGGCGACACCGCGAACGGTGCTGCGGTGAACGTCAGCGCCCAATACACGTCGATTTCCCTCGCGGGACCGGAGTCGCGCGACCTGCTGGCCGGTGGATGCTCGACCGACCTTTCCCCCGATGCGGCGCCTACCGGCTCGAGCGTGCACACCCCCCTCGCCCAGGCCAGCGTCGTGATCGTCGTGACGGATGCAGCGGCTGGTGCCTTCCTGCTCATAGTGCGAGCGTCGTTTGCCGACTACCTCGCATCGTGGCTCACGATGGCCGCGCGGGAGTATGCGTGACCGCCCTGGCCCGGCACGTCTCGGCCCTCGACCTCTTCTCGATCGGCATCGGTCCGTCTAGTTCGCACACGGTCGGACCGATGCGGGCGGCGACGTCGTTCGCCCGGGAACTTGAGGGCGGCGGCGTGCTGCCGACGACATCCCGACTGCGCATCACACTGTTTGGATCGATCGCCGCGACGGGTGTCGGGCACGGAACGCTCGGCGCCATCGCCGCAGGCCTCATGGGCGAGGACCCAGCGCTGTGCGATCCCGTTGTCGTCGCGACCGCATGGGAGAGCGCCGTAGCGGAGGGCGGGATCACCATTCTCGGGCAGTCGCGGGTTGCGCTGAGCCCCGCCGACATGCGCTATGAACCGTTCACGCGCAAGCCCGCGCACCCCAACGCCGTTCGCTTCGAGGCGCTCGATCAGAATGGCGACCTACTGCTCGATGCCGTGTACTACTCGGTCGGAGGCGGCTTCATCGAGCGTGAGGGTTTCACCCAGCGCCACGGACTCAGCGACGACGACGGTGCCATGCTGGATCCTGAACTGAGGTCTC
>DMKW01000235.1:0-5019 GCA_003454135.1 Microbacteriaceae bacterium
GCCTGGCGTGTGCTCGAAGACAACGTGCGCGTGCCGAGCGGCGTGAGCTACGTCATCTCCAATCGCCGCGTGATGGCCCAGACCCTGCCGGAGCTGTTCGTCAGCATGCGCGTGCGGCCGGTCGGCGACTACCCGCACAAGCTCCTCCAGGCGCTCCGAGCGAGCGCGCCGGACGGCGTGGATGACCCGACCATCGTCGTGCTCACCCCGGGCGTCTACAACTCAGCGTATTTCGAGCACACCCTGCTCGCCCGGCTCATGGGCGTCGAACTCGTCGAGGGACGCGACCTCTTCTGCTCCGGCGGGCGCGTGTGGATGCGCACCACCGCCGGTCCAACGCGCGTCGACGTGATCTACCGCCGCGTCGACGACGAGTTCCTCGATCCGCTGCAGTTCCGCGCCGATTCGATGCTCGGGTCGCCGGGTCTCCTGCTCGCCGCCCGCCTCGGAAACGTGACGATCGCCAACGCGATCGGCAACGGCGTCGCCGACGACAAGCTCGTGTACACCTACCTGCCCGACCTCATCCGCTACTACCTGGGCGAAGACGCGATCATCCCCAACGTCGACACCTGGCGTCTCGAAGACCCCGAGTCGCTCGAGGAGGTGCTCGACCGGCTCGATGAACTCGTCGTCAAGCCCGTCGACGGATCGGGCGGCAAGGGCCTCGTCGTCGGGCCGGCCGCGAGCCGCGGCGACCTCGAACAGTTGCGCAAGCGACTGCTGGCCGACCCTCGCGGCTGGATCGCTCAACCCGTCGTGCAGCTCTCGACCATCCCCACGCTCGTCGAAGACGGGATGCGGCCACGCCACGCCGACCTGCGACCGTTCGCTGTCAACGACGGCAAGGATGTCTGGGTGCTGCCGGGCGGCCTCACCCGCGTCGCGCTTCCCGAGGGCGAGCTCGTCGTCAACAGCAGCCAGGGCGGCGGATCGAAGGACACGTGGGTCGTGGGGGAAGACCCGCTGCAGGTCTCGCGCCACAGCATCCAGGGTCTGGTCGCCGACCAGGCGACCTCGACCGAGGCCAAGCCCATCGTCTACTCCGAGGTGCACCACATCGACCAGGCTCCCCGGGATCGCGCCCTCGGCCAGAGCCAGCAGGAGCAGCAGCAGCAACAGACGGAGTCGGAATGCTGAGCCGCATCGCCGAGAGCCTTTTCTGGATCGGCCGCTACATCGAGCGGTCCGACGGCACGGCGCGCATCCTCGATGTTCACCTGCAGCTCTTGCTCGAAGACCCGTGGATCGAAGAGAACCTCGCCTGCCGCTCGCTGTTGAGCGTCATGGGCACGGACGTGCCAGAAGACACGGTGCTCACCCGCCAACATGTGCTCGAACTTCTCGCCGTCGACAGGTCGGAGCCCGCGTCCATCGCATACTCGCTCGGTGCCGCCCGGGAGAACGCGCGGCGCGCGCGTGAGATCGTATCGAGCGAGCTCTGGGAGTGCCTTAACACGACGAGAGCACGGATGCCCCGCAAGGTCTCGAGCGACAAGGTGCACGAATTCTTCGGCTGGGTTCGTGAGCGCAGCGCCCTCGCGGTCGGCATCATCGAGTCGGCGACGAGCCGCGACGAGGCCTGGCAGTTCTTCACCCTAGGCCGCTCGATCGAGCGGGCGGACATGACCGCGCGACTTCTCGCCACGCGGTCGCTCACCGAGGCGAGCGGACCCTCCTGGACCACGATTCTCCGCTCCTGTGGCGCCTACGAGGCATACCTGCGCACCTATCGCGGCGTGCCGAGCGCGCGCAACGCCGCCGAGTTCCTGCTGCTCGACCGGCTCTTCCCGCGCAGCATCCTCTTCTCGGTGCGCCGCGCCGAGATGTGCATGCGCGACATCGAACCGCGCACCGACCGGGTCGGCGTCTCAGACCAGGCCCAGCGCCTGCTCGGCCAGATCCGCAGCGAGCTCGAGTATCGGCCCATCGCCGAGATACTGGACGACCTGACCCTCCACATGGACAACGTGCAACAGGCCACGAGCGCCGCGTCGGAGGCGATCCGCCAGAGGTACTTCCCCACCAACGCCGCGCCCAGCTGGGTCGGTGAGGTCACGTGAATCGCCTGCGCATCACACACAAGACCGGCTTCCACTATGGCGGTGAGGTCACTGCGAGCTATAACGAGGCACGGATGCTTCCCACGAGCAGCGACGGCCAGTTCGTGCTGTACTCCAACCTCGAAATCCTGCCGATCTCCGCGCACCACACCTACGTCGACTACTGGGGCAGCCGGGTGTCGTCGTTCGAGATCCTCACGCCCCACCAGGAGCTCTCGCTCACCGCCACGAGCCTCGTCGAGGTGCGCGCCCGGGATCATCCGGATCACATCGTGTCGTGGGACGAACTCGCCACGGCGGCTGAGCGCGCGACCGAATACGTCGAACAGCGCAAGCAGACCAAGCGCACCGAACCCCCCGCCGAGGTCGTGGAACTCGCGCGTACCCTCGTCGGCGAAGTGGACAATCCGTGCGACGCCGCGCTCGCGATCTGCGTGAAGATCGGTGAGAGTGTCGAGTACATGCAGGGCATCACGGGCGTGCACACGACGGCCGCCGAGGCGTGGGCGCACGGCAAGGGCGTCTGCCAAGACATCGCGCATCTCGCTCTCGGGGCGTTGCGATCTGTGGGCATCCCGGCCCGATACGTCTCCGGCTACCTGCATCCGAAGCCTCACGCCGCGATCGGCGAGACCGTCGCCGGCGAATCGCACGCCTGGGTCGAGTGGTTTTGCGGCGATGCCTGGCGTGGGTTCGACCCGACGAACCAGATCGACATCGGCGACCGTCACGTGACGATCGGCCACGGTCGTGACTACAGCGACGTTCCTCCGCTGCGTGGCGTCTACGCCGGACCGTTCAAGTCGCAGCTCTTCGTCAAGGTGGAGATCACCCGCGAGAGTTGAGGGTGCGCCCCGCCTCTCACCCTGACTCATCCCGGGCGATTGTTCCCCTTCGATACCATTGTGCGTGGTCGCGCGGGCACGGTGCTGACAAAGGGGAACAGTTGCGGGCGCCAGCAGCCGCGCGTCTGACACAATGGGGCCAGCTTGAGGGGAAGAGGCGTGCGATCACACAATAATCTCGTCACCGTGGTGCGCGAGCTGCGTCGCCCGGCGCGGTTTGCCATCATCGGTGTCGCGCTCGCGCTCACCTACCTCCTTGGCGTGTCGGCCGTGTTCCTCACTCCGGCCGGATCGTCGACCGCCGCCTGGTGGCCGGCAGCGGGGGCCGCCGTGCTCGCTGTGCTGTTCGCACGGAAAGCGCGGTGGGGTGTGGCGGCCCTGATTTTCGTCATCGGCGTCGCCTCCAACTTTTCGGCCGGCCGGCCCATCCTCGTCTCGATCGGATTCGGGGTCGCGAACGCAAGCGAGGCCTGGATCGTCGGCGCGATCCTGTCCCGCACCGCGCAGGCGCCCGGACTGCGCACCATGAGGGACGTGGGGCAGCTGCTCATCGCCGCGCTGCTCGGCGCTCTCACGATCGGTGCGCTCGCCGCACTCGTGGTGCTCGTTGTGGACGGCGGCTCATTTGTCGAAGCCATGGCGGCGGTCACGGCCTCCCACGCGTCCGCGGTCATCGTGATCGTTCCGTGTGCCCTCGTCGCCTTCGGCGGTCCCGGCGTCGGGCGGCGGCGGGAGCACGCGGCCCAGATCGTGGTCGCGGCGGCCGTCGTCGGATTCGTGTTCTCACTGTCCAACTCGCTCCCCCTCGCCTTCCTCACGCTCCCCGTGCTGTCCTGGGCGGCATTCCGATTCGGCTACGGATTCGTGATCGTCGAGCTCTTCTTCACGGCGGTCGTTGCGGTGGTGCTCACCTCGCTCGGCGGCGGCCCATTCGCCGGGACGCGGTTTCTCGGGGTGAGCGTCACCAACCAGATGCTGCAGATCTTCATCCTCGCGCAGGCCGGGTCGATCCTCTTCTACGGCGCCGGCAGGCTCGAGCGCGAACGCCTCGCTCGGCAGGTGGTCGCGCGGGAGCAACTGCTGCGCGGCGGTCTCGTCGGAGCCCAGGTTGGGCTTCTGATCCTCGAGCCGGCGGTGTTTCCCTACGCGCGCATCGTGTTCGGCAACCACGCGGCCGCCCGGCTGCTGGGGTGGCCGGAGCTCGAGCACGCCGGAGACTCTCGCGAGGGCGCCGGCGTGGTCGACCTCTCCCGACCGGACCCGGTATTCGAGATTCTCGTGAGGCACTTCGCGGGTGATGGCGCCGCCCAGGCGGGCGACGCGACCACCCATGCCGGGAATCGCGTGCAGTACTTTCTCAGCACGCTCGACACCGATTCCGACGGTGAGGTCCTCAACGCCCAGTTCGTGGATGTCACCGAGCGATACGCCGCCGAGGTCGCCAATGAGAAGGCCCTGTTGCACGAGCAGGAACTCGTGGACCAGCTGCGCGACCTCAACCGGCAGAAGGACGATTTTGTCTCGTCGGTCAGCCACGAACTCCGCACTCCGATCACGAGCGTGCTGGGCTTCGCCGAGGAGCTCGAAGACGGCATCACCGATCCGATCCATCGCGACTACGTGCAGGTGATCCTTCGGAACGCCAGGCGGCTCGCCGACCTCGTGGAAGACCTGCTCGAACTGGGGAGCATGACCTCGAGAACGCCTCAGCGCGAGTCGACGCCCGTCGATGTCAACGCGGTCGTCGCGGAATGCATCGTCGAGCAGTCCACGATCGCTCGGGATCGGAACATCGACGTCGCGTCGTCGCTCGCGGCGGAGGCACCGTGGACGAGATCCGCGTCGCACGATCTCGCGAGGATCGTCTCCAACATCCTCTCGAATGCCATTAAGTTCACACTCCCGGGCGGAAGCGTGAGCGTCAGGACGACGTGCGCCGGCGACGAGGTGCGCATCACGATCACCGACACCGGCCCCGGCATCCCGCCGGAAGACCTCGAGCGGGTGTTCGAGCGGTTTTATCGCTCGCCGGCGGAGGCCCTCCGGGTGATTCCGGGCACCGGACTCGGGCTTCCGATCGTGAAATCGCTCGTGGAGCGGCACGGGGGCCG
>DMKW01000235.1:5166-5886 GCA_003454135.1 Microbacteriaceae bacterium
CCACAGTCGATGGTTGGCGTAGCGCAGTCGCAAGTGCCGGTAGTGAATGAGCCAGACGAGGCCGACGAAGGCGGCGAGGAGTCCGGATGCCGCGCCGACCCCGATGGCCCAGCGTGGCCCGAACTCGTTGGCCACCCAGCCCACGATGGGTGCGCCGATCGGCGTCCCGCCCATGAAGATGGCCATGTAGATGGCCATGACCCTGCCGCGCACGGCGGGCGGGGTCGAGAGCTGCACGGCACCGTTCGCGGTCGTCATCATGGTCTGGGATGCGAGACCCACGACGGTGAGGGCGATGGCGAAACCCCAGAAGGTGGGCATGACCGCGGCGGCGACGCAGCCGATTCCGAACACCGCGGTCGCGACGAACAGAAAGCGCAGGCGAGGCTTCTCCCGCCGAGCGGAGAGCAGCGCGCCCACAACGGAGCCGATGGCCATCACGGAGGAGAGCACCCCGAACTCGGCGGCACCCTTGTGGAATGCGGCCGTGGTCATCGTGGAAATGAAGATCGGAAAGTTGAGTCCGAAGGTGCCGATGAGGAACACCATGACGAGGATGACGCAAATGTCCGGCCGGGTGAGCACGTAGCGGAAACCTTCGATGAGGGCTCCCCGCTGGCGAGGTGCCCTCGGCGACCGCTGCAGTTCGCTCACGCGGAGGACCTTCAGTGACACGAGCACCGCGCCGAACGACGCGGCGTTGATGAGGAACACCGGACC
>DMKW01000235.1:6011-7202 GCA_003454135.1 Microbacteriaceae bacterium
ACGGCATTGGAGAGATTCTGCCGGCCGACGAGTTGCGAGACGAAGGTCTGCCTGGCCGGCGCGTCGAACGCGGCGGTGCAGCCGAGCAGGAGCGCGAAGACGTAGACGTGCCACAGCTGAACGACGTTCGTGACGGTGAGGATTCCGAGCACGAGCCCGAGCGCACCCATCACCGCCTGGGTCGTCATGAGCACTTTCCGCTGGTCGAAACGGTCGGCGACGAGGCCGCTGAGCGGGAGCAGTAGCAGTTGCGGGCCGAACTGCAGCGCCATCACGAACCCGACCGCAGCGGCGTCGTGGTTGGTGAGCTGGGTCAGCACGATCCAGTCCTGCGCCGTGCGCTGCATCCACGTGCCGACGTTCGACACAAGCGCGCCGGCGGCCCAGACCCGGTAGTTGAACCCGCTCAGGGAGCGGAACATTGCGCTCACTGGTCGGCCAGCTCCCGCAGGATCGGGGCTACCTCGTCGAGCAGTCGGCGCTGCTCGGTAGTGAGGGAGGCGAGTCGTTTCGTGAACCACGCGTCCCGGCGGCGCCGCGTCTCGGCGATGAAGGCACGGCCGGCATCCGAGAGGTCCAGGGTCACCTTGCGCGCGTCATCCTCCGCGGTCACACGCGTCACGAGTCCGGCAGCCACGAGGGCGTTGACCGTGCGATTCATGCTCGGGGGCGTGACATGTTCGTGCTCGCTGAGCGAACCGAGGCTCTGTCGGCCCTTGTTCGAGAGGGCGAAGAGCACCGAGCGCTGGCCCTCGGTCACGTCTTCGTCGGCCTGCATCGAGCGGATGCGGCGGGCGAGTCGCTGGATAGCGAGTCGCAGTTCCTGGTCGTCGTGGGGCATAATGCTTAGCATAGCAAATTAGCTTTGCTAATGAAACTCGGCCTCGCGCGGTCGCAAGTGCCTCGCGCGGGTGTTCGATCGCCCGCGCGAGGCACTTTCGACCGCGCGGGCCGTCGGGGGTGAGTCGCGCGCAATACACTGGTGGCACGGAAATTCGTGAGGCGAGGAGGCCGGATGATCCAGTTCGTCGCCGCGTGCCAGGAGCGCACCTTCGTCGACGCAGACGGTGTGACGATCCACTTCTACCAGTGGAAGGCCGGCAAGCCGCGTGGGATCGTGCAGATCGCGCACGGCCTCGGCGAGTACGCCGGCCGCTACGAGACACTCGCGCAGCGGCTCGTCACCGCCGG
>DMKW01000235.1:7402-7731 GCA_003454135.1 Microbacteriaceae bacterium
GGCATCCGCTCGGCGATCGAATCGGTGCGCCAGCTCACCTCGATCATCCGCCAGGAGAATGCCGGGCTTCCACTCGCCTTCCTTGGGCACAGCTGGGGCTCGCTCATCGCGCAGGCCATCGTCAACAAGCACTCGGAGGAATACGACGCTCTCGTGCTCACGGGCACCGCGTACCGCACGCTCGTTCACATGAACGGCGGCGACCTCGCCAAGAAACACGCGTACCTCGGCACCACCGGGTACGAATGGCTCAGCCGGGACGAGAGCGTCGGACACGCGTTTCTCGACGACCCGCTCACGTTCAAGGCGAACGGAATCAAGCTCTTCGG
>DMKW01000235.1:7871-12266 GCA_003454135.1 Microbacteriaceae bacterium
GAAGACCCGCTCGGCGGCGTGCGCAGCGTCGAGAAGCTCGCCCAGTCGTATCTCAGCCGCGCGCAGCTCAGCGACGTCGAACTCATCGTCTACGAGGATGCCCGGCACGAGATCTTCAACGAGCTCAATCGCGAGGAGGTCTACGCCGACACGATCGCGTGGCTGACCTCGAGGCTCGCACCGACGCGCTGACCGCCGCGCCGCCGCCCCAACACGCGTTTCTCCGGAGGATTCGGGTGGACTCCGCCCGTCAGGGCCTTTTCGAACGCATGAGCGGCGGAAGCTCCGGAGAAACGCAAGTGCGGGAGGGGCTGTCGGATGAGGGGCCCCGGGCGAGGATTAGGCTTGAGCGGGCAGTCGATCCGAAAGGCACTCTCATGCACGGCGAGTTCAAGGTTCCAGGCGGCAAGCTGGTGGTCGTCGACCTCGACATCGTCGACGGTCGCATCGCCAACTTCCATCTTTCCGGTGACTTCTTCCTCGAGCCGGACACCGCCCTCGGCCGCATCAACCGCGCGGTAGACGGTCTGCCGGAAGACAGCGACGCCGCGACGATCACGGCCGCGGTGCGCCGTGCGCTGCCGGATGACGCGATCCTGCTCGGATTCTCGCCCGAGTCCGTCGCCGTGGCGGTGCGCCGTTCGCTCGCGCGGGCCACGAGCTGGACCGACTACGACTGGCAGCTCATCCACGGTGAGGCCTACCCGCCGGTGCTGCAGATGGCGCTCGACCAAGTGCTCTCTGAGGAGGTCGGATCGGGTCGCCGCCAGCCGACCCTCCGCATCTGGGAGTGGAACGAGCCGGGGGTCGTGATCGGCAGCTTCCAGTCGGTGAAGAACGAGGTGGACCTCGTCAACGCCGCCAAGTACGGCTTCCAGGTGGTGCGCCGGGTGAGCGGCGGCGGAGCGATGTTCATGGAGGCGGGCTCCGTGATCACCTATTCCATTTACGCGCCGATCGAGCTCGTGCAGGGCATGACCTTCGCCGACTCCTACGCCTTCCTCGACGAGTGGGTCATCACGGCGCTCAAGTCGCTCGGCATCGACGCCTCGTACCAGCCGCTCAACGACATCACGAGCCCGACCGGCAAGATCGGCGGCGCAGCCCAGAAGAGGCTCGGCACCGGCGCCGTGCTGCACCACGTGACCATGAGCTACGACATGGACGGCGACCGAATGGTCGAGGTGCTGCGGATCGGGCGCGAGAAGATGAGCGACAAGGGAACGAAGAGTGCGAACAAGCGCGTCGACCCGCTGCGGAGCCAGACTGGACTCAGCCGTGCCGCGATCATCGAACGCATGGAAGAGACGTTCACCGGGATGTACGGGGCGACTCCAAGCGACGTGACCATGGGCGAGCTGGCCCGCGCGCAGCAGCTCGTCGTCGACAAGTTCGGCACGGACGAGTGGCTGCAGCGCGTTCCCTGACGAGTCTCGCCAACCGCAGCGCGGTGTAGTGAGGCGGCGATTACGCCGCCCGGCCCGCGATTTGCTGCGGCGTCGATTACCCTTGAAGCATGAACTGGTGGATTTTCGGTGCCGTAGCGCTCGGTGTCGTCGTCCTCGGTTACCTCGCGCAGCGCTTCGGCTTCATCGACCTCGCCGGGCAGGACGGGCGCAAGAGTTCCGGCAACGGGGCCGGCCTCATCGGCATCGGTGACGAGGTCTTCGCCCCGGCACGGCACGAAGCGGCGATGGAACTGGATCGCCAGGTCATTCTTCCCGCGCCGGCTCCCCTGGCCGGCGATCCCGATCGCGGCATCTACAACGGCCAGGTCAGGATTGACCTGAACCGCGGCGCAAACACGCGAAACTAGCCTTCGGCCGGGTCAGCCTCGCAGCTCGAGCTCCTGGTATTCGGGGTGCC
This sequence comes from Microbacteriaceae bacterium, assembly GCA_003454135.1. Lineage (GTDB taxonomy): Bacteria > Actinomycetota > Actinomycetes > Actinomycetales > Microbacteriaceae > Lacisediminihabitans. The sequence goes on from DMKW01000235.1 coordinate 9,738, forward strand.
GTTCGAGCCAATCGACCACGAACGGGCACTCGGCGACCACGCGATATCCGGTCTCGGTTCGTATCGTGTCGAGCACGCCCTGCACCATCTCCGAGCCGAGACCGCCGCCGCGCAGATGCGGATCGATCTCGGTGTGGGTGATGTGGATCGAATTGCCGCGCAGCGTGTAGTCGGTGAGCCCGACCTGCTTGCCGTCTTTTTCGAACAGGTAGCGATTCTGGCCGGGGAGGTGCAGCACTTCTGTGGACATTCATCGAGCCTACGTTCGCCGCGCTCGCCGACGCAAACGGCAGTGTGGTCGCGATGGGAGAATGATGGCATGCCTCCCCTCAGCGCCCTCGATTCCCCGAACCGCGTGATCCTGGGCGACAACCTCGAGGTCGCGGCTGGATTGCCGGATGGTGCGTTCACCCTCATCTACCTCGATCCGCCGTTCAACACCGGCCGGAGCCAGGCGAGGCAATCGACGACGAGTGTGCGGTCGGCGGATGGACCGATCCGCGGCTTCAAGGGGCAGCAGTACGAGCGGATCAGGGGAGACCTGATGAGCTACGACGACCGCTTCGAAGACTACTGGTCGTTCCTCGAGCCGAGGCTCGCCGAGGCCTGGCGCCTGCTCGCCGACGACGGCACGCTCTACCTTCACCTGGACTTTCGCGAGGCGCACTACGCGAAGGTGCTGCTCGATGCGCTGTTCGGGCGCGAGAGCTTCCTCAACGAGATCATCTGGGCCTACGACTACGGCGCGAAGTCCAAGTCAAAGTGGCCCACGAAGCACGACACGATCCTCGTCTACGTGAAGAATCCGCAGCGCTACCACTTCGATTCGAGCGCCGTCGACCGCGAACCCTACATGGCTCCCGGGCTTGTCACCGCCGAGCAGGTGGCGCGGGGCAAGCTGCCGACGGATGTCTGGTGGCACACGATCGTGTCGCCCACGGGCCGGGAGAAGACCGGATACCCCACCCAGAAGCCGGAGGGAATCCTGCGCCGGATCGTGCAGGCGTCGAGCCGTGAGGGCGACTGGGTGCTCGACTTCTTCGCGGGTTCCGGAACCACCGGAGCGGTCGCGGCCGCCCTCGGGCGCAGGTTCGTGCTCGTCGACAAGCGCGCGGAATCGATCGCGGTGATCGGAGCTCGGTTGGCGAAGGCCGGCGTCGACTTCGTCGGTTAGTTCTGCCGAGCCGGTGCGCTCTCAGTCCGCGCGCGAGTCGTACGAGGCACGGGCAGCCATGATCTGGTCTGAACTCTCGAGCGCCCACCGGGCGAAGGCGACGTCACCCTGTAGCGGCCGCGTCGCGGTCGGCGCACGACCCGTCGGGGCCATTGCGCGCGAGCGGGGCCAACGCGTCGGCCCCGATTGCGCGTGTTGGCCCCGGTTGGCCGGGAACTCGGCGTCAGGCCGAGTCGCGCACCACGATGTGGGTCTCCATGATGCAGCGCTGTTCCACGGCCTCGCCGCGCAGCAGCCCGAGCATCATCCTGGCCATTTGGGCGCCCATCGCCTCGGAGGGCTGGTGCACCGTCGTGAGTTGGATCGCGCCGCTCGTGGCCGCAGGCGAGTCGTCGAAGCCGACCACGGCGACCTCTCCGGGAATACTGATGCCACGCTCGAGCAGCACCGAGACGGCGCCCGTAGCCATGAGGTCGCTCGCGACGAACACGGAATCGAGGTCGGGAAACCGGTCGAGGATCTCGCGCATGGCCCGTGCACCGCTCGCGGGGGAGAAGTCCCCATACGCGATCCGCTCGGTGGGCAACCCGGCGGCTGTCATGGCTCGCGCCCACCCGGCCGCACGGTCGAGGCCGGCCGGCATGTCCGGCGGGCCGGCGACGGTTGCGATGCGCGAGTGGCCCTTGTCGATGAGGTACTGGGTGCCGCGGGCGGCGGCCGCCGCATTGTCCACGTCGACGAAGTACGCTGGCGGGTCGTCCGCGCGCAGCGGGCGGCCGCCGTAGACGACGGGCATCGTGGCGGCGAGGCTGTCGAGAAACTGGTCGCCGGAGTGGTGCGACACCACGAACGCACCGTCCACGTTGCCGCTCGCGAGGTAGCGCGCCGCCTTCTCGCTCGGGTGGGATTGCGCCACCTGCAGGTTGAGCACGTAGTCGCTGTCTTCGAGCCCCCTCGTGATTCCCTGCACGATCGCGGCGAAGTACGGGTCGCCGAAGAACCTCGTCGTGTCTTCCGGGATGATGAGCGCGATCGCCATGGTCTGGTTGTTGGCGAGGGACCGCGCGGCGCGGTTGGGGATGTAGTGCAGGCGCTCGATCGCCTCGTGAACTGCCGCCTCGGCATCCGCGCTCACCTGGCCCGACCCGTTGACGACCCTCGAGGCGGTGGAGCGCGAGACGCCCGCCTCGGCTGCAACCGCTTCCAGCGTCGGTGCGACGCGGCGGGGTGGCGGCACGGTAGTCATTTGAAACGAAGTCTAGCCAGTGAATACTGGGCTCGATCGCTCTCCGCGTATTCCCAGGTCCATTCGAAATCGTCCATGAGCGGCCGATAGAGGTAGCCTTCACCACGAC
>DMKW01000235.1:12430-17019 GCA_003454135.1 Microbacteriaceae bacterium
GCCTGGGTGGCGAGGATCGCGGCGTCCTGGTCGGCGACTTCCTGGATGGCCGACTTCTGGCGAAGCGGGGTGGCCTTGAGAAAGAAGCTCAGGATGAACGCCGCGAGAACCACAATCAGGCTCACCCAGAAACCTCGCACCATGGCATCCGAGAAGCCAGTGAGGAACGGTGCCGAGAGGGCATGGCTCGCGTGGTTCAGGAACGAGGTGTTGCCGTCGAGCGAAGTGGTCGCACTTCCGCTGCCGCCGGTTCCAGGCGTGATCTTGGCGAGCACGTTGTCGACCACCTGGTGCCGCGCGGCCGCATTCGAGAGGTCGACCTGCGGCGGCAGGTTCTGCTTGATCGGATCGACGATCGCGTTGTAGATCTTCGACATGATGCCCTTGTTGTTCGACGCGTTGGCCACGGCGGGGTTGAGGGCTGCATCGAGCGCGGCGCGGAGCGTTGCTCTGTTGCTGAACGAAGCCTTGATGTTGCCGCCGACGACGCTGAACAGCACGGAGAAGATCACCGCGACGCCAAGGGTTCCACCGACCTGGCGGAAGAACGTCGACGACGAGGTGGCCACGCCGATGTCGCGCGGTCCGACGGAGTTCTGGCTGGCGATCGTGAGCGTCTGCATGAGCTGGCCGAGGCCGAGGCCCACGAGAAGCATCGCGCCGGCGAGCACCCAGTAGTTCGTGTCTGCCTTGATCGTGATGAAGGTCAGGAAGCCGAGCACCATGAAGCCTGTGCCGATGATCGGGAAGATCTTGTAACGGCCGGTGCGCGAGATTAGCTGGCCGCTCACGATCGACGAGATCATCAGGCCGAGGATCATCGGGAGCAGCTGGAATCCGCTCTCGGTCGGGGTCGAGCCCTTCACGATCTGCAGGTAGAGCGGAACGGTCGAGATCGCGCCGAACATGCCGAAACCGACGAGCACACCGAGGATGGTCGCGACCGAGAAGGTGGGCGACGTGAACAGCTTGAGGGGGATGAGCGCGTCATCTCCCATGAGTCGCTCCGACACGATGAAGGCCACGATGCCGAGGCCGCCGATGATGTAGCAGGCGATGGCGCCGGCGGAATCCCAGCCCCAGTCCCGTCCCTGTTCCGCGACGAGCAGGAGCGGAGCGACGGCGATGATGACCGTCGTCGCGCCCCACCAGTCGATGCGCACGCTGCGGTTGACGCTGCGTTTCGGCAGGTGCAGGAATCGAAGCACCATGGCGAGCGCGATGATGCCGATCGGGATGTTGATCAGGAAGACCCAGCGCCATCCGTCGATGAAGAGGATGAAGGGCGCACCGGCGAAGAGGCCGCCGATGAGCGGTCCGATGACGCTCGAGATGCCGAAGACGGCGAGGAAGTAGCCCTGGTATTTCGCGCGCTCCCGTGGAGCGAGCATGTCGCCCATGATCGCGAGCGGAAGCGCCATCAGGCCACCGGCGCCGATGCCCTGGATGGCACGGAATCCGGCCAGCTCGAGGATCGAGGTCGAGAACCCGGAGGCGATCGATCCGACGATGAAGATCGAGATCGCGGTGATGAACAGCGGCCGCCGACCGAAGATGTCGGACAACTTGCCGTAGATCGGCGTCGCGATCGTGGACACGATGAGGTACGCGGTGGTGACCCAGGCCTGCTGGCTCAGTCCGTTGAGGTCATCCGCGATCGTGCGGATCGAGGTGCCGACGACCGTCTGGTCGAGGGCGGAGAGAAACATTCCGGCCATGAGGCCGTAGAGCACGAAGAGAATCTGGCGGTGGGTCATGATCCCGCCGGATTCGTGGACCGCTTTGGCCCTGCTTGCAGTTTCGGCGCGTGACATGGATCCTCGTTCTGGTTTCTTAACTGGCAGCGGCCACGGCAGAACGCATCCACCAGTGGCCAAAAAGTTGCGTAGACTGCAAACTTACACCTGGGGCAAGCATTTTCGCAAGTCGTCGTCGCACCGAAATCGGCTGCATGCCCCATCGTCACGCAGGCACGCGACGGTCCGGCAGCGGGCCTCCGCGTGCGGTCTGACGGACGGTTCTCCCAGCCTTTCTGAATAACCTCGGTACTATTCTCGAGACGCCGGACCGTTCACCGTTGTTGTTGGCCAGGAAATGGCAGCACAACCGTGGTGGTTCACTGAGAAACCGTGCTCGCGTTAGCGTCTCAGGCTTTTTGAAACGAGGACCACCATTAAGTCAGAAGATACCTCTGAGCAGGGCGTTGCCCGCCGCAGAGTCCTCAAACGCAGGTATGTCGCATTGATAGTGGCAGGCGCCGTCGTCATTGTCGCAACCGGAGCCGCGATCGGCAGCACGTTCCTGGTTCATCACGATCGCAAGGCAGCGCTGCCTGCCAAACCGACTGCTACTCACAGCGCGCCTCCTCCGGCCGCGCCCCCGACGTTCGCCGCCGCCGAATCGGGACTTCTGACGTGGTCCTTGGCCGCTCCGCTGAGCAGGATGGCTGTCTTTCCGGGAAGCGGCAGCCAAGTCGTCATTGCCGGCGGGCTTACGGCGCAGAAGACGAGCACGAACGCCATCTACACAGTCGACACCGCCACCGGCGTCGGGACATTGACGGGGCACCTGGCGCAAGCCGTTCACGACGCGGCGAGCGCCATCTCCGGCGGAGTGATGGAAGTCTTCGGAGGCGGCACAGCCAGCTCGACCGACACCACACAAGCCATCGCCGCCGCTCAAGGCACGACGAGCACGTCTAAGCTGCCCCAATTGCGATCGGACGCCTCCGCGGTCACCGTGGGCAACACGACCTACATCGTCGGGGGCTACGACGGCACCCACCCGGATGACCAGGTGCTGGCCACCGTCGACGGCAAGACGTTCACCAATGTCGGGGCGCTCCCCGTCCCGGTGCGCTATTCGGCCGTAGCGGCGCTCGGCGGCCAGATCTACGTTTTTGGTGGCATTGCGGTCGACGGTCCCAACGCCGGCAACCCAATCGATGCCGTCCAAACCATCGATATCGCGACTCATCGAATGACTATGGCCAGCTGGAAGCTGCCGCAACCGCTCCAGGGATCTTCCGCGGTTGTGATCAACGGCGAGATGTTCCTGGTGGGCGGTCAGAGCAACACCGTTCAGCCGCAGACCGCAGGCATGGGCACCACCCAGGTTCCCGGCCTCTCGACAGCCGGATCCGAGACGGTTCGCACGATTTGGGCGGTGGATACGGCCGGGGGGAAACTGCTCAATGCCGGGCAACTTCAAGTGGCGGTCTCCAACGCGGGGGTTGCCGTCGTGGGCTCAACGGCCTGGATCATGGGTGGCGAAAGCAACGGGCACGTCGTTTCGGTCGTGCAGATGATCAAGCCGGACGTGAAATTCGGCACGGCGGGGACCCTCGGTGCCGGCTCTCCCTACTACGGCGACAAGTTGTTGATCGCCGACCGTGGCAACAACCAGATTCTCGTCATGGATGCGGCGCTGAATGTGACCTTCCGGTATCCGGCGAACCCGACAACCGCTAAGGGCGGCGGGTTTTACTTTCCGGATGACGCCTTCTTCTCCAACAACGGCACCCAGATCATTTCCAACCAGGAAGACAACAACACGATCGTCAAGATCGCCTATCCGGCGGGCACGCCGACCTGGACCTACGGGCATCCGCTGCAGGCGGGTACGGCAAGCGGATACCTGAAGGCGCCCGACGATGCGTATCAGCTGAAGAATGGCCAGGTCATTGTCGCCGACGATCAGAACTGCCGGGTGTTGTTCATCAACCCGGACGGTTCCGTGGCAAACCAGATCGGCACGAACAGGGTTTGCGCGCACAACCCGCCCAAGGCATTGGGGTCACCCAACGGAGACACACCGCTCTACGACGGCAATGTTCTCATTTCCGAAATCCGGGGCTCATGGGTGAGCGAGTACACACCAGCCGGCGCACTCGTGTGGGCCACGCATATTCCGATCTCCTACCCCTCCGACCCTCAGCAGCTCGGAGCCAGTCCAACAGCCAATCCGGACTTGTACCTCATCGCGGACTACACGGCCCCCGGAGCGATCCTGACCTTCAACCGGGCTGGCCAGGTGCTCTCCATGTATCGGCCCGCCTCTGGCCCGGGGATGCTGAACCACCCGTCACTTGTCGAGTTGCTGCCGAGCGGGGTGTACATGGCGAACGACGATGATCGAGACAGGATGCTGGCGATCGACCCGGGCACGGGAGCCCTGGTCTGGCAATACGGGGTCAGCGACACCCCGGGAACGGCCCCGGGGATGTTGAACAAGGTCGACGGTTTCGATCTTCTTGCGCCGGACGGGACCACTCCTACGCACGGCGCCACCGGATAAGTTCGACACGCTGTCCTCCTGGTGCCGCAGTCGACAGTCCGCGCACGGCGCGGGCGCGGCTACGCCCCGAGCGCGGCGTCCACGATCGTCTTCGCCTCGGCCTGCACGCGCTTGAGGTGGTCCTCCCCGAGGAACGACTCGGCGTAGATCTTGTACACGTCTTCCGTGCCGCTCGGCCGCGCGGCGAACCACGCGTGCTCGGTGACCACCTTCACGCCGCCGATGGCGGCACCGTTGCCCGGCGCCTCGCTGAGCTTGGCGATGATCGGCTCGCCGGCCAGGCTGTCCGCGGT
>DMKW01000235.1:17134-18554 GCA_003454135.1 Microbacteriaceae bacterium
GCTCGGCGACTTGCCCGTCACGGCGATGATCTCGCTCGCGAGCAGGGCGAGCAGGATGCCGTCCTTGTCGGTGGTCCAGACGGTGCCGTCCTTACGCAGGAAGCTCGCTCCGGCCGACTCCTCGCCGCCGAACGCGACCGACCCGTCGACGAGCCCGGGAACGAACCACTTGAAGCCCACCGGCACCTCCCACAGACGTCGGCCGAGCGCGCTCGCGACGCGGTCGATCATGGTGCTCGAGACTAGCGTCTTGCCCACGGCGGCATCCGCCTTCCAGCCCGGACGGTGACCGTAGAGGTATTGCACGGCCACGGCGAGGTAGTGGTTGGGGTTCATGAGCCCGCCGTCAGGGGTGACGATTCCGTGTCGGTCGGCGTCGGCGTCGTTGCCCGTCACCACGTCGAAGTCGTTGCGGTGGGTGAGCACGGAGGCCATGACGGATGCCGACGACGGGTCCATGCGGATCTTGCCGTCCCAGTCGAGAGTCATGAACGCCCACTGCGGATCGACCGTCGGGTTGACGACGGTGAGGTCGAGACCGTAGCGCTCTGCGATGGCGCGCCAGTAGTGCACGCTCGCGCCCCCGAGCGGGTCCGCGCCGATGCGCACGCCGGCCTTCTTGATCGCCTCGATGTCGATGATGTTCTCGAGATCGTCAACGTATTTGCCTCGGTAGTCGTAGGTGCCGACCCCGGTCGGCTCCGCGCGCCTCACGTCGTGGCTCCCTTCGGCGATGATCTCGTTCGCGCGATCGGCGATCCAGTTCGTGGCGTCGCTGTCGGCAGGACCGCCGTGAGGCGGGTTGTATTTGAAGCCGCCGTCGCGCGGCGGGTTGTGGCTCGGCGTGACGACGATGCCGTCGGCCTGGTCGTCGTGACCGGCGGCGTTGTAGGCGATGATCGCGTGGCTGAGGGCTGGGGTGGGAACGAAGTCGTCGAACTCGTCCACGAGCACGTTGACTCCGTTGGCCTGGAGCACTTCGAGCGCCGTGGTCTCTGCCGGCCGGCTCAGCCCGTGCGTGTCGCGACCGATGAAGAGGGGACCCGTGATTCCCTGCGACGCCCGGTATTCCACGATCGCCTGCGTGATCGCTGCGATGTGCGTCTCGTTGAATGCGCTGTCGAAGCTCGAACCCCGATGGCCGGACGTGCCGAACACCACCCGCTGCTCGGGGATGGCCACATCTGGTATCAGCGTGTAGTAGGCGTGGACGAGCGCCTTCACGTCGATGAGATCGGATTCCTGGGCCGGCTGTCCTGCGCGAGCGTTCATCCCGCAAGTCTTGCATCCAGCGGTGCCGGGCCACCAGCCGGTGATCATCCGACCGATGAATTCTCCGTCCGCACGCCACGCTGCCCACCGCGCGACCACCCGGGGCGCCACCGGTGGGGGTGCACAACTCCTGCTGAAAGCGCGCGCC
>DMKW01000235.1:18689-19800 GCA_003454135.1 Microbacteriaceae bacterium
CGAGAACAGCCTGAGTTGTGCGCAGGGGCGACGAGGACGGCGACTGCAGAGATGGGCAGCGCGCGCTGGCGAACGACACTCGCGGCGCACTCGGCGCAGGGATTGCTCGTGCGCGGCTGCGGAGCCTGACCAGCCAATAGGCTCGGGGCATGCCTGAATCGACCTCGTCCGCAACGTACAGCTATCTCGGGCCAGCCGGCACGTTCACCGAGGTCGCGCTGTCACAGGTGAGCGCCGCGGCCGGCAAGCCCTGGCGCTCGGTCAACAACGTCGGGGAGGCGTTCGACGATGTCGTGACCGGCCGCAGCGTCGCGGCCATGATCGCCATCGAGAACTCGATCGAGGGCGGAGTTTCCGCCACGCAGGACGCGCTTGCGAGCATCCCGAACCTCCGCATCATCGGGGAGTACCTCGTGCCGGTGAATTTCGTGCTCGTGGCGAGGCGGGGCACGACCCTCGCGGACGTGAGGGTGATCAACGCGCATCCGGTGGCCTATGGCCAGTGTCACGCCTGGCTCGACGCGCACCTGCCGAGCCACGGGCACATCCCGGCCACCTCCAATGTCGCCGCCGCAGCGTCCCTCTTCGACTCCGACCACGCCGACGCCGCGATCGCCCCCCCGGGTATCACCGCGCACCACGACCTCGACGTGCTCGCCGAGAACATCGGCGACAATCCCAACGCCGTCACGCGGTTCGTGCTCGTGAGCCGCACCGCGCCGACCCCGGCCGCGACCGGGGCGGACAAGACGAGCATCATCGCCGAGCTTCCGGATGACCGTGCCGGATCGCTTCTCGAAATGCTCGAGCAGTTCGCCACTCGCGGCGTGAACATGAGCCTGCTCGAGTCTCGCCCGATCGGGGACGCCCTCGGCCGTTACCGGTTCGTGATCGACCTCGATGGGCACATCGACGAGGAGCGGGTGGCCGACGCCCTCCTCGGCCTGCGTCGCTTCAGCCCCCACGTGACCTTCCTGGGTTCGTACCCCAGGGCGGACGGCATCCGGGTGAAGTTCGATGGACGATACGGCGACGCCGTGTTCACCGAAGCGCGCGACTGGCTCGACCGCTTGAAGGCTGGCCTGGAGTAGCTGGCAGCGCGCTCGGGGCC
>DMKW01000103.1:0-9393 GCA_003454135.1 Microbacteriaceae bacterium
CAGATGATCGTGCACCGTCACATCCTCGTCGACGGACAGCGCGTCGACCGCCCGTCCTTCCGCGTGAAGCCGGGCCAGCTCATCCACGTTCACCCCAAGAGCGAGGGCATGGAGCCGTTCCAGGTCGCAGCGGCCGGCGGTCACGTCGACGTTCTGCCGAAGACGCCCGGCTACCTCGAAGTGGAGATCGACAAGCTTCAGGCGCGGCTCCTGCGTCGCCCGAAGCGCGCCGAAGTGCCCGTGACGTGCGAAGTGCAGCTCGTCGTCGAGTATTACGCGGCTCGCTAGGGCGAACAGAAGCAATACAGTGGGAGCGGATCGCCTTCGGGCGGTCCGCTCCTTCTCTTTCGACCCACACGATTGGTGGAACTCATGAGCGGTGGCGACATTGCCGGACTGATTGCCGCGGTGGTCTTCGCCGTGCTCGTGGGGCTGCTCGCTGTGCCGCTCGTCAAGCTCGGCAAGGTGCTCGACGAGACGCGGGACGCGATCCACGAACTCAGCGCGAACGTGACGCCGATTCTCGAAGAGGCGGCGACGACGATCAGCGAGACCAACAAGCAGCTCGCTCGCGTCGACGCGATCACGAGCGGAATCGCCGACGCGACGGGCAACGTCTCGTCCCTCATCGCCCTGTTCGCCGCGACCCTCGGTGGCCCGCTCATCAAGCTCGCCGGGTTTTCCGCCGCCGTGCGCGTGGCGATAGCCGGGCTCAAGCCGAAGGCGCGTTCGAAGTAAGCTTGATTCAGGCTTCGCTTGGGGAACATCCGTTTCCCCGCTCACGAGGGAGTAATTTTCATGAAGAACGTGCTGTGGCTCATCATCGGTGTCGGCCTCGGATTCGTGGCCGCCCACCAGCTCAACAAGACCCCAGAGGGCAAGAGATTCTTCGAGGATGTCGACAGCCGAGCCCACGAGTTCAGTAGCGCCGTCATCGACGGCTACAAGGCCCGCGAAGCAGAGTTGCGCGCGGCCGTCGCGGACGCGGAAGGCGTGATCGCCGACCTGTCGAAGCGCAACTCGAGCTAGACCCATTTCTTCGCGGTCGAGCCGCGGCTCGGCCCCCGATCCAGGACACCATGCAGACCGCTGATATTCGTCGACGTTGGCTCGACTACTTCTCCGAACGCGGCCACACGGTCGTTCCATCCGCGTCCCTCGTGAGCGACGACCCGTCGCTGCTCTTCACGGTCGCCGGCATGGTGCCGTTCGTGCCGTACCTCTCGGGACTCGTGCCGCCGCCCTACCCGCGCGCGACGAGCGTGCAGAAGTGCATCCGCACCCTCGATATCGAGGAGGTCGGCAAGACCACGCGCCACGGCACTTTCTTCCAGATGAACGGCAACTTCTCCTTCGGCGACTACTTCAAGGAGCAGGCGATCGCGTACGCGTGGGAACTGCTCACGACATCCGAGGCCGATGGCGGCTACGGCTTCGCCGAGAGGGACCTCTGGGTCACCGTCTACAAGGACGACGACGAAGCCGTGGGCTATTGGAAGAAGATCGCCGGGCTTCCGGATGAGCGCATCCAGCGCCTCGGGATGGAGAGCAACTACTGGTCGACGGGGCAGCCGGGCCCCGCCGGACCGAGTTCGGAGATCTTCTTCGACCGTGGTCCCGCCTACGGCAAGGAGGGCGGACCCGCCGCCGACGACGACCGGTACATCGAGATCTGGAACCTCGTCTTCATGCAGTACCTGCGCGGTCCGGGCCAGGGCAAGAACTTCGAGATCCTCGCCGAGCTGCCGAAGAAGAACATCGATACGGGCATGGGCCTCGAGCGCGTCGCCTTCATCAAGCAGGGTGTGGAGAACCTCTACGAGATCGACCAGGTTCGGCCCGTGCTCGACCGGGCCGCCGAGATCTCCGGTCGACGATACGGGGCGGAACACGACGACGACGTGCGGATGCGCGTGGTCGCCGATCACGTGCGATCCGCGCTCATGCTCATGGCCGACGGCGTCACCCCGTCGAACGAGGGGCGCGGCTACGTGCTTCGTCGCCTGCTGCGCCGCACCGTGCGATCGATGCGCCTGCTCGGAGTGGACGCGCCGACGTTCACCGAACTCTTCACGACGTCGCGCGACGCGATGAAGAGCGCATATCCCGAGGTCGAACACGACTACGACCGCATCGGACGGCTCGCCTACGCCGAGGAGGAGACGTTCCTGCGCACGCTCGCGAGCGGCACGAGCATCCTCGACCTCGCCGTGGCGAAGACGCAGAAGTCGGGCGCTCGCGAGCTCCCCGGCGACACGGCGTTCCTGCTGCACGACACGTTCGGCTTTCCGATCGACCTCACGCTCGAGATGGCGGAGGAGGCCGGCCTGAGCGTCGACCGCGCGGCCTTCGACGCGCTCATGCTCGATCAGCGCACCATGGCCAAAGCCGACGCGAAGGCCAAAAAGACCCTCATGGCCGACCTCTCCGTGTACAGCGCTTTCCGCGCGCAGGGCGAGACGGTGTTCACCGGCTACGACTATCTCACGACCGATTCGACCATCCTGGGCCTGATCAAGGACGGCGTCTCCGTCAACCGGGCCTCGGCCGGCGACATCGCCGAGGTGATCCTCGCGGAGACCTCGCTCTACCCGGAGTCCGGCGGCCAGGAGGCCGACGCGGGCAGCATCGTCGGCAACGGCTTCGACCTCGAGGTGCTCGACGTGCAGCGCCCGGTCAAGGGGCTCGTGAGTCACCGGGTGCAGGTGCGTTCCGGCGAGGTCAGCGTCGGCGCTCCCGCCACGAGCGTGGTCGACCCGGAGTGGCGCCGCGGCGCCACCCAGGCGCACTCCGCGACCCACCTCATCCATGCGGCGCTGAGGCAGGTTCTCGGTCCGGAGGCCCACCAGGCCGGTTCGTACAACAAGGCCGGTTATATGCGGCTCGATTTCAACTGGAGCAATCCGCTGTCTCCGGCGACGCGAAGCGAGATCGAGGAGATCTCCAATAACGCGATCCGCCAGAATCTCGAGGTCGAGACGCGCGTGATGCCGCTCGACGAGGCGCGGGCTCTCGGCGCCATGGCGCTCTTCGGCGAGAAGTACGGCGAGACGGTGCGGGTCGTGGAGATCGGCGGCCCGTGGTCCCTCGAACTATGCGCGGGCACCCACGTGACCCGCAGCTCCGAGGTTGGCATCATCAACCTCGTGAGCGAGTCGTCGATCGGCTCGACCAACCGCAGGATCGAGTCCCTCGTAGGCATCGAGGCGTTCCGTGATCTCGCCACCGAGCGGGCGATAGTCTCCGAGCTCACGTCGAGCCTCAAGACGCCCCGCGACCAGATTCCGGAGCGGATCTCCGAGCTGCTCGCCAACCTCAAGGCCGCCGAGAAGCGCATCGCCGAGTTCGAGTCGGCCGCGCTGCTCGAACGGGTGCCGGCCCTCGTTGCCGAGGCGACGACCGACGGCGGCCTCACCGTGTTGAGCAAGCACGTGGGCACCCTCGCGTCGTCCGACGACCTGCGCAGCCTCGTGACGGCCGTGCGCGGTCGGCTCGGGGCCGAGCCGGCAGTTGTGGCCCTCGCCGCGGATGTCGCCGGCAAGCCGGCCGTGATCGTCGCAACCAACGACGCCTCGCGCCAGCGCGGCGCCAAGGCGGGGGGGCTCGCCAAGACGGCTGCGGGCATCCTCGGCGGCGGTGGTGGCGGCAAGGACGACCTCGCGCAGGGTGGCGGATCGAAGCTCGACGCGATCCCCGCCGCGCTCGAGGCCATCGTGGCCGCCCTGCCGAGGTAGCGGGTGCGGCCGGGAGTGCGGTTGGGCGTCGATGTGGGCAAGGTGCGCATCGGGGTGGCGAACAGCGACCCGCACGGGATGCTTGCGACCCCGGTCGCGACCGTGGCGCGCGGTGAGGGCGACGTCGCGCGGATCCTCGCCGAGGCCGTCGAACGTGGCGCGGTCGAGATCGTTGTCGGCCTGCCGCTCGCCCTGTCCGGAGGAGACTCGGCGTCCACCCAGGATGCACGGGACTTCGCGTCGCGCGTCGCGCGAGCCACCGCAACCCCGGTACGCCTCGTGGACGAACGCCTCTCGACGGTGTCGGCGAACCGCGCCATGCGCGCCACCGGCAGGAGCACGAAGAAGTCCCGGTCGGTCATCGACCAAGTGGCTGCGGTTATAATCTTGCAGCATGCCCTCGACGCCGAGAGAGCCGGTGGAATCCCACCCGGTGTCGTCGTCGCGCCGGATGAAGGATCGTGACTCGTGGCAGATGAGCCCAGCTGGGATGACATTTTTTCGTCGCAGCCCCGCCCGACGGGCGAAAGCAGCGACGAGGCTCCCCGGAGTCGGCGCGAGGCGCGCGAGAGTACCGGTCGTCGCGCGACCCGAACGACCGATGACGCCCCCGTTCGACACGAGCGAGCGAAACGCGGCGATCGCGGTGATCGAGTGGACGAGCACGGCCTGCCGCCGCGCCGCAAGCGCAAGCTCACCTGGCTCTGGGTGTTGTTGGGCATCCTCGTGTTGCTCGGCGGGGGAGCCGCGGCCGTCTTCTTCACGTTCGAACCCCAGATCAGGCACGTGCTCGGGTGGGAAGAACCGATCGACTACACCGGCGCAGGCACCGGCAAGGTCGTCGTGACGATCACGAACGGCCAGATCGGCTCGGATGTCGCGAAAACGCTCGCTGGGGACGGCGTCACCAAGACCTACACGGCCTTCTACAAGCTCCTACTCAGGCAGAACCCCCCGGTGGAGTTCCATCCCGGCAGCTACCAGCTCAAGAAGGAGATGAGCGCCAAGTCAGCGCTTGCCGCTCTGGCCGATCCCAAGAACAAGGTGTCCACCCAGGTCGTGCTGCCCGAGGGCATAACAGTCAAGGGCGTGATCAACCGGCTCGCCGACCTGAGCGAGAGCACCGGCGTCTCGCGCGCCCAACTCGAGGCCGCGGCGGCCGACTACAAGTCGTTCGGGCTGCCGGCCGAGGCGCCGAGCCTCGAGGGTTACCTCTTCCCGGCCACTTACTCGCTCGACCCCGGGCAGACAGCGCACGCCATGCTGCAGACCTTCGTCTCGACGATGTTCCAGCACCTGGATGCCGACGGCGTCGTGCCCGCAGATCGCCACAAGATTCTCACACTTGCGTCGATCACGCAGAAGGAGGGCGGCAGTTCGGCCGACTTCCTGAAGGTCGCGCGAGTGTGGGACAACCGGATCGCCGCCGGCATGCCGCTCCAATCCGACGCCACCGTGAGCTACGGCTCTGGCGGAACCACGATCTCCACGACCAACGCCCAGCGGGCCGACAAGAGCAACCCGTACAACACCTACGCGAACCCGGGGCTGCCAATCGGGCCGATCTGCAACCCGGGCGACGCCGCCATCAAGGCGACCCTGCATCCCGCCGACGGAACGTGGCTATTCTTCGTGCTCGTGAACGGCGAGACGGGCGAGACGGTGTTTTCCACGACGCTTGCCGAGCACAACGCCGCGGTGAAACAGTGGCAGGCATGGCTGCGCGCCCACCCGGGATTCGACGGGTGAGCGCCGTCGAGCGTCGACTCGCCGTGCTCGGGTCCCCGATCGCGCACTCCAAGTCGCCCGCGCTGCACCGGGCCGCATACGCAGCCCTCGACCTGCCGTGGCGCTATGAGACGATCGATGTGACCTCGGAGGCCCTGCCCGAGTTTCTAGCCTCCTGCGGGCACGAGTGGCGCGGGCTCTCGCTCACGATGCCGCTCAAGCGCGACGTGCTCCCGCTGCTCGACGAGATGGACGAGTACGTGGAAATCACAGGCGGCGCGAACACCGTCATCTTCGACGAGCACCGCGGCGTGCGCAGGACCCGCGGCTTCAACACCGACGTCTACGGATTTCGTGAGGCGTTCCGTTCGGTTGGGGTGCGCCGGCTCAGCTCGGTTCGCCTGCTCGGGGGCGGCGCGACCGCCGCGTCGGCGATGGCCGCTGTCGCAGAACTCGGCGCCAAGCGAATCGCGATCTCCGCTCGCGCTCCCCGCAAGGTGACGCGACTGCTCGCCCTCGGCGAACGCCTCGGCGTCGACGTGGAGATCGAGCTGCTGAGCGAACTCGACGACAGCGTCGTGCCGGACGTGGTCATCAGCACGATTCCCGGCTCGGCCCAGGTCGACATCCCGTTCACCGAGGACACACGCGCGAGAAGCGTGCTGCTCGAGGTGGCCTACGACCCGTGGCCGACACCGCTCGCCGCGTCATGGCTCGCCGCGGGCGGTCGGGTGATCCCCGGCGTCGAGATGCTCGTCAACCAGGCGCTCATGCAGGTGCGCATCTTTGTGAGCGGTCATCCGCATCGCGCCCTGCGCGGCGAATCGCGCGTCTTCGCCGCGATGCGCGCGGCCGTGGGCCTCGACGGCGCCTCGAGCTAGCCCGGCGCGAGTGGGACGATTCCCGCTGTGCAAGGATTATCCCCATGCTTCGATGGTTGACCGCTGGGGAATCGCACGGTCCGGAACTGGTCGCGATCCTTGAGGGTCTGCCAGCCGGTGTGCCCGTGTCGATGGACGCAATTCGCGCCGACCTGCACCGCCGCACGCTCGGCTACGGCCGGGGCGCGCGGCAGAAGTTCGAGCAGGATGCGCTCACGATCAGTGGCGGAATCAGGTTCGGGCTCAGCATGGGCAGCCCGATCGCCCTGCGGATCGGCAACACGGAGTGGCCGCGCTGGGTTGATGTCATGAGCGCCGAGCCCGTCGATCTCGAGACCCTGCCGAAGGGCCGGGGTGCCCCGCTCACCCGGCCACGGCCGGGACATGCCGACCTCGTCGGCATGCAGAAGTTCGGTTTCGAGGAGTCCCGCAACGTGCTCGAGCGGGCCAGCGCGCGCGAGACGGCAGCCCGGGTGGCCCTAGGGGCTGTCGCTCGCGCCTTCCTCGCCGAGCTAGGCATCCAGCTCCTCGCCCACACGCTCTCGATCGGGACGGTGCGCGTGCCCGAGGGCAGCCCGCTGCCCCGGTCCACGGATGTCGCGGCCCTCGACGCCGACCCGTTGCGCTGTTTCGACGAAGCGACCTCCGCGCTGATGGTCGCCGAGGTGGATGCCGCCCACGAGGACGGCGACACCCTCGGCGGCGTGGTCGAGGTGCTCGCCTACGGACTTCCGCCCGGGCTCGGGTCGTACACGCACTGGGACCGTCGACTCGATTCGCAGCTCGCGGCGGCGCTCATGGGGATCCAGGCCATCAAGGGCGTCGAGGTCGGAGACGGCTTCCTCACCGCGACCCGTCGCGGCTCAGAGGCGCACGACGAACTCTTCCAGACCGACGAGGGCATCGGGCGATCGAGCGATCGGGCCGGCGGGACCGAGGGCGGAATGAGCACGGGCACGGTGCTGCGCGTGCGGGCGGCCATGAAGCCGATCTCCACGGTGCCGCACGCCTTGCGCACCGTTGACGTGGCCGGTGGCGGCCCCGCGGAGGCCCACCACCAGAGATCCGACGTGTGCGCGGTGCCCGCCGCCGGTGTCGTGGCCGAGGCCATGGTCGCGCTCGTGCTCGCGAACGCCGTGCTCGAGAAGTTCGGCGGCGACTCGATCGTCGAAACCAGGCGCAACCTCGACGGGTACGTCGCCGCCATTCCGAGCAACCTGCTCACCACGGCGGCCTCAGACCCGCTCCTCGGTTCGTGAGCGAGTCGCGGCCACTCGTCGTGCTGATCGGGCCGCCCGGCGCAGGCAAGACCCGCCTGGGCAAGCGCATTGCGCGCGTTCTCAAGGTCAGTTTCATCGACACCGATCGCCGCATCGTCGCCAAGCACGGTCCGATCGCCGAGATCTTCGCCCAGCGCGGCGAGGAGCACTTCCGCAAGCTCGAACGCGCCGAAGTGGCCCAGGCTCTCACCGAGAGGGCCGTCGTGTCGCTCGGCGGGGGAGCGGTGCTCAACCCGGACACCCAGCGCGAGCTCCTCGCACATCGCGTCGTGCTCGTGACCGTGAGCCCCGAGGCCGTCGAGGCGCGGATCGCCGGATCGGCGCGCCCGCTCGTGGCCGGTGGCATGGACGCCTGGACAAAACTCGTCGATGCGCGACGCGAGATCTACGAGAGACTCGCCTCCGGCACCTGGGATACCTCCAATCGACCGATCGAGGCGATCGCGACCGAAATCGCCGAATGGGTCTCGGGCGGCGCAACAACGAAGGACGCAGAGTGAGCACCGTAACGACAATCACCGTTCCCGGCACAGACGTCTACGACGTCATCGTCGGGCGAAACATCCTCGACCGGCTCCCCGAGATCATCGGACCCAACGCGCAGAAGGTGCTCATCGTGCACCCGCCGACGCTCGGCGCCCGGGCGGCGGCGCTCCGGGAGAGCCTGCTCTCCGACTACGAGGTCTTGCTCGCCGAGATTCCGGATGCCGAAACCGGCAAGCGCGTGGAGGTCGCGGCTTTCTGCTGGCAGGTGATGGGCCAGGCGGACTTCACCCGCACGGATGCCGTGATCGGTTTCGGTGGAGGCTCGGTCACCGACGTCGCCGGCTTCGTCGCCGCGACGTGGTTGCGCGGCGTGAAGCTCGTCAACGTGCCGACGACGCTGCTCGGCATGGTCGATGCGGCGATCGGCGGCAAGACCGGCATCAACACCGCGGAGGGCAAGAATCTCGTCGGGGCGTTTTACCCGCCGGCCGGCGTCGTCGTGGACCTCGACACCCTGGACGGCATCAGCCAGATGGAGATCCTGGCCGGATTCGGCGAGGTCGTGAAGTACGGATTCATCGCCGAACCGGAGATCCTCGACATCATCGAGCGGTCGGTGGAGATCGCGACCGACCCGAAGAGCGACGAGTTCCGCCGCCTCGTGGAGCTGTCGATCGGCATCAAGGCCCGCGTGGTCGGCCAGGATCTCAAGGAGTCCGGGCCGCGCGAGATTCTCAACTACGGGCACACGCTCGGGCACGCGATCGAATACGCCGAACGGTTCCAGTGGCGGCATGGAGCCGCAGTCGCGATCGGCATGGTCTACGCGGCGGAGCTCGGCAGGCTCACGGGCCGGCTGTCGGACGAGGTCGTCGATCGGCACCGAAGCATCCTGACCTCCCTCCAGCTGCCCACGAGCTATCCGCTCGGTCGCTGGAACACGCTCCTGTCGGTGATGAAGCGCGATAAGAAGGCCCGCGGCAGCCTGCTCAGGTTCATCGTGCTCGACGATCTCGCGAAGCCGACGACGCTCACCGGTCCGGATGAGAGTCTTCTGTTCGCGGCGTACCAGGAGATCGGCTCGTAGGGAAGATTCGCCAGCGGAGGCGTGGGCGGCTGGTACCGTGCCGGGATGACCTCCGCAGCGCATGAGCCTTCCGCCCGCCCGATCGCGCTGCTGACTGGCGTCGGCCGAACGATCGGAATCGCTGCGGGGATTGCCACGCGACTCGCCGCGGACGGCTGGGACATCGCGGCCGTCTACTGGAATCCCTACGACACGAG
>DMKW01000103.1:9522-11206 GCA_003454135.1 Microbacteriaceae bacterium
GGCCCGAGTGCCCGGCGGAGGTGTTCGACGAGGTGGAGCGCGATCTCGGCCCCGTGACCGCCCTCGTGCTGAGCCACGCGGAGAGCGTGAACTCGGGCATCCTCAGCACGACCCTCGAGAGTTTCGATCGCCACATCGCCGTCAACGCGCGGGCGAGCTGGCTGCTGATCCGCGAATTCGCGCGCCGATTCGGGGGAGAGCGCCGCGGCGGCCGCATCGTGGCGCTCACGAGCGACGCGATCACCGACGAGGTGCCGTACGGCGCGAGCAAGGGGGCGCTCGACCGGATCGTGTTCGCCGCAGCCCGGGAATTGGCCGAGCTCGGAATAACCTCCAACCTGGTCAACCCCGGTCCGATCGACACCGGGTGGATGTCCGACGACGTGCGCCGTTGGGTGCTCGACCGCACTCCAGCGGGACGCGGTGGCCGGCCGGCCGACACCGCCGCCCTCGTGGCTTTCCTGCTGTCGGAGGACGGCCAGTGGGTCACCGGGCAACTGCTCAAATCCGACGGCGGGTTCAGCGCCCCCGGGTAGGCGCGCCCGCCGCCCGTTATGCTCGAGAATCATGCGCAGCATCCTCGTACTCAACGGTCCCAACCTCGGCCGCCTCGGCAGCCGCGAGCCGGACGTCTACGGCAGCGGCACTCTCGACGACCTGCGCGCCCGGCTCGACTCCGAGGCCCCTCCCGGCCACGCGATCGACCTGCGGCAGACCAACGACGAGGCCGAGCTCATCGGCTGGCTCTACGAGGCCGTGGACACGGGGAGCCCCGTCATCCTCAACCCGGCGGCGTTCACGCACTACTCATACGCGCTTCGGGATGCCGCCGCGCTCGTGACGAAGGCGGGTCTGATCCTCGTGGAGGTGCACATCTCCAACCCGCACGCTCGTGAGGAGTTCCGCCACAACAGCGTGATTTCGGGCGTGGCGACGGGCGTGATCGCCGGGTTCGGTTTCGACTCCTACTTGCTCGCGCTCGACGCCATTAATCGGCTCCTCGGCTAGCGATTTCCCTTCGGCGTCGGCTGAGCCGGTAAACTCGTGGTTTCGGCGCTTTTCGCCCACTAACCTTCCCCTCCAGAACGGATCTCTACAGCCATGGCCTCAACAGCTGACATCAGGAACGGCGTCGTTCTCAACATGGACGGCCAGCTCTGGACCGTGATCGACTTCCAGCACGTGAAGCCCGGCAAGGGCGGCGCCTTCGTGCGCACCAAGGTCAAGAACGTCATGAGCGGCAAGGTCGTCGACCGCACGTTCAACGCCGGCGCGAAGATCGAGACCGAGACCGTCGATCGGTCCGAATTCCAGTACCTCTACGCCGACGGCGAGAACTACGTGTTCATGGACGTGGGCAACTACGACCAGATCACCCTCACCGCCCCGCAGGTGGGCGACGCGGCCAACTTCATGCTCGAGAATCAGAATGTGACCATCGCGCTGCACGACGGCAACCCGCTCTACGTCGAGCTCCCGGCATCCGTCGTGCTCGAGATCACCTACACCGAGCCCGGTCTGCAGGGCGACCGCTCGACCGGCGGCACGAAGCCCGCGACGGTCGAGACCGGGTACCAGATCCAGGTGCCGCTCTTTCTCGAGCAGGGCACCAAGGTCAAGGTCGATACGCGCGACGGCAGCTACCTCGGTCGCGTCAACTAGTGGGCGCCCGCACCAAGGCACG
>DMKW01000103.1:11312-13682 GCA_003454135.1 Microbacteriaceae bacterium
CGGGCGAAGAGCGAACCGGATCGCTGGGCCTCCTGGGCGTATGCGCGCGAGATCGTCGAAGGCATCGCCGAGCACGGTGACGAGATCGACGAGCTCATCGAAACCTACGCGCAGGGTTGGACGATCAACCGCATGCCCGTGCTCGACCGGGCGATCGTGCGTATCGGCATCTGGGAGATCATGTTCAACGACGAGATCCCGGATGGCGTGGCCATTTCCGAGGCCGTCGAGGCCGCGAAGGAATACAGCACCGAAGACTCGGCCGGCTTCGTGAACGGGCTGCTCGGACGCATCGCCCAACTGCACGTCTAGCTCGCCGCCTCCGCCTCCCGCGCCCCGCGCCCCCGACACGCGTTTCTCCGGAGGTTTCGACTCTGCGGCATCCGTTTGGGTTTGATTGCGGCCCAAATCCGTGCCGGAGCGAAGAACCTCCGGAGAAACGCGGCCGGCTTGGCGTGCTCCCCTTCCGAAATCCATGCATTTCTTGGGATGGCTCGGCGTGTTGGCGCCAACACGCCGACCAACGCCTCCGATTGCATGGATTTCGGAAGGGCAGGGCGCCGCAGCGGGGCGGGGCGCCCGGTATAGTGATGGCAATAGACATCCTTTAACTTCCGTCCTGAGAGGCGGGGAAGGAGGTCAGATTGCCCGCACGCACTGTGCTCCAGCAAGCTGATATCACCCGAGCGTTGACTCGCATCTCCCACGAGATCCTTGAGTCCAATCGGGGCCCGGATAACCTCGTGATCCTCGGCATCCCCACGCGCGGCGTCGTGCTCGCCGATCGGATCGGCGAGCTGCTCCGCGACATCTCCGGCACCGCGGTGGCGGTCGGCGCGCTCGACGTGACTCTGTACCGCGACGACCTCGCCCGCAACCCGACCCGGGCGCCGTCGCCAACCCAGGTTCCGGCCGGAGGCATCGACGGCAGGACCGTCGTGCTCGTCGATGACGTGCTCTACTCCGGGCGCACCATCCGGGCGGCGCTCGACGCGCTCGGCAGCATCGGCCGGCCGGGCATCGTGCGCCTCGCGACCCTCGTCGACCGTGGCCACCGCGAGCTGCCGATCCGCCCGGATTTCGTGGGTAAGAACCTGCCGTCGTCGCAGAACGAGCGCATCAACGTGCACCTCACCGAGATCGATGGCGACGAGTTCGTGACGATTGAGGAGGCCGGCGAATGATCTCGACCAGCACGGCGAGACACCTGCTGAGCACCCGCGACCTCTCCCGCAACGAGGCGATCGCGATTCTGGATGTCGCCGAAGACATGTCGGACGTCGCGGACCGCGAGGTGAAGAAACTCCCGACGCTGCGCGGCAAGACGGTCGTCAACCTCTTCTTCGAGGACTCGACGCGCACCCGCATCTCGTTCGAGGCGGCCGCCAAGCGGTTGAGCGCGGATGTCATCAACTTCAGCGCCAAGGGGTCGAGCGTGTCGAAGGGCGAGAGCCTCAAGGACACGGCGCAGACCCTCGCGGCGATCGGCGCCGACGCCGTCGTGATACGGCACGGGTCGTCCGGCGCACCGCGAGTGCTCGCAAACGCGGGGTGGATCGACGCGGCGATCGTCAACGCGGGCGACGGCACGCACGAACACCCCACCCAGGCCCTCCTCGATGCCTTCACCATCCGCCGCCGGTTGCACGGCGCCGCATCGAGGGGCAGGGACCTCGACGGGGTGACCGTGACGATCGTGGGCGACATCCTGCACTCCCGGGTCGCGCGGTCGAACGTCTGGCTGCTCACGACGCTCGGCGCGGAGGTCACCCTTGTTGCGCCGGCGACGCTCCTGCCGATCGGGGTGGGCCACTGGCCGGTGACCGCCCGATTCGACCTCGACGACGCGCTCGCGCAGACACCGGATGTCGTGATGATGCTGCGCATCCAGTCGGAGCGGATGCACGCCGCCTTCTTCCCGAACGCGCGCGAGTATTCGAGACAGTGGGGCCTCGACGACGAGCGTCTCGGTCGTCTCGGCGCGGATAGCATTGTCATGCACCCCGGACCGATGAATCGCGGTCTCGAGATCTCAGCGGGAGCGGCCGATTCGCCGCGATCGACCGTGCTCGAGCAGGTCGCCAACGGAGTCTCGGTGCGGATGGCAGTGCTCTACCTTCTGCTCTCTGGCGAAAGGAGCCTGTCATGACCGAAACCATCCTGGTGCGGGGAGCGACCCTCGCCGACGGCACTCGAACCGACATCCTCGTGCGTGACGGCGTGATCGCCGAGCTCGGCAAGGCCGTCTTCGCCTCCGCCGGCCGGGTCATCGACGCCGACGGCCTCATCGCCCTCCCCGGGCTCGTCGACCTGCACACCCACTTGCGCGAGCCCGGCTTCGAGCAGAGCGAGACGGTGCTCACGGGGTCC
>DMKW01000103.1:13758-16645 GCA_003454135.1 Microbacteriaceae bacterium
GCCGACACGGCCGGCGTGGTCGAGCAGGTGCAGTCGCTCGGAAACTCTGCCGGCTACGTCACGGTGCGACCGATCGGCGCGGTGACGGTCGGGCTCCAGGGCGGGCAGCTCGCCGAGATCGGCGCGATGGCGAACAGCCGTGCGAGGGTGCGCGTGTTCTCCGACGACGGCAAGTGCGTGTCGGATGCCCTGCTCATGCGTCGCGCGCTCGAATACGTCACGACTTTCGGGGGAGTCGTCGCCCAGCACGCGCAGGAACCCCGCCTCACCGAGGGCGCACAGATGAACGAGGGAACGCTGTCGGGCGAACTCGGGCTTGCCGGGTGGCCGGCGGTGGCCGAGGAGTCGATCATCGCGCGGGACGTGCTGCTCGCCGAGCACGTCGGCGCCCGCCTGCACATCTGCCACCTCTCCACCGCAGGATCGGTGGAAGTGGTGCGCTGGGCCAAGGCGCGCGGCATCACGGTGACCGCCGAGGTGACGCCGCACCACCTGCTGCTCACCGAGCAGCTCGCGAGCGGCTACGACTCGCGCTACAAGGTGAACCCGCCGCTGCGCCGCGACGAAGACGTGCACGCCGTTCGTGCGGGGCTCGCCGACGGCACGATCGACATCGTCGCGACCGACCACGCGCCGCACCCCGTCGAGTCGAAGGACTGCGAGTGGGAGGCGGCCGCGTTCGGCATGGTGGGTCTCGAGTCGGCGCTCTCCGTGGTCCAGGCTTCCGTCGTCGACACCGGGCTTCTCGACTGGACCGATGTGGCCCGCGTATTCTCCCGCGTGCCCGCCGAAATCGGCAGGCTCGAGGGCTACGGTCTCGGCATTGCCGTCGGCGTTCCGGCGGAATTCACGCTTTACGACGCCGCGGCGAGCCGGGTCTTCGACACGGGCCGGCTGCGCGGCAAGGGGCTCAACTCGCCCTACCTCGACACGACCCTGCCGGGACGGGTGGTCGCGACAATCCATGGTGGGTACGCGACGGTGCTCGACGGCGAACTCGTGGACATCGAGACCGTGGCTCGCTTCGCGGCGGCCGGCGCCGCACGCCCGACGGGAGCGGTCAATGGATAGGTCAGTATCGACGACGATCGTCATCGCGGTGATCGTGCTCGCGCTCGTGGGCATGGTGCTCGGCTGGCGCGGGCGGCAGAAGCGGCAGTCGCACCTACCGCGCCCGCTCGCCGTGCCGACGGAGGTCGGTCGCGAACTCCTCACGGCCGACGTGTTCTACGTCGCGACCACGATCGCCGGGGACCCGCTCAACCGCATCGCCGTCGCCGGGCTCGGTTTTCGCGGGCGCGCAACGGTCACGATCGCCGAACGCGGCGTCGTGCTCGGCATCGCCGGCGAGCCGGAGGCGTTCATCCCGCGAGAATCGCTGCGCGGCATCGAGCGGGCCACCTGGACCATCGACCGCGTGGTCGAGCCCGGCGGCCTCGTGCTCATCGCCTGGACTCTCGGATCGACCGACGTCGACAGCTACCTCCGCGTTGCGGAGCCCGCAGACCCGACCCCCATCATCGCCGCGCTCGAACGGCTGCTCGTTGAGACCCAAACCCATGGAAGTGAGGCATCGTGACGCGCTTCGAACCCGCCGTCCTCGTGCTCGAAGACGGAACCCGCTACACGGGCAACGCGTACGGCGCGCACGGCCGCGCCCTCGGTGAAGCGGTCTTCGCGACCGGCATGACCGGCTACCAGGAGACCATCACCGACCCGTCGTACGCCGGCCAGATCGTGATGATGACCGCACCGCACATCGGCAACACCGGCGTGAACGACGAAGACCAGGAGTCTGACCGGATTTGGGTCTCCGGATTCGTGGTGCGCGACCCCTCGCGGGTGGTGTCGAACTTCCGGGCTCTGGGCAGCCTCGACGACCAACTCGTAGAACAGGGCGTCGTCGGCATCAGCGGGGTCGACACACGCGCGGTCACACGCCGGCTGAGGGATGCCGGCGCGATGCGCTCGGGAATCTTTTCCGGCGCCGAGGCGGCGCTCGGCGAGGCCGAGCAACTGGCGATCGTGCGCTCCGGCGTCCAGATGGAGGGCCAGAACCTCTCGGCCAGGGTGTCGGTGACCGAGCGCAAGAGTATCCCCGCGACCTCAGAACGCATCGGCTCCGTGGCCGTGCTCGACCTCGGCGTGAAGGACTCGACGCTGCGCTATCTCGCCTCGCGCGGGCTCGACGTGCACGTTCTACCGCAGTCGGTCACCGCCGATGAGATCTTCGCGTTGCACCCGGATGCCGTCTTCTACTCAAACGGACCCGGCGACCCGGCGGCATCCGGCGACCACGTCGAGCTGCTGCAGGCCGTGCTGCGCAAGGGCCTGCCGTTCTTCGGAATCTGCTTTGGCAACCAGCTGCTCGGGCGCGCCCTCGGGCTCGGCACCTACAAGTTGCCGTTCGGGCACCGCGGCATCAACCAGCCGGTGGTGGACCGCAGCACGGGACGCGTCGAGATCACCGCCCACAACCACGGGTTCGCCGTCGAGGCGCCGATCGACCGGGTTTTCGACTCGCCGGCCGGGTTCGGCCGCGTCGAGGTGAGCCACGTCAACCTCAACGACAACGTCGTCGAGGGCCTCAACGCGCTCGACATCCCCGCCTTCTCGGTGCAGTACCACCCGGAGGCTGCCGCCGGGCCGCACGACGCCAACTACCTGTTCGACCGGTTCAGGGACCTCATCCTTGCCACCAAAGCCGCTGAGACGGAAAGCAAGTAATGCCCAAGCGCGACGACATCACATCGGTTCTCGTGATCGGCTCAGGCCCGATCGTGATCGGCCAGGCCTGCGAGTTCGATTATTCGGGCACCCAGGCCTGCCGAGTGCTCCGCGAGGAGGGCGTGCGGGTGATCCTCATCAACTCGAACCCGGCGACGAT
>DMKW01000103.1:16786-18320 GCA_003454135.1 Microbacteriaceae bacterium
ACGATCATGACCGACCCGGACTTCGCCGACGCGACCTACGTGGAGCCGATCACCTGGCAGGTGATCGAGACGATCATCGCGAAGGAGCGTCCCGACGCGATCCTGCCGACCCTGGGCGGACAGACCGCGCTCAACGCGGCGATCGACCTGCACAACCACGGCATCCTCGAGAAGTACAACGTCGAGCTCATCGGCGCCAACTTCGAGGCGATCAACAAGGGCGAGGATCGACAGATCTTCAAGCAGCTCGTGCTCGATGCCGGAGCGGATGTCGCCCGCAGCCACATCGCCCACACGGTGGGCGAGGCCATCGAGTTCGCGAAGGACCTCGGCTATCCTCTCGTCATCCGGCCGTCCTTCACCATGGGCGGACTCGGATCCGGCTTCGCCTATACGGAGGCCGAACTCGTGCGCATGGTGGGCGACGGCCTGCACCAGAGCCCCACGAGCGAGGTGCTGCTCGAGGAGTCGATCCTCGGCTGGAAGGAGTACGAACTCGAGCTCATGCGCGACACGGCCGACAACACCGTCGTCGTATGCTCGATCGAGAATGTAGACCCGGTCGGCGTGCACACCGGCGACTCGATCACCGTCGCGCCTGCGCTCACCCTCACGGACCGCGAGTACCAGAACCTGCGCGACATCGGCATCGACATCATCCGGGCCGTCGGCGTCGACACGGGCGGCTGCAACATCCAGTTCGCCATCGATCCGGCGAACGGCCGCGTCATCGTGATCGAGATGAACCCGAGGGTCTCCCGCTCGAGCGCCCTCGCCTCCAAGGCCACGGGGTTCCCGATCGCCAAGATCGCCGCCAAACTCGCGATCGGTTACCGGCTCGATGAGATCCCCAACGACATCACCAAGGTCACCCCGGCGAGCTTCGAGCCGACCCTCGACTACGTCGTCGTGAAGGTGCCGCGGTTCGCCTTCGAGAAGTTCCCCGCCGCCGATGCGACGCTCACGACCACCATGAAGTCGGTCGGTGAGGCCATGGCGATCGGCCGCAACTACTCCACGGCGCTGCAGAAGGCGCTGCGCTCGCTCGAGAAGCGCGGGAGCAGCTTCCACTGGGATGCCGTGCCGGGCGACAAGGACGAGCTGCTCGCGATCGCCGCGGTTCCCACCGACGGCCGCATCGTCACGGTGCAGCAGGCCCTGCGTGCCGGGGCGACGATCGACGAGGTCTTCGAGGCCACGAAGATCGACCCGTGGTTCATCGACCAGATCGTGCTCATCAACGAGGTCGCCGAAGAGATCGGTTCGTTCCGCCCGCTCGACGCGTCCCTGCTTCGGCTAGCGAAGGACCACGGCTTCAGCGACGTGCAAATCGCCGCGCTCCGCGGGCTCACCGAGGAAGAGGTGCGCGTGATCCGTTACGCGTTCGGCGTTCGACCGGTCTACAAGACCGTCGACACCTGCGCGGGCGAGTTCCCGGCGCTCACGCCGTACCACTATTCGAGCTACGACCAGGAGACGGAGGTGCGGCCGAGCGATCGCCGCAAGGTCGTGATCCTCGGCTCCGGCCCGAACC
>DMKW01000103.1:18391-24713 GCA_003454135.1 Microbacteriaceae bacterium
GGCCCGAACCGCATCGGCCAGGGCGTGGAGTTCGACTACTCCTGCGTTCACGCGAGCTTCGCGCTCTCGGACGCCGGCTACGAGACGATCATGATCAACTGCAATCCGGAGACGGTCTCCACCGACTACGACACGAGCGACCGCCTCTACTTCGAGCCGCTCACCCTCGAAGACGTGCTCGAGGTGGTGCACGCGGAGAGCCGGAGCGGCGAACTCGTCGGAGTGATCGTGCAGCTCGGCGGCCAGACCGCCCTCGGGCTCGCGAAGGGGCTCAAGGCGGCCGGGGTCACCATCCTCGGAACGACACCGGAGGCGATCGACCTCGCCGAGGAGCGCGGTCTCTTCCAGGGCATCCTCGACGCGGCCGGCCTCGTCGCCCCGCGCAACGGAACCGCCGTCGACTACCGCGAGGCCGTCGTCGTCGCCGAGGAGATCGGCTACCCGGTGCTCGTGCGCCCGTCGTACGTGCTCGGCGGCCGGGGCATGGAGATCGTCTACGACAGCCCATCGCTGCTCGACTACTTCGGCCGCATCGCCGACCAGGGAATCGTCGGCCCCGGGCATCCGCTGCTCGTCGACCGCTTTCTCGACGACGCGATCGAGATCGACATCGACGCCCTCTACGACGGCGAGGAACTGTACGTCGGCGGGGTCATGGAGCACATCGAGGAGGCCGGCATCCACTCCGGCGACTCGAGCTGCACGCTCCCGCCGGTGACCCTCGGTCGCGAGCAGATCGCGCGCGTTCGCGACGCGACCCTCGCCATCGCGAAGGGCATCGGGGTGCGTGGGCTCATCAACGTGCAGTTCGCGATCGGCGCCGGCGTGCTCTACGTGCTCGAGGCCAACCCGCGGGCGTCCCGCACCGTTCCGTTCGTCGCGAAGGCGCTCGGCCTGCCGATCGCGAAGGCCGCGTCGCTCATCATGGTGGGCCGCAGCATCCGGTCCCTCGTCGACGACGGCATGCTGCCGCCGGTGGACGGCTCCGTCGTGCCGATGGATTCGCCCGTTGCAGTGAAGGAGGCCGTGCTGCCGTTCAAGCGTTTCCGTACCAAGGAGGGGCAGGTCGTCGACTCCGTGCTCGGCCCGGAGATGCGCTCCACCGGCGAGGTCATGGGCATCGACTCCAACTTTCCGAAGGCGTTCGCCAAGAGCCAGGAGGCGGCCTACGGCGGCCTGCCGACGAGCGGCAGCGTTTTCGTCTCGGTCGCCGACCGGGACAAGCGCGCCATCATCCTGCCAGTGCTCCGTCTGCAGCAGCTCGGTTTCGAGATCCTCGCCACGATCGGAACGGCCGAGATCCTCAGCCGCAACGGCATCAAGGCTCGCGTCGTGCGCAAGTACGACCAGGGCGAGGTGTCGGTCGAAGGAGAAGCCGGCCTCACGCTCAATGAGCCCACGATCATCGAGCTCATCAACCGCTCGGAGGTGGATGTCGTGATCAACACCCCGAGCGGCCGCAGCGCCCGCGTGGACGGCTACGAGATCCGCGCGGCTGCCGTCGCCGCCGACCTGCCGCTCTTCACGACGATCGCGCAGCTCGGTGCCGCCGTCGCCTCGGTCGAGGCGATCCGCGACGGCTTCGATGTGAAGTCGCTGCAGGACTACGCGATCGAGCGCGCCGAGCGCCTGGCGGTGCTGGTTGGCTGACCCGGATCAGCTTCCCGAAGCCGTCGCGGGGTTCGGCGACCGTCTTGGCGCTGCGTTCGACCGGTTCGGGCAGCTCTGCGTCGGCATCGACCCGCACGCGTGGCTCCTGCGCGAGTGGGAACTTCCGGACACCGCCGCCGGAGTTCGAGACTTCGGACTCCGGGTCGTCGACGCCAGCGCGGGACGCGTCGGCATCGTCAAACCGCAGGTCGCCTTCTTCGAGCGCCACGGTTCGGCCGGGTATGCCGCGCTCGAGGCCGTGCTCGCGGCTGCCAGGGCCGCCGGGCTGGTCGTGATCGCCGACGCGAAGCGCGGAGACCTCGGCACGAGTGTCGAGGCCTACGGGCAGGCCTGGCTCACGCCGGGGAGCCCGCTCGAGTGCGACGCCATGACGATCAGCGCCTACATGGGAGTCGGCTCGATCGAGGCGCCGATGCGGTTGGCCGAGGACGCCGGCAAAGGGCTGTTCGTGCTCGCCGCGACCTCCAACCCGGAGTCCTTCGAGGTGCAAACGGCGACCGTCGCGAGCGGACCAAACGCCGGCCGGTCAGTCGCTGCGAGTATCGTCGGTGATGTGGTGTCCTGGAACAAACTTCACGCGTCGGGGGTCAGCGGATCCGTGGGGCTCGTGCTCGGCGCGACCGTCGATTTCAACACGTTCGGCATCCAGCTCGACACGCTCGCCGCGACACCGTCCACTCCGGTGCTCGCACCGGGGTTCGGCCACCAGGGCGCGCGTTTTTCGCAGCTGGCGGAGCTCTACGGGGCGGCCGCACCGCACGCCGTCGTGAGCGCTTCGCGCAGCATCCTGCAGGCCGGTCGGGACGGCATTGCCCGCGCGATCGCCGAACAGGCCCGCGAGGTGTTCGAATGCCGCGCGTAGACCCGCCGGACGTCGACCGCGCAGCCGCCGCTCGCGCCGCCGTCGCGGCGCGTCGGGCCCGAGCCGCCGTGAAGAAAGCGGTTCACGACCGCTCCCGCACGCCCATCGAGGTCGCCGACGCGGCGTGGGCCGATCCGCCGGCGCTTCCCGAGGCGAGCCTCCGCGTGAGGGAGCTGCTCACGAGCATCCCGAGCCTCGGCCCGACAAGGGTCGCCCGGGCCATGGAACACCTCGGCATCGCCGAGTCGAAGCGCGTCGGCGGACTCGGGGTGCGCCAGCGCAGGCGGCTGCGCGAGTGGCTCGAACGCCGCGAGGGCCGCGCGGCAGAGCCGCCGCTCGCTCGACTCGTGGTGCTCGCCGGGCCGACCGCGGTCGGCAAGGGCACGGTCTCGACCTTCATCCGCGAGAACTACCCAGACGTGCACCTCTCGGTGTCGGCCACGACCAGGTCGCCACGGCCGGGGGAGGTCGACGGGGTCAACTACTTCTTCGTGAGCGACGAGCAGTTCGACCGACTCATCGAGACCGGCCAGATGCTCGAGACGGCGACCGTGCACAACGCATTCCGGTACGGAACACCGCGGGCGCCCATCGACGAGGCCCTCACGCACGGCAAGAGCGTGCTGCTCGAGATCGACCTGCAGGGCGCGCGATCCGTGCGCAACGTCATGCCGGAGGCCGTGCTCGTGTTTCTCCTGCCGCCGACGTGGGAAGAACTCGTGCGCAGACTCATCGGCCGCGGCACGGAGGATTCGGTCGAGCAACAGCGTCGGCTCGAGACCGCGAAGGTCGAATTGGCCGCCCAGGACGAGTTCGATCACCGCGTCGTCAACCGCGAAGTCAGCCAGGCGGCCCGCGAGGTCGTAGACTTGATGGCAATCCCCAAGAACTAACAGGAGTATCACGCATGGTTGAACGCGCCAAGGGCATCATCGATCCGCCCATCGACGAACTGCTGTCGAAGGTCGACTCGAAGTACGCGCTCGTGATCTTCGCCTCGAAGCGCGCGCGCCAGATCAACGACTATTACGCCGATCTCCACGAGGGAAGCTTGTTCGACAACGTTGGACCTCTCGTCGACTCGACCATCGACGACAAGCCGCTTTCCGTCGCGATGCACGAGATCAACGAGGACAAGCTCGTCGTCAAGGCACTCGCCGAGCCGGCCGCCTAGTCTCCTCCGCCCGCTGCACCTAGGCTCGGCTCTGTGTCCACGGATTTGGCTGAGCGCTTGAACATCGTCGTCGGTGTCACCGGCGGTATCGCCGCGTACAAGGCGGTGGGCGTGGTGCGCACCCTCGTGCTCGCCGGCCACGACGTTCATGTCGTGGCGACGGATGCCGCGCTGCGGTTCGTCGGCAAGCCGACCCTCGAGGCGATCAGCCGCAACCCGGTGAGCACGGACCTCTACGAGGGCGTCGCGGAGGTGCGGCACGTCGCGATCGGGCAGGCGGCCGACCTCATCATCGTCGCGCCCGCCACGGCGAACACGATCGCGAAGCTCGCCGTCGGCCTCGCCGACGACCTGCTCGGCAACACGATCCTCGCGAGTCGCGCGCCGATCGTGCTCGCCCCGGCGATGCACACCGAAATGTGGCAGAACCCCGCGACCGTCGCGAACATCGCGACCCTGCGATCCAGGGGCATGACGATTGTCGGCCCCGGCGTCGGCCAGTTGACGGGCGCAGACTCGGGTCCCGGACGCATGGTCGAGCCGGACGACATCGTCGCGGCCGCACTCGCCGTGCTCGCGCCGAAAGACCTGCTCGGCCGCAGGATCGTCGTCACCGCCGGCGGCACGCGCGAGGCCCTCGACCCCGTTCGCTATCTCGGCAACCGGTCGAGCGGCAAGCAGGGCGCCGCCATCGCGATTGCGGCCGCGGCGCGGGGGGCCGAGGTCACCCTCATCGGCGCGAACCTCGAGATCGACGCCCCGGCATCCATTAACGTGCAGCACGTCATCTCCACCCTCGAACTCGCGGATACCGTGGCGCTGGCCGCCCAGACCGCCGACGTCGTGATCATGGCCGCCGCGGTGGCCGACTACCGCCCCGAGGCAACCTCGCAGACGAAGATCAAGAAGGAAGAGCAGGGGGAACGCTTCACGCTCGAACTCGTGCGCAACCCCGATATTCTCATCTCCCTCGCCCAGAATCGCCGACCCGGCCAGGTGATCGTGGGCTTCGCGGCGGAGACGGAGACCGACGCGCGGAAGCTGCTCGAACTCGGCCGCGCGAAGATCGCGCGGAAGGGCAGCGACTTTCTTGTCGTCAACAGGGTGGGCTGGAACGAAGGCTTTGCCACAGACGGCAACACGGTCGTCGTGCTCGACAGCCGCGGCGATATAGTAATTGAGGCTTCAGGCAGCAAGGCGTCGGTCGCTGGTCGTATTCTCGACGTTCTGGTGCGTGCCGAGGAATGATCGACTCGGTCGGCCACCGCACTGCATGACACGAGACACATTCCTAGCGAGGCAGACATGACCGCAGCAGCTCAGGCACCACTACGCCTGTTCACGTCCGAATCGGTGACGGAAGGCCACCCGGACAAGATCTGTGACCAGATCTCGGACAGCATCCTGGACGCCCTCCTCGCGGTCGACCCGCACAGCCGCGTCGCCGTCGAGACTCTCGTGACGACCGGCCTCGTGCACGTCGCAGGCGAGGTAACGACCTCCGGTTACGTCGACATCCCCATGATCGTGCGGGACCGCATCTGGAACATCGGCTACAACTCGTCCGACGTGTGGTTCGACGGCCGATCCTGCGGTGTCTCCGTGTCGATCGGCGGCCAGTCTCCCGACATCGCGCAGGGCGTCGACGACGCGTTTGAGCGCCGCGAGGAGGCGAGCGGCGACGACCTCGACCGCCAGGGTGCCGGCGACCAGGGCATCATGTTCGGGTACGCGACGACGGAGACGCCGGAATATATGCCCGTACCGATCTGGCTCGCCCACCGCATGGCCGAGCGTCTCGCCGAGGTGCGCAAGACCGAGGTGGTCGACTACCTCCGTCCCGACGGAAAGACCCAGGTGACGATCGGCTACGACGGCATCGTTCCGCGCACCGTTGAGACCGTCGTGCTTTCCACGCAGCACTCACCCCTCGTGAGCACGGAGACCCTCCGTGCCGAGATCGAGGAGCTCGTGATTCGGCCGGTGCTCGACCGTATCGACCTCGACAGCGTCGACCCGCGCGTGCTCATCAACCCCACCGGCCGCTTCGAAATCGGCGGGCCGCAAGGCGATGCCGGGCTCACCGGCCGAAAGATCATCGTCGACACCTATGGGGGCGCGAGCCGCCACGGTGGTGGCGCGTTCAGCGGCAAGGACCCGTCGAAGGTCGACCGGTCAGCCGCCTACGCCATGCGCTGGGTCGCCAAAAACGTCGTCGCCGCCGGCCTCGCCGATCGTCTAGAGATTCAGGTCGCGTACGCGATCGGCAAGGCGGCGCCCGTCGGCCTCTACGTCGAGTCCTTCGGCACGGCGCACATCGCGGAGGCATCGATCATCGACGCCATCCGCGAGGTATTCGATCTGCGGCCGGCCGCGATCATCAGGGACCTGGACCTGCTTCGGCCGATCTACGCCGCGACGGCGACCTACGGTCACTTCGGGCGGGAACTGCCAGAATTCACCTGGGAACGACTCGACCGCGTGGACGACCTGCGCAGCGCTGCCGGGCTCTAACCGTGGCCGCCTCGGCGAGGGTCGCCCGGGTGCTCATCGACTCACCGCTTCCGCAACTCGACCGGCTCTTCGACTACCGGATTCCGCCGGAACTTGTGGAC
>DMKW01000103.1:24852-38240 GCA_003454135.1 Microbacteriaceae bacterium
CGGCTACACCGGCGTGCTGAGCGACCTCGACTCCGTTGTCTCGCCCGTGCGGATTCTGGCCCCGGAGGTGTGGGCGCTCGCGAGGCGCCTCGCAGACCGTGCGGCCGGCAGCGTGAGCGACATCGTGCGCCTCGCCGTGCCCAAACGCCAGGTGCGGGTGGAGAAAGCCTGGCTGTCCGCGGACGGAGCCGAGGACGCGACTCCCGTACACACCGTCACGGTGCCGGACTTCGACACCGCGCGCTTCGAGACCGCTCTCGCCGCCGGCGGGCGGGTCACTGTCGACTCGGTGCCCCGCGTGGTCGAGGTGCCCGGCGGTAGATGGGTGGGGCACTGGGCCACGGAAATGGCCGCCGCGGCGACGCTCGCGCTCGCGCGGGGCGGTTCCGCCATCCTGTGTGTTCCCGACTACCGCGACCAGGAGCAGCTCATCGCGGCGCTCGAGGCGGTGCTGCCGCCCGAGCGTGTCGTGCACCTCGACGCCCGGCAATCCAATCCGGACCGGTATCGGGCGGTGCTCGCGTGCCTCCGCGACACCCCGCTCGCCATCGTCGGCAACCGGTCGGTCGTCTACGCCCCGGCAAAGCGGCTCTCGCTCATCGCGATCTGGGACGACGGCGACCCGCTGCACGTCGAGCCGCTCAGCCCGTACGTTCACGCGAGGGACGCTGCCCTCGTTCGACAGGAGCAGCAAGGCAGCGCCCTGTTCTTCTTCGGCCACGCGCGCAGCACCGAGGTCGAACGCCTCGTCGAGCTCGGCTGGCTCGGCGAGGTCGGTCCGGAGCGCGCGTACCTGCCGCGTGTGATCCCCACCTCGCAACAACCGGGCCAGGACCGCCTGGCGGCACAGGCGCGCATTCCGTCGAGTGCGTGGCGCGAGGCGCGGGCAGCCCTCGAACATGGCCCGGTGCTCGTGCAGGTGGCACGGCCCGGCTACGCTCCCCGTCTGTCCTGCGAGAGCTGCGGCCAGACGGCTCGCTGTACCACGTGCGACGGGCCACTCGGGTTGCGCAGCGCGCGCGCGGTGCCGTCGTGCGGGTGGTGCGGGGCCATTGCCGCCGCCTGGGCGTGCTCCAACTGCGAGGGCACCACGTTCAGGCTCGCCGGGCAGGGCGCGGGGCGCACGGCCGAAGACCTCGGTCGGGCGTTTCCCGGCGTGCGGGTGATCATCGCCGACGGCGAGCGGCCCATCCTCACGGTGGGGCCGGAGCCGGCGCTTGTGATCGCCACGCGCGGCGCCGAACCGGTCGCGGCCGGCGGCTACCGAGCCGTTCTGCTTCTCGACGGAGAGCGGATGATCGCCAGGGAAAGCCTGCGCGTGGGCGAAGACTGCCTGCGTTGGTGGTCGAACGCGGTCGCCCTCGCCGCGCCCGGCGCCACGAGCGTGCTCGTCGGGGTCGGCGGAGCACTCGCCTCGGCGCTCGCGACGTGGCGCCGCGCCGACTACGCGAGGTCGGAGCTCGATGACCGCCGCCGGTTGCGCTTCCCGCCGGCCGTGCGAGTGGCCACCGTCACGGGCGGCGAGGACGACGTGCAGCGCGCCGTGGAGTCCGTCGCCGGAATCGAGAGGGTCGACGTGCTCGGGCCCGTGGAACTCGTGGCGGGCGGCGTGCGGGCGATCGTGCGCTTCGACTACGGGGAGGGCGGTGCCGTGGCATCCGCGCTTCGCGCAGAGGTGATCCGCAACGCCACCAACCGGCGCAAGCGGGCGGGTGGGGCGGCGGGACGTTCTCCACTGCCTACACTTAAAGTTCGCTTCGACGACGCGCTGTCGTTCGACAACACCGAGCAGGTTCTCGGCTGAACACCGGAAAGAGCCGCGAGCTGACGTTATGAGTGATCTGGTACTGGTATTCGCCGGCAGCCCGGCAGCCGCCGTGCCGAGCCTGCAGGCCCTCACGGCGAGCCGCCACGAGGTCGCCGCGGTCATCACCCGCGACGATTCCCCCCAGGGCCGGCGTCGCGAGCTCACGCCGACCGCCGTCGCCTCCGCCGCGACCGCACTCGGGTTGCCGCT
The DNA here is from genome assembly GCA_003454135.1 of Microbacteriaceae bacterium. GTDB lineage: Bacteria > Actinomycetota > Actinomycetes > Actinomycetales > Microbacteriaceae > Lacisediminihabitans. Next base: position 26,870 of record DMKW01000103.1, read on the forward strand.
CATCAGGGCCAATCGCCTCGCCGGCGCGGCGACCGACGCCGTGCGCGACCTCGAGCCGGATCTCGGTGTGATCGTCGCCTACGGCGGACTCGTCCGCGAGCCGCTCCTGTCCACCCCGCGTCTCGGATGGATCAACCTGCACTTCTCGCTGCTGCCACGCTGGCGCGGGGCAGCGCCCGTGCAGCGCGCAATCATCGCGGGCGACGACGTGACCGGGGCATCCGTGTTCCAGCTCGTACCAGAGCTCGACGCCGGAGACGTGTTCGGACAGGTGACCCAGCCGATCGGCGCGCACGAGACGTCCGGCCACCTGCTCGACTCGCTCGCCCTGTCCGGCGCCGAGTTGCTCACGCGCGTCGTGGAGGCCATCGCTGACGGCACGGCACAGGCGCGCCCGCAACACGGCGACGTGACCCTCGCGCCCAAACTCGAACTGGAGGACGGTCGCATCGACTGGACCGAGCACGCGACGACGGTGGTCAACCGTGTCCGCGGCGTCACGCCGGAACCTGGGGCATTCACGACGCACGACGGCCTGCGGCTGAAGGTGCTCGACGCCGCGATCGCGCGCGGCGAACAACGCCTCGCCGCCGGACACCTGGCCGTCGCCGGGAATCGGCTGCTTGTCGGCACCGGGAGCGAGCCGATCGAGCTCGTCACTGTGCAGCCGGCCGGCAAGAAACCGATGCGGGCGGCCGACTGGTGGCGCGGGCGCGCGGCCGGGGCATCGCTGGTGGCCCAGTGAGCGGCACGCGCGGCGACAGGAGACGTGAGCCACGCCAGGTGCCGCCCGCCGGCCGCGTGCAGCCGGCCCGCCGGGTCGCGATCGAGGTGATCATGGCGGTGCGCGAGTCGGATGCCTACGCCAACCTGCTTCTGCCCGTGAAACTCGAGCGGGTGCGACTCAACCAGCAGGATGCCGCGCTCGCTACCGAGCTCACCTATGGAACGCTGCGGCAGCAGGGCTACTACGACGCCGTCATCGAGCTCGCTGCCAACCGCCCGACGGCGGAGATCGACTCGCCGATCCTCGACGTGCTCCGACTCGGCGCCCACCAACTGTTGTCGATGCGCGTCGCCCAGCACGCGGCGGTCGACGAGTCGGTGTCGCTCGCCCACGAGGTCGGCTCGCGCTCGGCCTCGGGGTTCGTCAACGGGGTGCTTCGCACGATCGCGCGCAGCACGCCGGACGAGTGGCACTCGAGGGTGATGGCCAAGCCGCGCAACGACGACGAGCGCCTCTCGCTCGAGCACTCGCATCCGGTCTGGGTGGTGCGGGCTTTCCGCCGCGCCCTCGCCGCCGAGGGCAGGGTCGACGAGCTCGAAGACCTCCTCATCGCCGACAACTTCGCTCCCCGGGTGAGTCTCGTCGCGCTTCCCGGGCTCGCGACGATCTCCGAGATCCGCGGCGCACAGAAGGCGAAGTACTCGCCGGTGGCCGCCGTGAGCGACGGAGGCGATCCAGCGCTATGGCCGGCCGTGAGTGAGGGGCGGGCGCGCGTGCAGGATGAGGGTTCGCAGCTCGCGGCCCTCGCCCTCAGCAGAGCGAAGCCGATCACGCCGGGGGAGCGCTGGCTCGACTTGTGCGCCGGGCCCGGCGGCAAAGCGGCGTTGCTCGCCGCCGAGGCGCTCGAGGGCGGGGCGACCCTCCTCGCCAACGAGATCACCCCGGCGCGCGCCGAGCTCGTGCGCAAGGCGCTCGCGGTGTTCGCCGACCCGCCGCGAGTGCTCGAGTTCGATGGAACGACCATCGGCGACCGGCTCCCCGGTCAGTTCGACCGCATCCTCATCGACGCACCGTGCACGGGACTCGGCGCCCTCAGGAGGCGGCCGGAGGCCCGCTGGCGCAAGCAGCCGAAAGATGTCGCCGAGTTGGCTGTGCTCCAGGCCGCGCTGCTCAAGTCCGGCCTCAAGGCGCTCGCCCCCGGGGGGATCCTCGCCTACGTGACGTGTTCGCCACATCTCGCGGAGACGAGGGTGGTCGTGGACACCGTGCTCGGCAGGGTCGAGGGCATCACGCGGCTCGACACGCCGGCAGTGCTCAACGCCGTCACGAAGCGACCGCTCGAGCTCGGCGACACCGGGACCCACGTGCAGTTGTGGCCGCACCGCCACGGCACGGACGCCATGTTCATCTGCCTGTTGCAGCGCGCCCTCTAGGCTCGACTCATGACCGTGCGCATCAATCCGAGCATCCTGACGGCCGATTTCGCCAACCTCGAACACGAGCTGGCCCGCATCGAGACGGCCGACCTCGTGCACGTCGACGTGATGGACAATCACTTCGTTCCCAACCTCACCTTCGGGCCGCGCATGGTGGAGTCGCTGCAGCGTGTGTCGCGGCTGCCGCTCGACGTGCACCTCATGATCGACGGACCCGACCGCTGGGCGCCCGGGTACGCGGAGGTCGGCGCGTTCTCGGTGACGTTCCACGCCGAGGCGGTGGCGGAGCCCGTGGCACTCGCCCGTCGCCTGCGGGAGATCGGCTCCCGTGCGGGCATCGCCGTGAAGCCGGGAACGCTCATCGAGCCGTATCTCGAGCTGTTGCCCGAGTTCGACCAGGTGCTCGTGATGACGGTCGAGCCCGGTTTCGGCGGGCAGACCTTCATCGAGGAGACGATGCCGAAACTCGTCGCCCTTCGCGAGGCGGTGTCGCGGTACGGACTCGACGTCTGGCTGCAGGTGGATGGCGGCATCAACGAGCAGACGATCGTGATGGCGGCCGAAGCGGGCGCCGACACCTTCGTCGCCGGTTCGAGCGTGTTCAACGGCGGCGACCCCAGCGAGCAGATCGCCGCGCTGCGGGCCGCCGCGCTCGCGCACATTCACGCGCACTGAGCCGCGCTCCCCGCGTCGCGCCCCACGGCGGAACCCGGGTCCGCACTCCGCGCACAACTCCGGCTGTTTTGCCGAGCAGGCCCGATTCGGCGGGCGCGGCACCCCTCCCGAGCCAAATCGCAGGAGTTATGCGCGGCGGAGGCGGGCGACGCGCTGGCAAAGTCTGCTTGGATATTCGTATGACTGAGTCCAACAAGACCAAGCCCGAGATCGAGTTCTACGAGGGCGACGCCCCCGTCGAGCTCGTGATAAGCGACATCGAGATCGGCACGGGAGCCGAAGCGAAGCCGGGCGACACCGTCGACGTGCACTACCTGGGCGTCGACCTGGAGACGGGGGAGGAGTTCGACTCCTCCTGGAGCCGCGGGCAGTCGGTCGACTTTCCGCTTGCCGCGCTCATCGCCGGCTGGCAGCTCGGTATCCCCGGCATGAAGGTCGGCGGACGCCGACAGCTCGTCGTGCCGCCGCACCTGGCCTACGGCGAAGCGGGCGGCGGTCATCAGCTCTCCGGCCGCACGCTCATCTTCATCATCGACCTTCTCGGAGTTCGTTAGACGCTCCCGCGATTGTGCCCGTTCGTCAGGTCTGTGCCTGGTCGAGCGGGCACAATCCGTGCGTAAGGTCACAAACACCCGGCGGACGGCACGGGACGTGTTGTCCACGGCAGGCCGACGGCCTCGACGGTCTCGCCCGCCCGGATGCCGGCCGGCGGCACGATGAGCACGCCGGCCGCGTCCGCGAGGCCGCGCATCATGCCGGAGCCGAGCCACGGGTTGGCAACCGCGCGACCGTCGAGAATGCGATAGGGCACGAGGATGCTCGACCCGGGTCGCCCGGGGAGCGCGGCCGCCGCCGCGACGGCCCCGACCGCCGGTGCCGGCGCGCCGCCCAGCGCCGCGAGCACCGGTTCGACGAGGGTGAGCACTCCCATCATCGCGGCGAGGGGGTTGCCCGGCAGGCCCACCACCAGGCGGCCATCCGGCAGCCGGGCGAGCAGGGTCGGGCCGCCGGGGCGCATCGCGACACGCTCGATCAGCAGCTCGGCCCCGATCGACCGAAGCGCGGCATGAATGTGGTCGACGTCGGAGTCCCCCGTGCCGCCCGTCGTGACGACAACGTCGGAGTCGCCCGGCCCGGCGCCGAGCGCGTCGACGGTCGAGGCGAGGTCGTCGCGCACGCGACCCTCCGAGACGACGGTGCCGCCCAACATCCGGAGCACGGCCGGCAGCTGGGGCCCGAAGCTGTCCCGCACCTGCCCCGGCCTCGGGATGCCGGACTCCACCACCTCGTCTCCGGTGAACAGCAGCGCGATCCGTGGCCGCCCGATCACCGGGAGGGTGTCGTGGCCGCTCCCGGCGGCGACGGCGATGTGCGCCGGGTTGAGCGGTGTGCCTGCGGTGAGCACCACGTCGGACTCTCGCGCCTCGTTGCCGGCGACGCGGATGTGCTGTGCCGGATGAGGTTCGCCCGTCGTCGAGGTCGAGGAGAGCACCGAGTGGCCTGCGTTCCCTTGCACGGCGCCGCTCTCGCTGCGCAGCACGGCATCCGCGCCATCGGGGATGATGCCCCCGGTCATCACGATCGCGGCCAACCCCGGCGCGAGTCGGCCGGTGGTGAGGGTCCATGGGCCGTCGCCGCACACCGCCCAGCCGTCCATGGCCGAGGACGCGTAGTGCGGCATGTCGCACAGCGCGAGCACGTCGGCGGCGAGCACCCGGCCGACGGCCTCGTTCAGCGGCACGGTCTCGGTGGGCAGGGCGGATGCCGCGGCCGTGCCCAGCGCGCGCGCGGCGTGCCACTCGACCGCACCGGAGTGGTGCGTTCCGCTCACCGATCGTCCGACCGGGCGAGCGCGACCGCGGCCGACGCCGCGCGCTCGAACGCCGCCCGCGGAGTGATCTTCCCGTCGGCGGCGGCGAGCCCCGCCGCGTAACCGACGATGAACGTCGTGAGCGGCGCCGCCGGACGCATCACCGCGTGCGCCACCGTTCCCGCGAGGGTGAGCACGGCATCGATGTCGACCTCGGCGCCCGCCACCCCGAGTTCCACGCTGAGCGAGCGGCTCCACTCGGCGAGCGCCGCCATCTTCTCCTCGTCGTCCTGGCTGGCCATGTTCGTCTCCTTCGATTGCGAACCTGGCGCGGCGGGGATGCCGAACCGGGCGACGTCGGCCCACGTGTCCACGTCGCTCGTCGACCCGAGCGGCACCGGCGCGTGGGCGAGCTCGAGTCCGGCGAGCAGTGCGCGCACCGAGAGGTTCTCGAGGCCGGCGGCGTGGTTGCGCACGGCCGCGGCGAGCGACGCGGTGCGGTAGATGCCGGCGAGATACTGCGGATGCCCGGCCGAGTCGAGCGCGATCGCCCCGTCGGCGGCATGGCCGGCCCGCTCGAGCAGGGGCGGCACGGCGTTCGCGATGCCCGGCATGTCGCACGCGAGCACAAGAGTGTAGTCGGAGGGGGACGCACCGGCCAGCGCCACCAACCCGGCCGCGATCGCCGCCGCCGGGCCGGCAAACGCGGGCCTCTCGCGGGCGACGAGCACTCCGACGGGCACCACGAGAGCGGAAGCGTCTCCCACCACGACCGTGCGCTTCGCATCGGCCGCGGCATCCAGGGTGAGGGAAAGCAACGACCGGCCCTCGTACCGCAGCGCCGCCTTCGGCTCTCCACCGAGGCGGGCGGAGCGTCCGCCGGCGAGCACGATGGCGTCGAAGTTCATGGTCATCACTCTAGGACGGCACCGTTGGCGGCGATTCTGCGCAGAATGAGGTGCGTCACTGGCGTGTCGACCGCTCGGCGATGCTAGGCATGGTTCATGGGCAGAATCACGGTACGGCGCAAGGTCACCCGGATCACGGTCGGCGGCGGTGCGGTTCGGCGCGAAGACGTGCTCGCCGTCGAGGAACCGCTCGAGATCCGGGTGGGAGGCACGGCTCTCGCGATCACCATGAGGACGCCCGGCCACGACTTCGACCTCGCCGCCGGGTTCCTCGTCTCCGAGGGCGTGATCTCGCGCGGCGAGCACTTCGCGGCCGCCCGCTATTGCGCGGGTGCGACCGTCGACGGTGAGAACACCTACAACGTGCTCGACGTGACGCTCGGTGTCGGGGTGCCCCGGCCCGACCCGAGCCTCGAGCGCAACTTCTTCACCACGAGTTCGTGCGGGCTGTGCGGCAAGGCGAGCATCGACGCGGTGCGCACGCTGTCGGCATACACGGTGGCCGAGGATCCGCTGCGCATCGACGCCGAGCTGCTCGCGAGCTTTCCGGACCGGCTCCGCGCCGGACAGGACGTGTTCGAGAAGACGGGCGGCCTGCACGCCGCGGCGCTCTTCGACGGTCGCACCGGCGAGTTGCTCGTTCTGCGGGAAGACGTCGGCCGTCACAACGCGGTCGACAAGGTCGTCGGCTGGGCGCTCGCGCTCGACCTGCTGCCGCTGCGCGGCACGGTGCTCATGGTGTCCGGTCGCGCGAGTTTCGAGCTCACCCAGAAGGCATCCATGGCCGGCATCCCCTTTCTCGCCGCCGTCTCGGCCCCGTCATCGCTCGCGGTCGAGCTTGCCACCGAGATCGGGATGACCGTGGTCGGCTTTCTGCGCGGCCCATCGATGGTCGTCTACTCGGGCGACGAGCGGCTGGTGTCGGATGCCGCGCGGAGCGCCGAATTGCCCAGCTCTCGAGAGAAGGTCGTCGCGGAATGACGAAGAAACCGATCAACGACGGCCACTCGTATCCCGACCTCGAGGTCACGCCGAAGGAGGATTGGGCGGTCGGCCTCCCGGCGATCTACCACTCCATGGAGCCCGCGATCGCGCAACTGGGCCTCACGCGAACCGCGAAACTGATGACGTCGATCAACCAGAAGGATGGTTTCGACTGTATGAGTTGCGCCTGGCCCGATCCCGACAATCGCAAGACTCTCGAGTTCTGCGAAAACGGCGCGCGGGCCGTCACCTGGGAGGCGACCCCCGTCACGGTGCCAACGAGCTTTTGGTCCCAGTATTCGGTCACCGACCTGCTCGACAAATCCGAATACTGGCTCGGCATGCAGGGACGGCTCGTCGAACCGGTCTACAAGCCGGCAGGCTCCGACCACTACGAGCCGGTGAGCTGGGAGCGGGCAATCTCGATCGTCGCCGACAGGCTCACGAGCCTCGCCTCGCCCGACGAGGCCGCGTTCTACACGAGCGGCCGCACCGCGAACGAGACGGCCTTCGTGTACCAGCTGTTCGCCCGCGCCTTCGGCACCAACAACCTGCCGGACTGCTCCAACATGTGCCACGAGTCGACTGGCACGGCGCTCGGAGAGACGATCGGAATCGGCAAGTCGACGATCGCCTACGACGACTTCGAGCAGACCGACCTGATCATCATCATGGGCCAGAACCCGGGCACCAATCATCCGCGGATGCTGACCGCGCTCGAAGACGCGAAGCTCACGGGCGCGAGCATCGTGGCGGTCAATCCGCTCCCCGAGGCCGGCCTCTTGCGCTACAAGAACCCGCAGCGCGTGCGCGGCATCATCGGCAGGGGAACGCCCATCGCCGACCAGTTCCTGCAGATCCGCTCCGGCGGTGACATGGCGCTGCTGCAGGCACTCTCGAAGCGTGTGCTCGCCGCGGAGGACGCGCATCCCGGCACCGTGCTCGACCACAACTTTCTCGACGAGCACACGACGGGGCTGGCCGAACTCCGGGCTCACCTCGCGAACCTCGACGAGAACGCCGTGCTCGCGGCCACTGGACTCCAGACGACCGAGATCGACGAGCTCGCCGAACGCTACATCGCCGCCGACCGGGTGATCATCACCTGGGCCATGGGGCTCACGCAGCACAAGAAGGCCGTCGACACGATCAAGGAGATCGTGAACCTGCTGCTGTTGCGCGGCAACATCGGCAAGCCGGGGGCGGGCGCCTCGCCCATCCGCGGCCACAGCAACGTGCAGGGCGACCGCACCATGGGCATCTGGGAGCAGATGAGCGAGACCTTCCTCGACGCGATCGAGAACGAGTTCGGTTTCGCGCCGCCGCGGGAGCACGGGATGGATTCGCTCAAGACGATCGCCGGCCTCCAGCGCGGCGAGGTCAAGGTATTCTTCGCCGTCGGCGGCAATTTCGTCGCCGCTATTTCAGACACCGAGGCGGCCGAGGCGGCCATGCGCGGCACTGAACTCACGGTGCAGGTGTCCACAAAGCTCAACCGTTCGCACGTCGTCACCGGGCGGGAGGCGCTCATCCTGCCCACCCTCGGCCGCACCGACTTCGACCTGCAGGCCACCGGCCCGCAGTTCCTCTCGGTGGAGGACACGGTGTGCGCCGTGCACGCCACGCACGGCAGCGTTCCGCCCGTGGCTCCCGGCCTGCTCTCCGAGGTGTCGATCGTCACGCGTCTCGCCACGGCCGTGCTGGGGGACACGGTGCCCGTCGACTGGTCGGCGATGGAGCGCGACTACGACGTGATCCGTGACCACATCAGCCGCGTGATTCCGGGCTTCGAGAACTTCAACGCCCAGGTGCGGCGCAAGGGCGGATTCGTGCTGCCGAACGGCCCGCGCGATTCGCGCACCTTCGCCACGGCGACGGGGAAGGCGATGATCACGGTCAACGAACTCGAGCACCTCGAGAAGCCGGAGGGGCGCCTCATCCTGCAGACCCTGCGCGCCCACGACCAGTTCAACACGACGATCTACAGCCTCAACGACCGCTACCGCGGCATCCACAACGGCCGGGACGTCGTCTTCGTGAACCCGCAAGATCTTGCCGAACTCGGCCTCGCGGACGGCCAGCGGGTCGACATCTTCAGCGAGTGGAGAGACGAGCCGGACCGCGTGCTGCGCAACTACCGTGTCGTCTCCTACCCGACGGCGCGGGGATGCGCGGCCGCCTACTACCCGGAGGCCAATGTGCTCATCCCCCTCGCGAGCGCGGCGGAGCACAGCAATACCCCGGCGTCGAAGGCGGTCATCGTGCGGCTGGAACCGGCAACGGCGTTCCCGCTCCGGTAGCGCGGGCATCCCGGCGACCTCGATTGTTCCCGTTCGTCACTTGTGTGCCTGGTCGCCCGGGCACAGAACCGACAAACGGGAACGAACGGGAACAAAATGTGTGAGAGGGCCAGCGCGCGGCGGGCGACAGGGGAGGAGCGCGGAGCGGGTGATGGGCCATCGGCCAAGCACCGGTAACGTTGTCACTGTGAAAACGTTCGACGACCTCTTTCTGGAACTGAGCGACAAGGCCGTGTCCCGCCCTGCCGGCTCGGGCACGGTCGCCGAGCTCGATGCCGGCGTGCACGCGATCGGCAAGAAGATCGTCGAGGAGGCCGCCGAGGTGTGGATGGCCGCCGAATACCAGTCAACGGATGAGACAGCCGAGGAGATCTCCCAGCTGATCTACCACCTTCAGGTGCTCATGATTGCGAGGGGCCTGACGACCGCGGATGTCTACCGACATCTGTGAATCGCCCGCCCCATCCACCCCCAGCGCCTGACGAGTGAAGAGAATGACGAAAATGTTGCGAGTCGCAGTGCCCAACAAGGGCTCCCTGAGCGAGACCGCGGCCGAGATGCTTTCCGAGGCCGGGTACGCCGGCCGACGAGACCCTCGCGCCCTCAACGTTGCCGATCCGCGCAACGATGTCGAGTTCTTCTACCTGCGCCCGCGTGACATCGCGACCTACGTCGGTTCGGGTGCCCTCGACGTCGGCATCACGGGCCGCGACCTGCTGCTCGACTCCGGTTCGACCGCGGTCGAGATCGCGAGCCTCGACTTCGGCGCATCCACCTTCCGGTTCGCCGGCCCGAGTGGCCGGTTCGGCTCGCTCGGCGACCTCGCCGGACACCGGGTCGCCACGAGCTACCCCGGCCTGGTCGGCGCGTTCCTCGCGAAATCGGGTGTGACCGTCGACCTCGTCTCGCTCGACGGCGCCGTCGAGTCAGCCGTTCGCCTCGGAGTGGCGGATGCGGTGGCCGACGTCGTGTCGACCGGTTCGACGCTGCGGGCCCAGGGCCTCGAGATCTTCGGACCGGTCATCCTCGAATCCTCCGCCGTACTCATCAGCGCCCGCGACGACCTCCCGGGCATCGCGACGCTGCACCGGCGTTTGCAGGGCGTGCTCGTCGCGAGGCAGTACGTGCTCATGGACTACGACCTGCCGCTCGCGCTGCTCGAAGCGGCGTCCGCGATCACGCCCGGGCTCGAGTCGCCGACGGTCTCGCCGCTGCGGGACAGCGACTGGGTGGCCGTGCGCGTGATGGTGCCGCGACACGACACCAACCAGGTGATGGACCAGCTCTACGATCTCGGCGCGCGCGCGATTCTCGTGAGTCCCATCCACGCGGCACGGATCTGACCATGCCCGTTTCGGTGCGTGTGATCCCGTGCCTCGACGTGGCCGCCGGCCGCGTCGTGAAGGGCGTGAACTTCGAGAACCTGCGGGACGCCGGCGACCCTGTTGAGCTCGCACGCCGGTACTACGAGCAGGGTGCGGACGAAATCACCTTCCTCGACGTGACCGCCACCGTCGACAATCGCGACACCACCTACGACGTCGTTCGCGCCACGGCCGAGCAAGTCTTCATCCCGCTCACCGTCGGCGGGGGAGTGCGCGGCACGGAGGACGTGAGCCGCCTGCTCGCGAGCGGGGCGGACAAGGTGGGGGTGAACAGCGCGGCGATCCTGCGCCCGGATTTGGTGGGCGAGATCGCCGACCGGTTCGGGGCGCAAGTGCTCGTGCTCTCCCTCGACGTGAAGCGTTCTGGCTCCACGGCATCCGGTTTTGTCGTCACGACACATGGCGGCCGCCGGGAGACGACTCTTGACGCCCTGGATTGGGCGCGCGAGGTGATCGAACGCGGGGCCGGCGAGCTGCTCGTCAACTCGATCGACGCCGACGGCACCAAGAACGGCTTCGACCTCGAACTCGTGCGGCTCATGCGCGAGGTGTCGAGTGTGCCCGTGATCGCGAGCGGCGGCGCCGGCCGGGTCGAGCACTTCGCTCCGGCGATCGAGGCCGGGGCGGACGCCGTGCTCGCCGCGTCGGTGTTCCACAACGGTGAACTGACGGTCGGCGATGTCAAGCGAGAGCTCGCCAAAGCGGGAATTTCGGTGAGGTAGGAACATGACGAACGAGACGGATTCGGCCGACACGAGCGTGGATGCCGTGCTCGCGCGCGCGCGCTTCAACGGCGATGGGCTGCTGCCGGCCATCATCCAACAGTGGGATACCCGTGAGGTGCTCATGCTCGGCTACATGGACGTGGAGGCGCTGCGTCGCACCCTCACCGAGGGCAGGGTCACATTCTGGTCCCGCTCCCGGCAGGAATACTGGCGCAAGGGCGACACCTCCGGCCACCGCCAGTACGTGCGAGGGGCGGCGCTCGATTGCGACTCGGATACCCTCCTCGTCACGGTGGAGCAGATCGGCGCGGCGTGCCACACCGGTGCGCACGCGTGCTTCGACGTCGACCCGCTCCGGCCCGTTGTCGGCTCCTCGAGCTCAGATGGCGGTTCGCATGAATGACACGACCACACGCGCACA
>DMKW01000103.1:38410-45400 GCA_003454135.1 Microbacteriaceae bacterium
GGCATTTACCGCAAGCTTGCGAAGGGCGCCCCGGGCACCTTCCTGCTCGAGTCGGCCGAGCAGGGCGGCATCTGGTCCCGGTATTCGTTCATCGGGGTCTCGAGCTTCGGCGTGCTCACCCAGGCGGCGGACGCGACGGGCGCGGATGTCGCGGCCTGGCTCGACTACGGACTATCCGCCGAGCGCGCGCTCGGCCCCGACGCGCCGACCGCGCCCCTCGAGGCGCTCGGCCACCTCTACGAACGCTGGGGCACCCCTCACGTGCCCGGGCATCCTCCGCTGACCGGCGGACTCGTCGGCTTCATCGGCTGGGAGGCCATCCGCCAGATCGAGCGGCTGCCCGACGTGCCCCCCGCCGACTATTCGATCCCCGGCCAGGCCCTCAGTTTCGTGTCAGAGCTCGTGGTCGTCGACCACCGCACGGGGGCCGTGCTGCTGATCGCCGCGGCGCTCAACGACGGGGCGGAGGCGGGTGACGCCCTGTGGGCCGACGCGCAGTCGCGGCTCGATGGACTGCAATCGGAGCTCGCCGCACCGGCCGAGGCCTGGCTGGCCGAGGTGGATCTCACGATCACGCCGACGCCCGTGCCGCGCATCGCCTCGGGCGACTTCCGGGCGGCGGTCGAACGGTCGAAGCAGTTCATCCGCGACGGTGACGTCTTCCAGGTCGTGATCTCGCAGCGGTTCGATCACGAGATCACCGCCCACCCGATCGACGTCTATCGTGTGCTGCGCACCCTCAACCCGAGCCCGTACATGTACCTGCTCTCCCTCGTCGCGCCGGACGGCGAACCATACTGGATCGTCGGTTCCTCTCCCGAGGCGCTCGTGAAGGTGGAGAACAACCGGGTCTACATGCACCCGATCGCTGGATCCCGTCCACGCGGTGCCGGGCCGGAAGAGGATCTGGCCCTCGCCGACGAGTTGCTCGCCGACCCGAAGGAACGGGCCGAGCACCTCATGCTCGTGGACCTCGCCCGCAACGACCTGCTCAAGGTGTGCGTGCCCGGCACGGTGGAGGTGAGCGAGTTCATGCAGGTGGAGCGCTTCAGCCACATCATGCACCTGGTGTCGTCGGTCGAGGGCGACCTGAGGCCGAACGCCAACTCGATCGACGTGTTTCGCGCGACTTTTCCCGCCGGAACCCTTTCCGGCGCACCGAAGCCGCGTGCCCTCGAAATCATCGACGAGCTCGAGGTCGCCCAGCGCGGCCTCTACGGCGGGGTCGTCGGCTACTTCGGGTTCGCGGGCGACCTGGATCTCGCAATCGCGATCCGCACCGCGACGATCGCCGGGGGTGTGGCCCGAGTACAGGCAGGCGCCGGTCTCGTCGCCGATTCCGACCCCGAGACGGAGCACCAGGAGACCCGCAACAAGGCCGCGGCGCCGCTGCGCGCGGTCGCCGTCGCCAATGCCATGCGCCGCGTGAACGCCGCGCCCGAGGTCGGGGAGTGAACGGCAACAGACGGCTCAAGAACCTCGTGCTGCTCGCGGGAATCGTCGTGAGCGGGCTCACGCTGCTCACCTGGACCGGCCAGTGGTTCATCCTTCGGCTGGCGGCGTCGGGGTCGGGCAGGTCGATCATCGCCGTCACCGGTGACGTCGCGGCGCCCGGGCTCATCGCCCTCGCCCTCGCCGGTCTTGCCCTCGTCGCGGCGCTCGCGATCGCCGGCCCGGTGTTCCGTGTGATTCTCGGCGTGCTGCAGGCCCTCATCGGCGTCACGGTCGCGCTATCGAGCGTTCTTGCCATCGCCGACCCCGTCGGGGCGTCGTCCACGGCAGTCACGACGGCGACGGGAGTGAGCGGCAAGGCGTCCGTCGCCGCGCTCGTCGTGTCGGTGTCCCAGACGGTGTGGCCCTGGATCGCCGCCGTCGTCGGCCTGTTGACGATCGCCCTCGGCATCGTCGTGCTCGTGAGCTTCCGGCGATGGCCGGGATCGTCCCGGCGCTACCAGCCGGTTCGATTCGAAGCGGAGCAGCCGGGGGCCAACCCGGTGTCGGATTGGGACACGTTGAGCGGCGGGAGCGATCCGACGTCACGCTAGACTTTTGGCTGAGCACCCACAAAGGAGACCTGTGAGCGACGAATTTCCAGAGCCGGGCGAAGGCAACTCGCCCGCATCCTGGACCGCTGTAATCATCATGCTGGTGGCGTTCACCATCGGCACGGTCGCATTTTTCTTCGACCTGCCGGTGGTCGTCTGGGCGTCGGCGGTGCTCGTGGTGATCGGGCTCGTCGTTGGCTTCGCATTGGCCCGCATGGGCTACGGCGTCAACGGCCCGAAGTACTCCGTGAAGGACCACTAACACGGTGTTAGCCGATCTCGTAGCCGGAGCCCTCCACGACGCTTCGGACCGTCGCGCTGCACGCAGCCTCGCCGAGGTTGAAGCCGCCGCGTTCTCCCGTGTCCCCGCGATCGACGCCCTCGCGGCCCTGGCCCCTGCCGACCGCGTGAAGATCATCGCCGAAGTGAAGCGATCTAGCCCCTCCCGGGGGGCCCTCGCCGACATCCCCGATCCCGCCGGTCTCGCGGCCTCCTACGAACGAGGTGGCGCGAGCGCCATCAGCGTGCTCACCGAGCGGCGCAAGTTCGGCGGTTCGCTCGCCGACCTCGAGGCCGTGCGCGACGCCGTGCGCCTGCCGGTGTTGCGCAAGGATTTCATCGCGGAGCCATACCAGGTGTTCGAGGCGCGCGCCGCCGGTGCCGACCTCGTGCTGCTTATCGTGGCCGCGCTCGACCAGCCCACCCTCCTCGAGCTGTTCACACTCACGAGGGAGCTCGGGATGGCCGCCCTGGTCGAAACGCACAGCGCGGAGGAGCTCTCCAGGGCCCTCGACATCGGCGCGGGGCTCGTGGGCGTCAACGCCCGCGACCTCACGACCTTCGAGCTCGACCAGGAACTCTTCGGGCGTCTAGCCGGGCACATCCCGTCCGGAGTGATCCGCGTCGCAGAGTCCGCGGTGAAGACGGCGGCCGACGTGGCCCACTACCGCGAAGCCGGCGCAGACGTCGTGCTCGTGGGCGAAGCCCTCGTCACGGGGGATCCCGTGCGCACCCTCGCAGAATTCCTGGCCGCCTGATGGCTCTCCGCGACGAACAGGGACCATACTTCGGCGAATACGGCGGTCGGTTCGTGCCGGAGTCGCTCATTGCGGCCCTCGACGAGCTCGACGCCGCCTATCGCACGGCGAAGGTCGACCCGTCGTTCCAGGCCGAGCTCGCCGAGTTGCACGCCACGTACACGGGTCGCCCGTCGATCATCACCGAGGTGCCGCGGTTCGCGGAGTCCGCGGGCGGCGCGCGCGTCATCCTCAAGCGCGAAGACCTCAACCACACCGGCTCGCACAAGATCAACAACGTGCTCGGGCAGGCGTTGCTCGCGAAACGCCTCGGCAAGACGAGGCTCATCGCCGAGACCGGCGCCGGCCAGCACGGGGTGGCCACCGCGACCGCCGCCGCGCTCTTCGGCATGGAGTGCGTCGTCTACATGGGTGAGGTCGACACCGAGCGCCAGGCGCTCAACGTTGCCAGGATGCGCCTGCTGGGCTCAGAGGTCATCCCCGTCACCGCCGGCTCCCGCACCCTCAAGGACGCGATCAACGAGGCCCTGAGGGACTGGGTCGCGAACGTGGACTCCACCCACTATCTGCTCGGAACCGTGGCTGGGCCGCATCCGTTCCCTGTCATGGTGCGCGACTTCCATAAGATCATCGGCGAGGAGGCGCGCCAGCAGGTTTTCGACCTCACCGGTCGCCTGCCGGACGCCGTCACTGCCTGCGTCGGCGGCGGATCGAACGCTATGGGCATCTTCCACGCGTTCCTCGACGATCCTGGTGTGGCCCTGTTCGGCTACGAGGCGGCCGGCGAGGGCGCGGAGACGCCCCGCCACGCGGCCACGATCACCAAGGGCAGACCGGGCGTGCTGCACGGCGCCCGAAGCTACATGCTGCAGGACGAAGACGGCCAGACCATCGACTCGCACTCCATCTCGGCCGGGCTGGACTACCCGGGCGTTGGCCCGGAGCACGCGTGGCTCGCCGACATCGGCCGGGCGCGCTACCTTCCGGTGACGGATGACGAGGCCATGAGCGCGATGCGCCTGCTGGCGAGAACCGAGGGCATCATCCCCGCGATCGAGTCGGCTCACGCCCTCGCCGGCACGCTCGAGCTGGGCCGCGTGCTCGGTCCGGACTCGGTGATCCTGGTGAACCTCAGCGGCCGCGGCGACAAAGACATGGAAACCGCCGGCAAGTATTTCGACATCCTCGACACGGCGGCGCTCGCCTCCGAGCACACGGACGACGGCGCACGCGGGGACAACGCGTGACCGGCGTCGAATCGGTCATCGCCGCGCGCAAGGCCGCCGGAAGCGGCGCGCTCATCGGCTACCTTCCGGCCGGATTTCCCGACCTGCGCACGAGCATCGACGCTGCGGTGGCCCTCGCCGAGAACGGCGTCGACGTGATCGAACTCGGCCTGCCGTATTCCGACCCCGTCATGGACGGCTCGGTGATCCAGGCAGCGACCCTCCAGGCGCTCAAGGGTGGATTCCGCATCCGCCACGGCTTCGAGGCGGTTGCGGAGATCACGTCGCGTGTCGACGTGCCCGTTCTCGTCATGACTTATTGGAACCCCGTCCTGCAGTGGGGCGTCGACCGGTTCGCCGACGAATTGCTCGCCGCCGGTGGTGCCGGGCTCATCACCCCCGACCTCATCCCCGACGAGGCCGACGAATGGCTCGCCGCCTCTGAGCGCACCGGCCTCGACCGGGTGTTCCTCGCCGCGCCGTCGTCCACGGACGAACGGCTCGCGCAGGCCGTCGCGAAGAGCCGCGGATTCGTGTACGCGGTGTCCACGATGGGCATCACGGGCGCGCGAAGCGATGTCGACATCGCCGCGAAGACCCTCGTGGCGCGGCTGCGTGCCGCCGGGGCGACGTCGACGTGCGTCGGTCTCGGCATCTCCAGCGCCGAACAGGTTCGGGAAGTCCTGCAGTACGCAGACGGGGCGATTGTGGGCTCCGCCCTCGTCAAGGCCCTCTCCGATGGCGGAGTCGCCGCCGTCGCCGCCGCGGCGTCCCGCTTGGCGGCGGGCTGTACGCTTAGCTAGTTCTCCGCAGCTCCAGTACGAAAGGCACCCTGGATCTTGGCTCTCCCCGCAAGCATTCCCAGTCCCGACGCGTCGTGGCAGGTCTTCAATCTCGGCAAGTGGCTTCGGGACATCGGTCTCACGTGGTTCGGATACGACATCAACATCCGTGCGTATGCCATCTGCATCCTGATCGGCATCGTCGCGGCGACGATCATGACCTACTACCGGCTCAAGCGTCGTGGCGCGGACGGCGGGGTCGTGCTCGACATCGCGCTGTGGGCGGTGCCATTCGGCATCGTCGGCGCGCGCATCTTCCACGTGCTCACGCACCCGGACGACTACTTCGGCCCGAATCACCCGTTCTGGCATGTGTTCGCCATCTGGGAGGGCGGCATCGCCATCTTCGGCGCACTCATCTTCGGGGCACTGGGCGCCTACATCGGCTGCCGCGTCTCCGGGGTGCGGTTCTGGAGCTTCGCGGATGCCCTCGCGCCCGGCCTCCTGCTCGCCCAGGCGTTCGGTCGTTTCGGCAACTGGTTCAACCACGAGCTGTTCGGCATCCCCACCGACCTCCCGTGGGGGCTCCAGATCGAGTCGACCAACTCGGCCTTCCCGGCCGGGCTCCCCGCCGGCACGCTCTTCCAGCCGACGTTCCTCTACGAGATCATCTGGAACGTCATCGGCGTCGCCGTGATCATCCTCATCGAGCGAAAGCACAGCCTGCGCCGGGCCGAGATCCTCGGCGTGCGCGTTCCGGCGCTCGTGCCGGGCGCATACCGGCTGCAGTGGGGCACGGTGCTCGCCGTCTACCTCATCTGGTACGGCGTCGGCCGCAGCTACCTCGAGTCGATCCGCATCGATCCGAGCGAGATCTTCCTCGGCATCCGCACCAATGTTTGGGCGGCCTTCGGCGCGATCGTCGTCGGCATCGTGATCTTCGCCGTGCAGTCTCGCAGGCACCCGGGCCTCGAACCGAGCGTCTATCAGCCGGGTCGCGAATGGTCGCCCGCGGCTGCGGTAGACTCTGATGACACGTACACGGACAGCGACGAAGATGGCAACGATGCCGAGCTCGCCACCACAACACCGTCCAGAACGTCGAAAGCCAGGAAGTCCGTCACAAGCGAGGCTGGCCCAAGGTCGTAATTGAAACGGCGTCACAGGTAACGGGCCGGATCCGAGGCTCGATTGCCTTCATCCTCCCCGGGCCAGCGAAGTCCCACACGCCCTGATTTCTCTCGTGAGGACGGTTCAGAATGGCTCTCACGCCAGCCTTTTCCCGGTTTAGCGCGGTACCCGCGGCATCCGGCATGTACGACCCCGGTCGTGAACGTGACGCGTGCGGTCTCGCCATGGTCGCAACGCTGCGCGGCACGGCCGGGCACGACATCATCGATGCGGCCCTCGGCGCCCTGCGCAACCTCGAACATCGCGGTGCGATCGGGTCGGACGCCGGCACCGGCGACGGCGCCGGCATCGTGACACAGATCCCGGATGCCTTCCTGCGCGCCGTGGTGGACTTCGACCTCCCCGCGGTGGGCCGCTACGTCGTCGGAACGGCGTTTCTGCCCACCGACATCGACGAGCGCGTCGACATCAAGCGCGGAATCGAGGCCCTCGCGGTCGAGGAGGGTCTTCGCGTGCTCGGCTGGCGTGACGTGCCGGTTCGGCCGGACGGCCTCGGCAACCTCGCGCGCGAGGCGATGCCGTTCTTCGAACAGGTGTTCCTCTCGAGCACCCGGCCGGCGACCGACGGCGACCCGGTTCACGGCATCGCGCTCGACCGGCAGTCGTTCCGCCTGCGCAAGCGTGCCGAGCGTGAGCTCAACGCCTATTTCCCCTCGCTCAGCTCCCGCACCATCGTCTACAAGGGCATGGTCACGACGCTGCAGCTCGA
>DMKW01000103.1:45529-47773 GCA_003454135.1 Microbacteriaceae bacterium
GAGATCAACACCGTGCAGGGCAACCGCAACTGGATGCGCGCCCGCCAGTCGCAACTCGAATCCGAGCTTCTCGGCGACCTCGCTCCCATCCTGCCGATCGTCACCCCCGGCGCGAGCGACTCCGCCTCGTTCGACGAGGTCGTGGAGCTGCTCAACCTCGGCGGGCGTTCGCTCCCGCACGCGATGATGATGATGGTGCCGGAGGCGTACGAGAACCAGACCGACATCGACCCCGTTCGCCGCGACTTCTACGAGTACCACTCGATGCTCATGGAGCCGTGGGACGGCCCGGCCGCGCTCGTGTTCACCGACGGCAGCCTCGTCGGCGCCACCCTTGACCGCAACGGCCTGCGGCCCGGCCGCTACCTCGTCACCGACGACGGACTCGTCGTTCTCGCGAGCGAGATCGGTGTGCTCGACATCGACCCGGCTCGTGTCGTGCGCAAGGGGCGTCTGCGCCCGGGCAAGATGTTCCTCGTCGACACCGAGGCCGGCCGCCTCATCGAAGACGACGAGATCAAGAGCGAACTCGCGGCTCTCGAGCCGTGGGGAGAATGGCTCGCGGACGGACGCATCAACCTCAGGGATCTGCCGGAGCGTGAGCACATCGTTCACACGCCGGCCTCGGTTACCCGCCGCCAGCGCACGTTCGGCTACACCGAAGAGGAGGTGCGCATCCTCATCGGCCCGATGGCCGTCAACGGAGCGGAACCCCTCGGGGCGATGGGCTCCGACACACCGATCGCGGTGCTGAGCGAGCGACCGCGCCTGCTCTTCGACTACTTCACACAGCAGTTCGCGCAGGTGACCAACCCGCCGCTCGACAGCATCCGTGAAGAGGTCGTGACCTCGCTCAAGCTCGGTCTCGGCCCGGAGCGCAACCTCCTCGGCGCGACCCCCGAGCACGCGCGCCAGGTGATCCTCGACTTTCCGGTGATCGACAACGACGAACTCGCCAAGATCCAGCACATCGCGCCCAAGTCGTCCCGGGCGTTCTTCAACCCAACCCGCACCATCCGGGGGCTCTATCGCGTGGATGAGGGTCCGAAGGCGATGGAACAACGGATTGCCGCCATGTGCGACGAGGTCGACACGGCCATCGACGACGGCGCGCTCTTCATCGTGCTCTCCGACCGCGACTCGAACAAGGACATGGCACCCGTGCCGTCGCTGCTCATGCTCGCCGCGGTGCACCACCACCTCATTCGTCGGCAGAACCGTATGAAGGTCGGCATCATCGTCGAGGCCGGCGATGTGCGCGAGGTGCATCACGTCGCCCTGCTGATCGGCTACGGAGCGTCCGCCGTCAACCCGTACCTCGCCATGGAATCGGCCGAGGAACTCGCGCGCAGCGGCATGATCTCGGGTGTGACCCCCGAAAAGGCCGTCAAGAACCTCATCAAGGCGCTCGGCAAGGGGGTGCTCAAGATCATGTCCAAGATGGGCATCTCCGTCGTGAGCTCCTACGCCGGCGCCCAGGCGTTCGAGGCGGTCGGCCTCGACCAGGCCTTCGTCGATCAGTACTTCACCGGCACCTCGAGTCTTCTCGGCGGCGTCGGGATCGACGTCATCGCGGCAGAGAGCGCTGCGCGCCACACCGCCGCGTATCCCGAGGATGGCGCGATCACCGCGCACGAGCGCCTCGCCATCGGTGGCGAGTACCAGTGGCGTCGCGACGGGCCGCCCCACGTCTTCAACCCGGACTCGGTGTTCCGCCTGCAGCACGCCACCCGTGCGCGCCGGTATGACATCTTCCGCGACTACACCCGTCTCGTCGACGACCAGGCCAAGAACCTCATGACGCTCCGCGGCCTCTTCAAGCTGCGCGACGGCGTACGCCCACCGGTGCCGCTCGACGAGGTCGAATCGGTATCGTCGATCGTAAAGCGATTCTCGACCGGTGCGATGAGCTACGGCTCGATCAGCGCCGAAGCGCACGAGACGCTCGCGATCGCGATGAACAGCCTCGGCGCGAAGAGCAACACGGGCGAGGGCGGCGAAGACACCGACCGACTTCTCGACCCCGAGCGGCGCAGCGCGATCAAGCAGGTGGCGTCCGGCCGTTTCGGCGTCACGAGCATGTATCTCACCCACGCGACGGACATCCAGATCAAGATGGCGCAGGGCGCGAAGCCGGGCGAGGGCGGTCAGCTGCCACCAACGAAGGTCTATCCGTGGATCGCGCGCACGAGGCACGCGACGGCGGGTGTCGGCCTGATCAGCCCGCCGCCGCACCACGACATC
>DMKW01000131.1 GCA_003454135.1 Microbacteriaceae bacterium
CTAACCCTGTGAGGGGGCTGAATTCCGTCGACTTCCTCTCTTGCACCGGGGGTTTGCTGGAGTACACTAAGAGCCGTCGAATGCAAATTCGGTAAGCAGCGCGTAGCGATTCCCCCCAATCCAGCGTTGCTGTGGCGGCGTCTGTTCCCCCCAACCGGCGCCGCCCCTCTTCTCCTCCCGGTGGCCACGCTCCTTCCTGGCTTCCCGGTTTGGCGTGCCTGCCGTCCCCGCCGCGTGTTCCGGACGCTACTTTCGAGCGATGTTCGACCGGTTCGACGCGCTCGCGGCCCCCGGCGACCCGCGCGAATCGGTGTCGCCGGCTTCCGTGGAACCCGACGCCCAGCAGGGGATGCCAGAGCGATTCGTCGCCCGACGGCCGGGGGCGTCGCACGCCTCGGAGTCTTCCGCCGAAGTCCGGCCCGTTCCGACACGACTCGGCATCACCGGCGAGGAGCTGTCGGAGTTCGGCGATCTCGGTCCGTTCGTGTCGGACCCGGCGGTGACCGACGTCTTCGTCAATGGTCCTCGAGAACTGTGGATCGACCGCGGCCACGGCCTCGTGCGAGATAGCGCCTTCGCCTTGCGCGAGTCGGAGTTGCGCGACCTTGCGGTGCGCCTCATCGCGCTCGGAGGGCGGCACATCGACGAGGCGACGCCGTGCGTGGACGTTCGGCTGCACGACGGCATCCGGGTGCACGCCGTGCTGCCGCCGATCTCGACCGGTGGAACACTCCTCTCTATACGCCTACCACGCGTGGAGCGGCCCGGGCTGGCCGACCTACAGTCGACCGGCTTCTTTTCCCTTGTGCCGCTCGACACCATCACGCCCCTCGTCGCCCGACGCGAAAACATGCTCATCACGGGCGCCGCAGGCGCGGGCAAGACCACACTGCTTGCCGCCCTGCTCGCGAGCGCCGCGCCCACCGACCGCATCATCGCGATCGAGGATGTCGCCGAGTTGCGGGTGGCGCATCCGCATTTCGTCGCCCTCGAGTCTCGTCAGGCCAACCTCGAGGGCGCCGGCCAGCTCGGCCTTGAGCGGCTCGTGCGCGAGGCATTGCGGATGCGCCCGGACCGACTCGTGCTCGGCGAATGTCGCGGGGGCGAGATCCGCGAACTGCTCGCGGCTCTCAACACCGGGCACGACGGCGGCGCGGGCACCCTGCACGCCAATTCTCTCGAGGACGTTCCGGCCCGCATCGAGGCTCTCGGCGCTCTTGCGGGAATGAGCCCCACCGCGATCGCCAGGCAGACGGTGAGCGCCATCGGCACCGTGTTGCACCTCGACCGCACCGGCGGATCGCGAAGGCTCGTGCAGATGGGGCGGTTCGAGCTTGACCGCCATGATCGGCTGACAATGGTGGAGGCCGCCGGTGGCTAAGCCCACCCCGGGAGTCGAGTCGATCGCGTCTTTCGTGCAGCGCCTCGGCGTGCTGCTTGCCGCCGGGGTATCCCCGGCCTCGGGCTGGGGATACCTCGCCGAGAACGCGACCGGTCCCGAGGCCACTCGCGTGCGCGCGGTCGCGGATGCCGTGGCTGCGGGATCGACGATCGCCGATGCGGTTCTTGCGGCGGCCCACACGGCCGGACGCAACGATCCGGTGTGGCGGGGCATCGCGGCGGCCTGGCAGGTGGCGACGGATGCAGGGGCCCCTCTGGCTCCGACCCTCGCCGAGCTTGCGACGTCGTTGCGCTCCCTCGCCCAGAACCAGGAGGACCTCCGAACGGCGCTCGCCGGCCCCATCGCGACGGCGCGCATGGTCGTGATTCTGCCGATCGTCGGGGTGGTGTTCGGCCTCGCGCTCGGCTTCGACAGTCTTCGCGTTCTGTTCACCACGCCGCTCGGGCTCGCATGCCTCGGGCTCGGCGTTGGCCTCATGCTCGCCTCCCGATGGTGGAGCCGCCGTCTCATCGACGCGGCGAGGCCAACGCAGCTTACGCCGGGACTCGTCCTCGACCTCATGGCCATCGCGGTGTCCGGAGGAGCATCGCTTCCTCGAGCCGTGGCGGCGGTGGACGCCGCGCGCACCCGGTTCGGCCTCACCGACGACGGCAGCCGTGAGACTATCGCCGAGGTGCTCTCCCTCTCCCGGCGTGCTGGAGTGCCGGCGGCCGCGCTTCTGCGCAGCGAGGCCGTCGAGGCGAGGCGCGCCGCGCGCAGCAGCGCTGAGCGCGCGGCGGCGACCGTCGCGGTCATCCTCATGCTTCCGCTCGGGCTGTGCGTTTTACCGGCGTTTATGTGCCTCGGCGTGGCTCCGCTGCTTATCGCGGTCATCGCGTCGACGGTGACGGGCTTCTGAGCCGACCCTCGCCCCCTCGGTCGGTCGTGTCGCCAACAGGCACGCGCCGGTCGCGCGAGGCCACCGATTCGCGTGCTCCGTCTCGTCGACCCGATCGGCGCCGAGAGGATGGCACAGCCGGCTCGGAGCGGGCGAATAGTCACCGAATAGTCACCGAACGAAAGGCAGTGCAATGAAGCGTCTGAAGAGAGCCCTGCGCGGCGAGGAGGGGGCCGCCACGGCGGAGTATGCGATAGCCACGATGGCGGCCGTCGGCTTCGCGGGTCTTCTCGTCGCGATTCTGCGCAGCGACGAGGTACGCGGCATCCTCACCGATCTGGTGCATCGTGCGCTCACGTTCGCGGGTTGACGGGTGGCGGGCGCGCCACCAGCGAGCCGGCCCGACAGAGGGCGGCAGTATCACCGCCGAGTTTGCGATGGTGATGCCGGCGGTCGTGCTCGTGTTCGCGCTCTGCCTCTCCGGCATGCAGCTCGCGAGC
>DMKW01000130.1:0-3876 GCA_003454135.1 Microbacteriaceae bacterium
ATCGTCGACCTCGTCTCCTACAACGAGAAGCACAACGAGGCGAACGGCGAACACAACAAGGATGGCGAGTCGCACAACCGCTCCTGGAACGGCGGGGTCGAGGGGCCGACGGATGACCCCGCGATCCTGACCCTGCGGGCACGGCAGCAACGCAACTTCCTCGCGACGCTCTTGCTGTCGCAGGGCGTGCCCATGATCCTGCACGGCGACGAACTCGGGCGCACGCAGCAGGGCAACAACAACACCTACGCGCAGGACTCGGAGATCTCGTGGGTGCACTGGGACACGGCCGATCAGCCGCTCGTCGAATTCGTGTCTGCGGTCACACGGTTGCGCAAGGAGCACCCCACTTTCCGGCGTAAGAGCTTCTTCGACGGCAGGCCGGTCAAGCGCGGCGAGGGAGAACCGCTCTCCGACATCGTCTGGCTTACGCCGGCCGGCGAGGAGATGGAGCCCGAGAATTGGGATGCCGGATTCGGCCGGTCCATCGGTGTATTCCTCAACGGGAATGGAATCCAGGGACGCGACGCCCGCGGCAACCCCATCACCGATCTCAACTTCGCCATCTTCTTCAACGCGCATGACGAGCCGGTCGATTTCACCCTGCCCTCGGCCGAGTTTTCCGGCTCGTGGGAGATCGTGATCGACACGTCCGGCACGCTCGCGGACTCGGCGCCGCGCAGCGCCGGGAATGTCGTGCCCGTCGAGACGAAGTCGCTTGTGGTGCTTCGGGCCTGGGTGGCACCGGAGGTGGAGATCGACCACTCCGTCGCCGCGTCGCTCATCTCGCTCGCGAGCAGTCAGCCGACGCCTCCCGTCAAACCGGAGCTGAGCTGATGCGCATCCCGCGCTCCACCTACCGCTTGCAGATTCGCGAGTCGTTCGACCTCACGGCCGCGGCGAACATTGCCGAGTACGTGCGCGATCTCGGGGCCGATTGGCTCTACTTTTCGCCATTGCTCACGGCAGAGGCCGGTTCGGACCACGGCTATGACGTGACCGACCATTCGACGATCGACCCCGCGCGGGGAGGCGCGGCCGGACTGGATGCGGCGGCTTCGGCGGCGAAGGCGCTCGGGCTCGGCGTGCTCGTCGACATCGTTCCCAACCACGTCGGCATCGCGACGCCGCACCAGAACGCGTGGTGGTGGGATGTGCTGAAAAACGGTCGGAATTCGCGGTACGCCGAGGCGTTCGACATCGACTGGGAGTTCGGCAACGACAAGGTGCGCATTCCGGTACTCGGGGACGACTCGTCGAGAACCTCGGGCACCGCGCTGGATGACCTCGAGATCGTCGGCGACGAGCTGCGCTACCTCGACAACCGGTTTCCGATCGCCCCCGGCACGGCAGGTGGCGGCGCCTCCCCGCAAGACGTGCACTCGCGACAGCACTACGAGCTCATCGGCTGGCGACGCGCGGACGCCGAACTCAACTACCGACGTTTCTTCGCCGTGAACTCGCTCGCCGGCATCCGGGTTGAAATCCCCTCGGTGTTCCACGAGTCCCACATGGAGATCGCGCGCTGGTTCCGCGAGGGGCTCGTCGACGGCCTGCGCGTCGACCACCCGGACGGCCTCGCCGACCCTGGCGGCTACCTCGACGATCTCGCGCAGGCGACCGGTGACGCCTACGTGCTCGTCGAGAAGATTCTCGAGGGTGACGAGCAACTCCCCACTTCGTGGGCGACCGCCGGCACCACGGGCTACGACGCCCTCGCCGACGTCGACCGCGTGCTCGTCGACCCGGCTGGCCGGTCGGCGCTCGACGAACTCGATCGACGGTTGCGCGGCACCGACTCCACCGTGTCGTGGCCAGGCCTCATCCACGACACGAAGCGGGCGATCGCCGACGGCATCCTTCGCTCGGAGGTGCTGCGCCTTGAACGCGACCTCGGCAAGTCGGTCGACGCCGTCGAGGCGGAGGAGGGATCCACGATCTCGGCAACGGCCGACGCCCTCGCCGAACTGCTCGCATGTTTTCCCGTGTACCGGTCATACCTTCCGCTCGGCCTCGAGCACCTGCACGATGCCGCGCGACTCGCGACGGCGCACCGGCCAGACCTCACCGACGCAATCGGCGACCTCGTTCCGATCCTCAGCGACCAGGACCACCCGGCGGCGATCCGATTCCAGCAGACCTCGGGCATGGTGATGGCAAAGGGCGTCGAAGACACCGCGTTCTACCGCTACACGCGGCTCGGCTCGCTCACGGAAGTGGGCGCGGACCCGTCGGAGTTCTCGATCGGCACCACGGAGTTCCACCGCCGCCAGCAGCTGCGCCAGGCAGCCTTTCCCGCATCGCTCACGACCCTGTCGACGCACGACACCAAGCGTGGGGAAGACGTGCGAGCCCGCATCAGCGTGCTCGCCGAGATGCCTGGCGCATGGGAGTCGGCGCTCGACCGGTTGCGCGATGCGGCCCCGCTCGGCGACGGCCCGCTCGAAGCGCTGCTGTGGGAGGCCATCGTCGGATCATGGCCCGCGAGCCGGGAAAGGCTGCACGCCTACGCCGAGAAGGCCGCACGCGAGGCAGGAAACTCGACGGCGTGGGACGCGCCGCGGGAGGCATTCGAGCAACGGATGCACGACCTCGTCGATTCCGCCTTCGACGACCCGGCCGTCACAGCCATCATCGACGAGGTGCTCGACCAAGTGCGGGTGGCCGGGTGGTGCAACTCGCTCTCCGCCAAGCTCATCCAGCTGACCGCGCCAGGGGTGCCAGACGTCTACCAGGGCAGCGAGCTCTGGGAGACCTCCCTCGTCGACCCGGACAACCGTCGGCCGGTCGACTTCGACGAGCGGCGGCTCTACCTCGCCGCGATCGACGCCGGCGCGCACCCCCCGATCGACGAATCGGGCGCGGCGAAGCTGCTCGTCACCGCGAGGGCACTCCGCCTGCGTCGCGACCAGCCCGAGCTCTTCACCCGCTACGCGCCGCTGCCCGCCTTCGGCTCCGCCGCCCGTCACGTGGTCGCCTTCGACCGCGGGGACGTCGTCACCGTGGCGACTCGGCTGCCCCTCGGCCTCGAGCTCGGCGGCGGTTGGGGCAAGACCTCGATCGTGCTCGCCGGGCGCCCGGTCACCGACGTGCTCACCGGCACCCGGTTCGACGGCGGCGAGTTGAGGCTCTCCGACGTTTTCGCCCGCTACCCCGTGGCACTCCTCGTGCCGACGGCGCGCCTGGCCGTACCCGCCCCTGTGCTCCCGTGAGCTTCGAGGTGTGGGCCCCCGACGTCGACACCGTGACGCTCGTTCTCGACGGCTCGCGGCATCCCATGAACCGCTCGACCGATGGATGGTGGAGCGCCCGGGCCGGGCTCCATGGCGCCGACTACGGCTACCTTCTCGACGACGATGAGACCCCGCTGCCGGATCCGCGCTCACGGCGCCAGCCGGAGTCAGTGCACGGCCTCTCGTGCACCTTCGACCCGGCCGCCTTCGCCTGGACCGACGACGCCTGGACCGGCCGTCAGCTCGCGGGCGGCGTCATCTACGAGCTGCACCTCGGCACGTTCACAGCGGACGGCACGCTCGACTCCGCCATCGAGCGCCTCGACCACCTCGTGTCGATCGGAGTCGACTTCGTTGAGCTCCTGCCTGTGAACGGCTTCAATGGAACCCACAACTGGGGCTACGACGGGGTGCTGTGGTATGCCGTCGCCGAGGTATATGGCGGGCCGGCCGCCTACCAGCGGTTCGTCGACGCGTGCCATGCTCACGGTCTCGGGATAATCCAGGATGTGGTCTACAACCACCTCGGACCGAGCGGCAACTATCTCCCACGCTTCGGACCATACCTGCGCGACCAGAGCGCGAACACGTGGGGCGATTCGGTCAACCTCGACGCGCCCGAGGTGCGGCGTTTCGTGATCGA
>DMKW01000130.1:4017-24237 GCA_003454135.1 Microbacteriaceae bacterium
GCACATCCTCAAGGAACTCGCCCTCGAGACGAGCGCGCTGTCGGCGTTCCTGGGGCGTCCGCTCACCCTGATCGCCGAGTCCGATCTCAACGATCCGGAGCTCATCCGCCCAAGGGAGGCCGCCGGTTACGGCCTCGACGCCCAGTGGAGCGACGATTTCCACCACGCGGTGCACGTCGCTCTCACCGGCGAGACCGCGGGGTACTACGCCGACTTCGAGCACCTCGGTGCGCTCGCCAAGGTCCTGACGCGCGGGTTCTTCCACGACGGAACATATTCGTCGTTTCGCGGTCGTGACCACGGGCATCCGATCGACACCGAGAACATGCCGGCCTGGCGGCTCGTCGTGGCCAACCAGAACCACGACCAGGTCGGCAATCGCGCGATCGGCGACCGCCTGAGCGCGACCCTCGACTACGGGCAGCTCGCGATCGCCGCCGTGCTGACCCTCGCCGGGCCGTTCACGCCGATGCTCTTCATGGGCGAGGAATGGGGGGCGTCCACTCCGTGGCAGTTCTTCACCTCGCATCCGGAGCCGGAGCTCGGCGCCGCGACGGCCGAAGGGCGCATCCGGGAATTCGAACGGATGGGCTGGGACCCGGCCGTCGTGCCCGACCCGCAGAACCCCCTGACGTTCGAGAGATCGAAGCTCGACTGGGCGGAGGCGGCGGATGGCGACCACGCCCGACTGCTGACCGTCTACCGCCGGCTTGCCGAGTTGCGGCGCTCAGTTCCCGACCTCACCGACCCGCGCTTCGATCACACGAGCGTCGATTTCGACGACGGGGCGACCGGCCGTTGGTTCGTGCTCCACCGCGGGTCGACCTCGATCGTCGTGAATCTCGCGGACTTCCCGATCGCCCTGCCGTTCGGCGGCTCGGTGCTGCTCGCCACCCACGACACGGTGGGCGCCTCGGCGACGGGCGTGGTGCTGCCGGGCCATTCGGCGGCGATCCTCGCCCGCTGAGCGCCGCTCGTTCGCCCGCGTGGACCGGCCCGTTCCGGGGCCAATGCGTGCAATCGGGGCCAACGCGTCGGCCCAAATTGCACGCATTGGCCCCGACGGGGTCGGGCAGCAGCGCAGCGGGGTCAGGCGGGCGCGAGCGCCTCGAGCACTTCGAGCGACGGCACGAAGAAGGTCGTGCCCGTCGTGGCCGTGGAGAAGTCGAGGATACGGTCGTAATCTCCGATCGGGTCGCCCACGAACATCCTGCGCAGCATCTGTTCGATCACCCACAGCTCGCGCGCGTATCCGATGAAATAGGTGCCGAACTCCGTGCCCCGGGCGACCGAAAGGCATGTTGTCGCGAAGGATGTCGTGCTCGACACCGTTCGCGTCGACGATCGTGTTGAGCGACTTGTGCGACTTTCGGGCATCGTCGGCCTGGTCGAGTTCCACGTCGTCGGCCTTGGTGCGCCCAATGATCGCCTCCTGCCGTTCCGTCGACAGGCCGTTCCAGGCGCCCAGGTCGTGCAGGTATTTCTGCACGACGACGTAGCTGCCGCCGGCGAAGTCCGGGTCCTCGTCGCCCACGATCGACGCATCGGCCATCGCGGAACCGGTGGGGTTCTCGGTGCCGTCGACGAAACCGAGGAGGTCCCTCGCGTCGAAGTACCGAAAGCCCTGCACCTCGTCGATGACAGTCACACTCGATCCGAGCTTGTCGATGAGGAGTCTCTCGAGCTCGAAGCACATGTCGGCACGCTCGGCGCGGATGTGGAAGAGCAGGTCCCCGGGCGTCGAGACGGCCGTGTGGGTGCCGGTCGTGATCGGGGCGAACGTGCGCAGTTGCTCCGGCCGCGACGGCTGGTCGAATCGGCCCCACGCCTCCGACCCGATGCCGACGTTGCAGGAGAGGTGGCCCTGAAGGTCGCGAAACCCGACTGCACGGACAAGCCCTCCGATGTCGGCGATCACCTCGCGCGCGCGGCTCGCCGCCTCGAAGCCCGGACGGATCGTGACGACCAGGAAGACGGCGGAGTTCGAAAACGGCGCCTTGACGCTCTGCGGCTCGATCGTCGTGCGGTTCCAGGTGCCTTCGTCCATGCTGCGATTCTATGGAAACCTGAACGACCGTCGGGACGGGTTAGTGCTGCTGGCGGGGCAGGTTGCGCGGGTCACCGAGCGGGGCCGTCGACGTCAGCAGCGACGCCGGTCGCAGCGCGCCGCGACCGAATCGGGCGCTCACGGCATCGATGGTGTCTTCGGCCTCGCGCCAGCCCTCATCCTCGTCCCACAGCCCCGGTTGCTGCCCGTCCCCCGGCAACAGCTGCTCCATGCGCACCCCGATGAGTCGCACGGGCGCGTGGGCGCCGACGGCCTCGTAGATCGCGCGCACCTCCTCGTAGATGCGCCGTCCGACATCCGTCGCCTCGGCGAGGGTTCGCGAGCGCGTGATCGTGCTGAAGTCTGAGTAGCGCAGCTTGAGCACGACGGTGCGGCCGACCCAGCCGGCAGTGCGCATGCGCACCGCGACGGCGTTCGCCTGCCGCAGCAACTCACGGCGCAGTTCATCGGCGTTGACGGTGTCCACCTCGAAGGTCACCTCGTGCCCGACGCTCTTCTCGTCTGAGCGTGGGTTGACGATTCGGGGGTCGAGACCGTTCGCGAGATCGTGCAGCTTGCGGCCCGACGCCTCGCCGACGACCCGCTGCAGCGCCCCAACGGGAGTGGCCGCGATGTCGCCGATCGTGCGGAACCCGCGCCGGGTGAGCGCCTCCTCGGTCGCGGCCCCGACGCCCCAGAGTGCGCCGACGGGCAGCGGATGCAAGAAGGCGAGCGTCTGGTCCGCCGGCACCACAAGCATGCCGTCCGGCTTCGCGCGCCCCGAAGCGAGCTTCGCGACGAACTTGGTGGAGGCCGCCCCCACCGAGCAGTTGAGCGCCGTCTCGTCGTGCACGCGACGGCGGATGAGCGCGCCAACCTCGGCCGGCGAACCGAGCAGTCCGCGGGCGCCGGCCACGTCGAGAAACGCCTCGTCAATTCCCAGCCGTTCGACGAGCGGCGTGACATCGTCGAAGATCCCCATGACCTTGTCGGAGAAGTAGCGGTATTTCTCGAAGTGGGGCTCGAGCACGATCGCCGTGGGGCAGAGCCGCAACGCCTGGGAGAGTGGAATGGCCGATCGAACGCCGTACTTGCGCGCCGGATAGTTGGCCGCCGTCACGACGGAGCGGGACGAACGCCCGGCCACCACGACCGGCAGGTGGGCGATCTCAGGCCTGTCGAGCAGCTCGACCGACGCGAAGAAGGCGTCGAGGTCGACGTGCAGGATCGTCGAGGTGCTGCTGTCGACCGAGGCCGAACTCACCTGCCGAGTGCTGCCGTCCTGTTTGCTCATCCCGAACGCAATCTACCCGACGCGTCGGACATCCTCACCTGTCGTCGGCAAGAGGCCGAGCCGGGCGAGTCGCTTGCGGGCCGCGTCTTCGCTCGTGGAGCTCCGACCGAGAATCGACCCGACGAGCGCGAGCACCGCTCGCGTGAGGGTAATCGCCGGCCACCAGGGCCGCCTGAGCCCCAAGAGCTTGCGGTATTCGCGCGGGATCGACGCGACGGCCCCGCCGAAGAGGATGCGGTAGGCCGGGCGCATGCCCGGTGCGATTCCCGGGTGGCGGATGAACCTCACGGCGTCGGCGACGTGTTCGTCGCTCTTGAGAGTGCCGGCGGCCCGGAAGGCCTCGAGTTGCGAGCGCAGCTCCGCCTCGGTCGCCGGCGGGGACGGAACACCGATGAGTTCCCCCGCCTTCGTCCACTCGCCCACGTATCGGTCGGGTCCGCCCGGGATGGGCCCACCCCAAATCGCGTGGCTGCCGAGGAACGCGTCGGTGAACACGACGTGGACCCAGGACAGCAACTCGGGGTCGCCGGCCCAGTACGGGCGCTCCACGCCGTTGGCGTCGAAGTAGGTGCCGCGCACGCGGTCGTGGAAGCGCTCGACCCGGTTCGATTCCCGAATCGCCATCGCCGTGTCCGAAAAGGTCACACCGATGAGCCATTGGATCGTTCCGGAGAGGCGCCCGAGCGGGTCTTCCTTGTAGCGCGACCAGTCGCGCACGCCGGCCATCGCGCCAGGGTGCAGGGTCTGCATGAGCAGGGCGCGGATGCCGGCGACGAGCGTCGGCATGCCGCCGTGCACCGCCCACGCCGCCGATCCGACGCCGAAAAACCCCGCGTCGTCGCCCAGTTCGATCTCGTCGATCCAGTCCGGCCGACCCTGCCGGTCGCCGGTGAATGCGGAGAGCACCCGGGATCGCCACACAGAGGAAAACGTGTTCACGAACCGACGGTAACTCGAGTTGCTGGAAACCCAATCCATCTGCGGGTCGGCTTTCGCCCGCGTGCGCTGTGGGCGACTATGAATGTGCGCCCAATCTTCCGCTCCGTCAGCGCCCGGTCGACATCTTCTTCACCGTGATCTTCCTCGCCTTCGCGGTCACGTCGGTGATCAGCGACCTCCTGCCCACCGTGAGCGTGGACTTCTCCCCCGCCTCGGGAAACCCCCTCGTGCAGGGCAACTACTGGTACGCGCACGACGCCGACCCGCTCTTCATGAACCCACCGGTGTGGATGCGTTTCGTCACCGGGCTCTCCGCGTTCGTCTACGGGCCGTTCTATCTCGTGCTCGCGTACGCGCTCGTGCGTGGCCGCAACTGGATCCAGCTGCCCGCCGTGATCTACGCCACCATGCCCTTCACCCGGCGCTTCTGACCGAGCCCGCAATTGTTCCCCTTTGTCGTGATTGTGCCCGCTCGACGAGGCACGATCACGACAAACGGGCACAGTAATGGGTGGCGTGGCGCGCGCCGCCGCACGCGAACCAGGCGCGGCGCGCGGCGGCCCGGCGATCAGCCGAGGTGCGCGTGCATCCAGACGAGCGGATCGATCGGAGTCGTGCCGCCCTGGCGGATCTCGAAGTGGAGGTGGGCGCCCGTGCTCGCTCCGGTGCTACCGACGAGCCCGATCGGCTGCCCGGCGTGGACGATGTCCCCCACCTTGAGTTTCATCGAGCCGACCTGCATGTGGCCGTACGCGCTCACGATGGTCTGCCCGTCGATTACGTGCTCGATGGCGACATGGATGCCGAGGGCGCTGTATCCGGGATTATTCGTCTCGACGACGACTCCGGCGGCGATCGCGTGCACGGTGGCCCCGTAGCCCGGATCGAAGTCGACCCCCTCGTGGTAGCTCGAGCAGCCGGCGCACGGCGCGATGCGCGGCCCGAAGCCGTCGCTGATCGGGCTCCCGGGGTCGACCGGCCACTGCAGCGGCGGCGGCACGGTCACGGAGTACGTATCACGGCTGATCACCGGCAGCGGCAGCGCGGCCGAGACGGCGAGCGACTGGAGTTTGGGCGCGACGTAGGCCGGCAGCGCCGTCGCCTGGGCGTAGGCCGGAAGCGCGACTCCGCCGACAAGCAACGCGGCAAAACCGACGGCCACGATGGCGACATTGCGGCGCACCGCACGCACCGTTCGCACGTGGCGGAGGTTGCGCACCGATCGTCCGTTGAGTGCGGGAAGCGACGGGGTTGCCGGCGCGACCGGCCCAGTCACATAGGGACGCACGCGCGCGGCAACCGGCTCGCTTACCGGGGGACGGACGCGCGCGGAAGCACGGGATGAATGTTTGGGCAAGCGGGGGTCTTCCGGATCGCTGCGGCACGCGGAGGCGCGAGCACGCACGGGCAAACGCACGACTTCGAGCGCGGATGGAGGCTCCCCAACGGTGGCGGGAAACTGGCCGACATTATTCCGTCGCTGGCGGAATGTTCGCACCAGTGGAAGTTCGTTCTTATCGGCTTTCGCCTTCCACCCTCAACGATCAACCTCCGTAAAACCTGTGAAGGAGGAAAGGCTTCTTCACATCGGGCTGGAAATGACTAGGCTGCGGTCAGTCGGCGAGCAACCCGATGAGCTTCGTCACGGTGTTCCAGTTTCGGGCGGTCAGCGTGCCGTCGAATTGCTTCCAGAACGACTGGGGCACGCGGGTTTTCTGGCTGCCGTTCGGCATCCATTGATAGATTGCGCGCTCCCCAGCGACGAGGATCTCGGGGGCCAGCCCCGCCTCATCCGGGAGTTCGAGGCTTTCCGGCATCGACGAAACGAAGGTCACGAACGACTTCGAGCCGTCGGTCGCCACGGCTCGAAGAGGGTTGGCCTCGGCGATGGCCGCGAAGTCGGCGGCGGCGAGCACGAGCACGCTCGACTGCACGCCGGTGGCCGCCAGGACTGCAGCCTCGATGGATGCCGGCGCGTCGGAGGCGAGCCCCGGGTGCGACGAGAAGACCACGTTCCCGCTGCGCAGCAGGGTCGCGACGTCGCCGAAGCCGAGATCCGCGAACACGGCAGCGAGATCGGACATGGAGACCGCCTTCGCGGTGCCGACATTGATGCCTCGAAGCAGAGCTACGTAACGTGCCATTCACGTCAATGTACCCGGAAGCACACGCGGAGGTTCATCCGACGGGCGTAACGTTGACGGCATGGACTTTAGATATCTCGGTAACAGCGGCCTCAAGGTTTCCGAAATCACGTACGGCAACTGGTTGACCCACGGCTCGCAAGTGGAGAACGACACCGCCATCGAGTGTGTTAAGGCCGCGATCGAGACCGGGATCACGACCTTCGACACCGCGGACGTCTACGCCAACACCGTCGCCGAGAAGGTGCTCGGCAAAGCGCTCAAGGGCGAGAGGCGCGAGTCGCTCGAGATCTTCACCAAGGTCTACTGGCCCACCGGGCGCAAGGGTCCAAACGACAGCGGACTCTCGCGGAAGCACATTCTCGAGTCCATCGACGGCTCGCTGCAGCGGCTCAAGACCGACTACGTCGACCTGTACCAGGCGCATCGCTATGACGTCGAGACTCCTCTCGAGGAGACGATGCAGGCCTTCGCCGACGTCGTGCGGCAGGGCAAAGCCCTCTACATCGGTGTGTCGGAGTGGAATGCCGACCAGCTGCGCGCCGGCCACGCCCTCGCGAAAGGGCTCGGCATCCAGCTCATCTCCAACCAACCCCAGTACTCCATGCTGTGGCGCGTGATCGAGGCGGATGTCGTGCCGGCGTCGCAGGAACTCGGCATCTCACAGATCGTGTGGTCACCGGTAGCGCAGGGAGCCCTTACCGGCAAGTACCTGCCGGGCGCCCCGCTGCCCAAGGGCACCCGGGCGACCGACAAGAAGGGCGGCGCGGACACCATCAAGCGCTTCCTCGCGGATGACGTGCTCACTGCCGTGCAGGAGCTTCGGCCGGTCGCCGAGGAGGCCGGTCTCGATCTCGCACAGCTGGCGATCGCGTGGGTGCTGCAGAATCCCAACGTGGCCTCGGCCATCATCGGGGCGTCGAAGCCCCAACAGGTGGTGTCGAATGCCAAGGCCGCCGGCGTGAAGCTCTCGCCGGACGCCCTCGGCCGCATCGACTCGGTGATCGGGCACCTCGCCGAGCGAAACCCGTCGCGCACCGTCTCGCCGGAGACGCGTCCGTCCTGATCGCGGTGCTGTCGCCCGCGCCGGCCGACGCACTGCGTAACAATTCGTAGATTTTTGTGACATGTCACCGAATTGGGGAATAGTTCACAGGTCTATGCGCTTGCATGGGACTATGACCAATCTCATTGACACCCATCCCGCATACGTCGCCGGCACCTGGAAGCTGGACGCGTCCCATTCCGAGCTGTCCTTCAGCGTCAAGCACCTCGCGATCAGCAAGGTCCGCGGCTTCTTCGAGACCTTCGACGTGACCGTCGTCACGGGCGAGGACCCGACCACCACCACGATCGAGGCGGTCATCGACATCGCCTCCATCAACACCGGCCAGAAGGACCGTGACGCGCACCTCCGCACAAGCGACTTCTTCCTCGTCGAGGAGCACCCCTCCGCGACCTTCACCTCCTCGAACATCGCCATCGACGGTGACGACTTCACGATCGATGGCAGCCTCACGCTGCGCGGCCTCACCAAGCCGGTGACCCTCAAGGGCGAATTCGGCGGCATCGTCACCGACGGCTACGGCCAGACCAAGGCGGGCGCCACGGCATCCACCAAGATCAACCGCCAGGACTTCGGCGTGAGCTGGAACGCGGCCCTCGAGGCCGGCGGGCTCACCCTCGGCGACGAAATCACCCTCAACATCGAGCTCCAGCTCGTGCTGCAGGCCGCATAACCCGTATCCGTTTCGGGGCCCTCGCGAGAAATCGCGGGGGCCCTTGTGCACGCCCGGGGGCGACGCGAGCACGGAGCAACGTGCGCAGTGGGGCCAGCGCGTGCAATCGGGGCCAACACGTCGGCCCCGTTTGCGCGCATTGGCCCCACCAAGGCGAGCGCGCGGGCCTAGCGATGTTGCCGGGCCTCGTGCTCGGCGTGCTCGGCCGGCTCGAGTTGGAAGGTGGAGTGCGCCACGTCGAAGTGCTCCCTGAGGCACTCGCACAGTGCGTCGAGCAGGCGGTCGGTCTCGTTCTCGCTGAAGATGCGGGGTTCGACCACGACGTGGGCCGAGAAGACATCGGCTCCCGGTGTGATCGACCAGACATGCACGTCGTGCACCGACACCACGCCTTGCTTCGAGAGCACGTGTTCGCGGATGACGTCGACATCCGTGCCCCGCGGCGTGCCCTGGCTGAGGACGCGCAGCACGTCGCGCATGAGCGAGACGGCTCGCGGAAGGATGAGGGCGGCGATCGCGAGAGACGCGATCGCGTCGGCGAGTTCGAAGCCTGTAAACAGGATGACGACCGCAGCCACGATGACCGCGATCGACCCGACGAGGTCGCCGAGCACCTCGAGGTAGGCGGCCCGCATGTTGATGGAGTGCTCGGCTCCCCCGCGCAGCACGAGCAGCGCGGCCGTGTTGGCGATCGCGCCCACTGCCGCTACGACGAGCATGAGCGGTGCCTGCACAGCCCCGGCGCTCGACCCCGCGAGCCGATCGATGGCCTCCACTACGACGAACACGACGACGACGAGCAGGATCGCGCCATTGAGGAACGCCGCGAAGACCTCGGCCCTGCGGTGCCCGAACGTGCGCGTGTCGGTGGCCGGACGCGCCGCCATGAGCGTGGCGATGAGCGCGACGATGAGCCCGGTGAGATCGGAGAGCATGTGGCCCGCGTCGGCGAACAGCGCGAGAGAGCCCGACACGATGGAACCGACGAGTTCGACGACGAGCACGATGGAAACGATGCCGATGGCGATGCCGAGGCGTGCGCGATTCGCGGCGCCCGTCGCCGGGTCGATGCCGTGCGAATGCGCGTGGCCGCCGCCCACCTCGTGATCGCCCGTTGGATCCATAGTTCTCACTCTAGAAAGGCTCACCTGGGTATTCCACCATTCTCCCTAGTCGGGAATGACGACCATTCTCAGCAGCGCACCGAGGCCGAGCGGGAGAGGACAATGGCACAGTGAACTTCGTGCCGACCTCCATCGCCGTCGGTGTGCTCATCGCCATCGCGACCGGCCTGCTTCTCGCGAGGGGAATTCCCCGGCCGTGGGCACCCCTCTGGGCGATCGGGCGGGCCGCCGTGCAGCTCGCCCTGCTGACCCTTATCCTCGGCGGCATCATCTCGGACGAGCGATGGGTGGCCGTGGCCCTCGTGGTGATGTTCGGGGCAGCCGTCTACACGGTGTCCCGCCGGATCGCCCGTTCGCGCGTCGAGGTCGCGATCATCGCCGGCTCGCTCGCCGTCGGGCTCGCGGTGCCCATGATCACGGTGTTCGCCTCGGGCGCGATCGCGTTATCGGGTCGCTACCTGCTCGCCGTCGGCGGCATCATTATCGGCGGCACCATGAGCGTGGCGACCCTCGCCGGGCGGCACTTTCGTGAGGCGCTCGTCAGCCGCCAGGACGAGGTCGAGGGCTGGCTAGCGCTCGGGGCGACGCCGCGGCAGTCGGTGCGGGATCTCGCGACCCGCGCGGTGTTCGGCGCGCTCATCCCCACGACCGACCAGACGCGCACCACCGGACTCGTCGCGCTGCCCGGCTCGTTCGTCGGCGCGATCTTCGGTGGGGCGTCCGTGCTCCAGGCCGGCGTCTTCCAGCTCGTCGTGCTCACGAGCATCCTCGCGGCGGGGGTCATCACGTCGATGCTGCTCACGACGGGGTTCAGCGGCGCGGTCGGACTGCTCGGCGTGCGACTGAGCGACTGAACCCGACCGGCTCAGGCCGGAAAGACCAGGAGCGTGCTCGAGGCAGTCGCGATGAGCTTGCCGTTAGCGTCGTGCACCGTGCCCTCGGCGAAGGCGGCCCTGCTGCCCGGCTTGGTGACTATTCCCACGGCAGTGAGCTGGCCAGTGGTCGCGGTGACCGGGCGCAGGTAGCTCACCTTGATCTCGAGCGAGGTGTAGCCCTGGCCCCGTGGCAGCGTCGTCTGAACCGCGCACCCGAGCACCGAGTCGAGCAGCGTGCAGACGAGGCCGCCGTGCACCGTTCCAATGGGGTTGTAGTGGGATTCGTCCGGGTCGCACGTGAACGTCGCCTTGCCGACTTCCACGGCGACGAGTCGCATTTGCATCAGATGCACGATCGGGGGCGGCGGGATGGATCCGTCCACGAGGGATTGCATGTACTCGAGACCGGTCATGGTCTTGGCGAGTTCGGCCCCGATGAGCGGATCCTCCCAGGTCACGGTTCTCGAGCGGTCGGCCCTGGGCGTTTCGTCGTCGTCATGCATGGCAATCCTTCCCGCTGGCCAGCCTAGGTCTCGGGATACTGTGGATGTCGCCATCCGACCTCCTGATGCGGCGCGCCGGCGGAATGCCAGGGACCCCTCCCGGCGTTGTGGGAGGAAGGACACGATGATCGGAGCCCCACCATGACGGAGCACAGCGACTGGCTCGCCCTGCAGAAGCAGGCACACCGCGAGTTTGCGACTCGACTCGGCGTGGTCACGGACTGGGATGCCCCGACGCCGGACACCGAGTGGAGCGTGCGCGACCTCGTTCGGCACGTGGTGGAGGAACAGCAGTGGGTGCCGCAGCTTCTCGCCGGCCGCACGGTCGAGCAGGCGCGGCGCGAGCTTCGCCCTCTCGACGACGACCTGCGCGCCGAGTGGCGCCTCTATTCGCTCGCGGCGACCACAGCCTGGGATGCCGCTTCGCCGACCACCATCGTGAGCCTGTCCTACGACTCGGTGCCGGTCACCGACTACTTGCGCGAGCAGGTGAGCGACGTGACGATCCACTCGTGGGATCTCGCCCGCGCGGTAGGCGCCCCGGAGCGACTGGATCTCGCGCTCGTCGAGGCGGTCTGGACCGTCTTCGAGCCCCAGCGCGACACGCTCGCCGCGAGCGGGCTCTACGCCCCGCCTGTTCCCCTCCCCGACGACGCCCCGCTGCAGTCCCGACTGCTCGCGATCACCGGACGCCAGCCCTAGAAACCGGCGACGGAGTGAGGCACGTACGGCGCCTCGAGTTCGGCGAGTTCTTCGGCGGTGAGATCGAGTTCGACAGCGGCCGCGGCATCGTCGAGATGAGTGAGTTTCGTCGCGCCGACGATGGGCGACGTCACCGCCGACTGCTGCGCCACCCAGGCGAGCGCCACTTGCGCGCGGGCCACGCCGCGCGCATCGGCGACGGATGCCACGGCCGCGGCTACTCGACGGTCGGCCTCATCCGCCTGCGTGTACAGCACCTTGCCGAACTCGTCGGTCTGCGATCGCGAGGTCGTGGCATCCCAGTCCCTCGTGAGCTTGCCGCGAGCGAGCGGGCTCCAAGGCAGCACGCCGACGCCTTGATCGAGGCAGAAGGGATGCATCTCCCGCTCCTCCTCACGGTTGATGAGGTTGTAGTGGTCCTGCATCGAAACAAACCGGGTCCAGCCGTTCAGGTCTGCCGTGTACTGCGCCTGGGCGAACTGCCATGCGAACATGGATGACGCCCCGATGTAGCGCGCCTTGCCAGCCTTCACTACGTCGTGCAGGGCCTCCATCGTCTCCTCGATCGGCACCGTCGGGTCCCAGCGATGGATCTGGTAGAGGTCGACGTAGTCGGTGCCGAGCCGCGAAAGGCTCGCGTCGACCTGGGTCATGATGTGGCCGCGCGACAGCCCGCGGCCGTTCGGGCCTGGGCGCATGACCCCGTGCACCTTCGTTGCGATGACGACTTCGTCGCGTCGCGCGAACTCGGTGAGCGCGCGCCCCAGAATCTCCTCGCTCGAGCCGTCTGAGTAGACGTTTGCGGTGTCGAAGGTCGTGATGCCGAGCTCGAGAGCACGCCGGATGAACGGCCTGCTCTGCTCCTCCGGAAGGGTCCAGTCGTGGCTTCCACGCTGCGGGTCCCCATAGCTCATGCACCCGAGGGTGACCGCCGAAATCTCTAGTCCGCTGCTGCCCAGTTTTCTGTAGTCCATGACTCCAGTCTGCTCCACAGACCCGCGCTTCGTCCTCTGCGGCTGACCATACGATGGGGACATGGTCGCCACCGACGACAAGCCCGTTGTGTACTGCGCCAGCGCCGAAGAATGGCGCGCGTGGCTGGCCCAACACCACGCCGATTCGGACGGCGTGCGGCTCCAGTTGCGCAAGAAGGCGTCGACACTCGTCGGCATAATGTACCCGGACGCGCTCGACGAGGCTCTTTGTTTCGGCTGGATCGACGGCCAGACGGTCTCGCTCGACGGCGACTTCTTCCTGCAGGTCTTCACCCCGCGTCGCCCGCGGAGCGTCTGGTCGCAGATCAACCGCGAGCACGTCGGCCGCCTGGCGGCCGAGGGGCGGATGACGTCGGCCGGCCTGGCCGAGGTGGAACGAGCGAAAGCGGACGGCCGGTGGCACACCGCGTATCGCCAGAGGGACGCCGAGATTCCACCCGACCTGCTGGCCGCCCTCGACGCGAGTGCGGCGGCCGCCGAGTTCTTCGCGGCGCTCTCGAGCCAGAATCGTTTCGCGATCCTGTTTCGCATCTCGAACGTCAAGCGTGCGGCGACGAGGGCCGCGAAGATCGCGACTTTCGTGGCCATGCTCGAGCGCGGCGAAACGCTCTATCCGCAGCGGCGCCCCCAGCCCCACGATGAGGTCGACGGCGTCGACCCGACGGCTGTCTAGACCGCCGCCGCGAGCAGGGCGACTCGAACGCTTCCGTTCTTGGTATCTTGCTCGCCGACGCGCTCGAATCCCAGTCGCGCGTGAAAGGCGAGCGATTCGGGGTTGGGCGGTAGAAGGTTCACCTCGCAGGTGACCTCTGCGCGCCCCTCGACGCGGGCCAGGTCGAAGACGGAGACATAGAGCATTCTGCCGACGCCCGAACCGCGGGTGGCCTCGTTAACGACGATCCGATCGACATAGAGGAAGTTGGTTCCCCGACTCTGAAAGTATCGGAAGTTTTCGCTCGCGTAGCCGCTTCCCGGCCGCATCCCGATCACAAAGCCGAGCACCGTCGACTCGTCGGCCGGATCGACCGCGGCGCTCGCGAAACCGGCGACTCGCAGCAGGTCGGCCATCTCGCCGATTGCCGTGATGGGAACGGCCGGGTAGGCGGCGTCGTTGAGCTCGACCACCTGGTCGAGGTCGTGTGCCGTGAGGTCGCGAACGAGCATGCACCAAGTCTGCCCGCTCGGAGCGAGCTCGCGCACCATTCGCCCGTGCGCTAGTTGTCTTCGGGCACGAGAATCCAGAGCGCGATGTAGATGAGGAACTGGGGCCCGGGAAGAAGGCAGGAGAGCACGAAGATCCACCGCACGAGGGTGGGGCTCCAGCCGAAGCGTCTCGCGATTCCCGCGCACACCCCGGCGATGATTCGTCCCTCTCGTGGTCTGGTGAGTTGAGCCATGCCCCAGCCTCCCACGAGACAGATCGGCGCGTTATCGGGTTATCCCCCGAAAACGGCCCGGGTGAATGATCTAATCGGCTCATGCGTCAGCGTCACACCACCTTCCGGCTCATGGTCATGCTCGTCGTGGGCGTCATCGCGGCGATCGTCACGGGGGCGCTCGGCGAGTGGGTCTATGCGCCGACCGTGGGGTGGGCCTTCGCCGCACTCGTCTACTCCACGTGGGTGTGGATCTCGATCGCCCGCCAGAATCCCGAACAGACGGCCGCACACGCGAGCCGGGAGGAGCCGGCGCGAGCCATCGCAGACCTCCTCGTGGTGATCTTGAGCGTCGCGAGCCTTTTCGCCGTGGCCGTCGTGCTCGTGAACGCGGCGAGCGTGACCGGCGCGGGCAAGGCCCTGCTCGCGACCCTCGCGCTCGTGAGCGTCGCGCTGTCCTGGATCCTTCTGCATACCCTCTTCACGCTGCGCTACGCCCGCCAGTTCTACACGGCGGACAAGGGCATCGACTTCAACCAGGATGACCCGCCGCAATACACCGACTTCGCCTACCTGTCGTTCACCATCGGCATGACCTACCAGGTGTCTGACACCAACATCTCGAGCCACACCATCCGCGCGACGGCGCTGCGGCACTCGCTGCTGTCGTTCGTGTTCGGGTCGGTGATCCTCGCCTCCACGATCAACCTCGTGGTCAACCTGTCGCACTGACTCCGGCCCTCGAGCCGTCTCAGGCCGGTTCGGTCACGAAATCGATGAGCTGTTCGACACGCCCGAGCACGACCGGTTCGAGGTCGGCGTAGGTTCGCACCCGCCCGAGAATGCGCTGCCAGGCCCGCGCGATGTCCGCCTGGTCGTCGTGGGGCCAACCGAGCGCCTCGCAGATGCCGTGCTTCCACTCGACGCTCCTTGGTACTACGGGCCAGCGCTCCAGGCCGAGTCGCTCCGGCTTGACCGATTGCCAGATGTCGACGAATGGATGCCCGACCACGAGCACGTGCGCGCCGTGCGCACCGCGCGCCACGGCATCCGCGATGCGCGATTCCTTC
Organism: Microbacteriaceae bacterium; assembly: GCA_003454135.1. Classification (GTDB taxonomy): domain Bacteria; phylum Actinomycetota; class Actinomycetes; order Actinomycetales; family Microbacteriaceae; genus Lacisediminihabitans. The sequence continues at coordinate 18,826 of DMKW01000130.1, forward strand.
GACCCCGGCACGAGGTGATCCACCAGCACCCCCACCCGCCGACCCGGGCCCGGCATGAAGTCGCGCACGATCGAATCGAGGTCGTCGACCCCTTCGAGGTATTCCACCACCACGCCTTCGACCCTCAGGTCGGCTCCCCAGACCTTCTCGACGAGTTCGGCGTCGTGCCTGCCCTCCACGAAGATGCGACTCGGCAACGCGACTCTCGCCTTGCCGCCGTCGACGGCGAATGAACCGGATGCCGTGCGCGCCGTGCCACGCTGTTGCGGAGCCGGTGAACGAAGGATCACCGGTTGCCCCTCGAGCAGGAAGCCGGGGCCGAGCGGGAACACGCGCACCTTTCCGCGGTAGTCCTCGAGCTCGACGAGCTTGCCCTCGATGCGCAGTACGGCACCGCAGAATCCGGTCGCTACCTCTTCGATTACGAGATCGCGTACGGCGTCGACGGTCGGCACGACCGTGCGATTCGCGTTCTTCCAGTCGCCCGCAAGAACGTCGTCGCCATATCGTTCGAACGTCACGCGCCGTCGACCGCCGGAGCGAGTTCGAGGTACTTCTCGTGCACCTGGGCGGTCGCGAACGGGCCGTCACCCTGCGCGTTGGATTGCGGTTCGTCGAACTCGACCCACCACATCCGTGCGCCACCGGCGCGACCCCACACGTTGGCGAGAGCGGAACCTCCCGAGCGCACGATGATGCCGCTCGGCTCGAACGGCCACGGCGACAGGTCTGACGGTGACGCGTCGCGAACGTGCACTTGCGCGCCGATGCCGAAATCCGCAGCCATCGAAGGGATTCGCCCTAGTTGTCGATGCGCTTGAGCACGTGGAACGGGATGGCGAGGGACAGCGTGACCGCGATGATCCCGCCGAAGAAGACGATGCCGTGCTCGGCGTTCGGCTCGAACGCGTAACCGAAGAGCATCATGCCACCTACGAACAGCACGAGGGCGATGACAAAGGCGATGATCTTCACTGGGTCCTCCAACGGTCCGACTGCTGTGCTCCCATCCTACGGAATTGATCGCCGCTCCCCGGCAGAGAACACTGCATGATGGAAACATGAAGACGATCGAGGATGCCGGCGGACGCTACGAATTGACGATCGATGGCGCGCGAGTGGGCGTCGCCACCTACCGCGATGTCGGCGACCGCCGCGTCTTCCTGCACACGGAGATCGACCCGGACTTCGCCGGCCGCGGCCTTGCGACGGAGCTCGTGGAGTGGGCGCTCGGCGACGTGCGCGGGAAAGGCAAACGCATCGTCGCCAAGTGCCCCATGGTCGCCGCCTATCTCAGCAAACACCACCAGTTCGACGACATCCTCGACACCCCAAAGGGCGTCGAGGGGCCGTAGCGGCGCGGTCTACGCCGGGTCGGTGCCTTGCGCCTCGATCGACACCGGCTGCCACTCCTCCCACATCGCGATGCGGCCGGCGTAGTCGGCCTTCGCGATCGCAAGCGGGGCGCTGCCGAAAAAGATCCGAAGAGGCGGCTCGTCGGCATCCACGACCTTGAGGATCGCCGCCCTCGTGGCCACAGGGTCACCCTGCGCGCTCTGGCGCTGCGCGCGCAGGGCGGCGGCCATCTCGCGCACCGGATCGTAGGCGGGCAGGAGCTTTGAACGCACGGCCGACGACCCGCTCCAATCCGTGGAGTACCCGGCCGGCTCGACGAGTGTCACGTGGATGCCGAAGCTCTTGACCTCCGCGGCCAGGGACTGGGAGAAGCCCTCGAGTGCCCACTTCGAGGCGTGGTAGATGCCGATGTTCGGGAACGCGCTGATCCCCCCGATGGACGAGACCTGGATGATGTGGCCGCTCCCCTGCTCGCGCAGGTAGGGCAGGGCGGCCTGGGTCACCCAGAGGGCGCCGAAGACATTGGTCTCGATCTGCGCCCGCGCCTCATCCTCGGTGAGTTCCTCGATCATTCCGAAGTGACCGTAGCCGGCGTTGTTGACGACGATGTCGATGCGGCCGAAGTGTGCGTGCGCCGTTGCCACGGCGGCGATGTCGGCCGCCCTGTCGGTGACGTCGAGTTCGATCGGCAGGATGGCTTCGCCGTACTGCCCGACGAGGTCGTCGAGGCTCGCGAGGCTGCGCGCGGTCGCCGCAACCTTGTCGCCGCGGTCAAGAGCCGCGATCGCCCACTCGCGACCGAAGCCACGGGACGTGCCAGTGATGAACCAGACCTGTGCCGACATGCGTCTTCTTTCGCGGGTGATAGCGCCGGGCGTTCCGGACGCCGCTCCAAGTTAATCTCGAGAGGTCTGTCCGGTATTCCCGATCACGTGTCGCGGAGGGATTTCTCAGACGCCCTGGACCGCCGAGAGCACATTGACATCGTGCCGAACGAGCGCATCATCTATACCTACGAGATGCACCTCGACGAGCGGAAGATCTCCGAATCTCTCGCGACGATCGAGCTGACGAGCGTGGATGGTGGCACTCGCCCGCTGCTCACTGAGCAGGGCGCGTACCTCGACGGCTTCGACAAGCCGGAGATGCGAGAGCGGGGCACGATCGACCTCATGGACGCGCTCGGGGCGTCACTGCGCGGCTGAGCGCGCGGGGCCGAGTCGTTCGAGACCAAGCCGTTCGATGCCACCGGTGACCGTCTCGACGAGCAGGTCGAAGCTGCGATCGAGATCGTGCGGCAGCCCGAAGCCGCCGCCGATCTCGAGCACGACGAATCCGTGCACGGCCGACCGGACAACCCTGATGACATCGATGCTGGCATCGGGCGGAAGGTCGAATCCGCGCAGGCCGGCGGCGATCACAGCGACGGTCTCCGCGCTTCGTGCACCGAGTTCGGCGTCGAGCGGGTCGTCCTGGCGGGCGGCGACCTGCGTCGCCGCGTAGCGACCGGGGTAGCTTCGCGCGAACTCGCGCACGGCATCCGCTATCGCTCGCACGGCATCCCGCCCCGCCCGGCCGGTCGTCGCGGCGGAGATCGCCCTCGTGAGGTCGGTGACCGAGACGATCGCGACCTCGCGCCGCAGGTCGGCGAGCGACGACACGTGCTTGTAGAGACTCGGAACGGCGATCTCGACCTTCGCTGCGAGCGCGGCGAGCGTGAGGTCGGCGAAGCCGGCGGCGCCGCCCGCGTCGACAAGGTCGACCGCCGCGCTTACGATCGCCGCTCGATTGAGCCTGGCCCTAGGCACGAGCGGCCCACTCGCCCGTGGCGTCGTCCCTCAGACCCGCAAGAAACTCGAGCGTGCCGGGCACGGTCGCCTCGGGGCGTTGGGCGTGCGGATAGTGCCCGGCATTCTCCACGAGCTGCGACTGCCAGCCTTTGCGTGCGATCCACTCGCTCTCGGCTGCCGGGTTGGGGTAATCCGGGTCGAGCGCACCCACGAAGGCGAGCATCGGCGCCGTCACCTCGTCGAGCCGCTTCTCGACCACCGAATGGTCGAGCTGGAGGGCGAGGTCACGCAACGAGCGCAGCCGTCCGGGCTCGGCGAGATTCGACCGGATCGCCGCGATGTGCTGCTCGAGCCAAGGCGCGCGGGCGCCCTTGTTGAGCGACCGATAGAAGCTCCCCCAGAAGGCGACCCCCCACGGCTTGGCGAGGGCGAGGCGGTAGAGCACCCGGGTGGCGGCGCGCACGAACGGCGACGACGGCGTCTCGCGAAGGAACGGACCGTAGAGCACGAGGCCGGCAATTGCGCGGGGGTTCTCGGCGGCCGCCCACGCCGCGGCGGCCGCCCCCATCGAATTGCCGAGCACGGTGGCCGGTTCGCCGAGCTCACCGATGAGGGCGAGCAGGTCGTGCCCCGTGGCGACGTCGCCGTGGGTGTGGAACGTCGTATCGCTCGAGCCGTGGCCCCGGAGGTCCATCACCGCCACCCGGTAGCCGGCGGCGAGAAGCGGTGCCACCAGTTCCCGATACGACGAACGGAGGTCGCCCATTCCGGGTACCGCGACCACGAGCGGGCCGGTGCCCCCGACCGTGTAGGCGATCCGCCCCTCCGGGCGGGCCAGATAGCGCAGATCCTGTGAGGCGAAAATATCCATAGCCAGAAAGCTAATTCAATTAGCCTGCCAGCGCAAGGACCAATTCCCGTTAGTTCGAGTCGTCGCCCTGGCGTGCGGCAGCATCCCCGTCTCCGAGGTCGGCCTGGGATTGCGCCTGCGCGCTCGCCGCCTCGTCGAGGTCGGACTGGATGCCCGCGAGGTCGTCAGCCGCGTTGGACGGGGCCACGACCGGCGACTGCGCCGATCGGCTCGGCGTGGTGGCGCCGGATGCAGGAGAGGCCGGCCCGAGATGACCGGCGCAGCCGGAGAGGGCGACCACGAGACCGAGTGCACCCAGAGCGGCCCGCGTGCGGGCGGCGGCGGTCACTTGAGCGCCGCCAGGATGCTCTTGGCGTCGGCGCGGGCGAGCTTCGCCGCCGCACGTGCCGAGACGATCGACGCGCGGATCGGCGCCATCACGGCGTGATTGGCGTTGAAGTCCGCGGGCGTCACGGCGAGCGCCTTCGCCGCGACGCCCGCGGCGGCGGCCTTCGCCGCGGCGATCTGACCGGTCATGTCGGTGAGCTTGGCCTGCAGCTCCGGGGTCGACTTCGAGGCGTACTTGCCGGAGAGAGCGGCTTCGAGTTTCGATTCGACGGTCGTCAGGCGCGGGAGCACCGTGTCGGTGATGGCATCGGCGGCGGCGGCGAAATGCGCCTGCGGCAGTGCGACGGCGTAGACACGGTAGCCGGTGAAAATCGATGCGTAGTCGGTGCGAGCGGTCGCGACATCCGAGTCGGCTGCGATCGTGGCGGCGAGCGACTTCATTGCGTCGAGGTCGGCGGCGAGGGTGGCGAGAATCGCCGAACGGTCGGCGTCGGTGAGCGACTTGTTGGCCGTCACCTTGGGGATGGCGGCGTTCAGCGAAGCGATCCGCGCGCTCGTCTTGGCGGCACCGGATGCCTGGATGGTGGCGAGCGTCGCGGCCGAGTGGCTCGTGGTCGCCTCGCTCGCCGAGACGAATGTCGCCGTCTGCGCCCGCGCCGGAACGGCACCGGCGGCGATGGCGGCGACCGTGAGGGTGCCAACGAGGGCGGAGCGGAAGATCGGTTTCATGGTGGTGTCTCCAATTCGTGCTGACTTGCTCGTCGAACGGCTCGACTCGTTCACCCTGGCGCGCGATTGTTCGGGACACGTGGGCCCAATGTTCGGAAAACGTAAGGCGAATCAGACGGTGAGAAAGCCCGTCACGATGAGTTCGCGGACGCTCGGCAGCAGCTCGCGCAGCAGGCCGCCCTCATCCACCTCGAGCAATTGCGCGATCGCCGCCGCGATTGCTCGCACGCTGAGTTCCCCGTCGCACGCTCCGACCAGGGCGGCGAGCGCCGTGTCGAGCGGCACGGACCTGCCGAAACCGCCGCCCTGGCGCAGGGTCATGACCGTGGGGTCCGGGCT
>DMKW01000130.1:24339-36081 GCA_003454135.1 Microbacteriaceae bacterium
GAGGTCATCGTCGCCGAGCGCGGCCTGCCAGTCGTGCGCGGCGAGGCTCGCCGCGATGTGGGGCCCGAGCCCCGACCCGATCGGGCCGTCGAGCCGCTCGAGTCGGCGCAACGACCGCGCTCCGAGCGGTTTGCGCAGGGTGAGGTAGCCGAACCCGACACGGGTGACGCCGCGCGCCTCGAAGTCGTCGAGCCATGCGCCGTAGAGCCGGTCGAACTCGGGTCCTGGCCGCGTGCCGCCGTCCCGGATCCAGGTCTCGGCGTAGAGCGCCGCGTCCTGCACCTCCCGCTCGACTACCCACGCGTCGAGGCCAGTCGCGTCGATCCAGCCGCCAACCCTCTCGAGCCCGTCTTCGCCGTCGCGGTACTCCCAGTTGCCGAGCAGTTGCGCGATGCCGCCTGGTTCGAGCCGGTCGGCCGCCCCCGCGATCACGGATGCGACGAGGGCATCGCCTACCAGACCCCCGTCTCGGTACTCGTATGCCGGCACTCCGGCCACCCGCGGGGTGATGACGAACGGCGGGTTCGACACGATGTGGCCGAAACGCTCGTCGGACACGGGCTCGAAGAGGCTGCCGAGACGGAACTCGATGTTGCCGATGCCGTTGAGCTCCGCATTGAACCTCGCGATCTCGAGGGCACGCCGGGAGATGTCGGTGGCGACCACCCAACCGGCGTGGCGCGCGGCGTGCATGGCCTGGATGCCGCATCCGGTTCCGAGGTCCAGTGCGCTGTCGACTCGCGTGCCGATCATGAGCCCGCTCAGGGTCGTGGATGCTCCCCCGACGCCGAGCACGTGGTCTTCACGCAGGGCTCCCCCGATCGAGCCCTCCCCGAGGTCGCTCACGATCCACCAGCTCACGACGCCGAGCGCGTCGACGAAGCTGTATGGACGGAGGTCGAGAAGGGCGCGAACCTCCCCATCCCGAGCGCGCACGAGGCCGAGCTGCACGGCACCGTCGACACCGAGTGTCGGCAGGGCCTCCGCCGCTCTCAGCGCATCGACTGGGAGCCCGAGCACGAACAGCGCGGCCAGCGTGCCGAGAGGGTCGTCACCGATTGCACGCGTCGCGGGGACTCGCTGGGCGCGGTGCAGCGCTGCGGCGGCGGATTCGCCCCACATTCCGTTCATCGCATCGACGGTGAAACGAGCCGCCTCGAGGTCGGCTCGAAGGCTGGCGATCGGATCGGTGCTCACCGTGCCATTCAACCCCACCGCGGGAGGCTCGAGCGCCCAGCGCTCCCGGCTGTAGCGGACCCGCGCGTGAAGGCGGTTGCGGGGCGACATCCGCGTTCCACAGGCGTTGCGCGCTCGCGTCGCGGGTACGCTGGAATCACAACCGGCCCGTCGAGGAGAACGTGAAACCGCTCAACGAATCCGACATTCGCTTCAGCATCGTCAATGCATCTCGCGGTGAGATCGAGCGGATGCCCCTCCCGGGCCTGCACGAAGTGCTTTGGGGCGAGCGGGAGTACCTCGGCTGGCGGGATCACCAGGCTCCCCTGCGGGGCTATCTCGTGCACTGGCTCGACGACCGACCGGTGGGTATCGTGTTGCGCGCGGCGAATGGGACCATGCGCGCCGGCATTTCGGCAATGTGCTCGCTCTGCCGCACGCCGCAGCCCTCCGGGCAGGTGGCGCTCTTCTCTGCCCCACGCGCCGGCCAGGCCGGACGCGACGGAAACACGATCGGCACCTACATTTGCGCCGACCTCGCGTGCTCCCTCATCATCCGCATCACGCCGCCCGCCTCGCCAATGCAGCCCGATCCGGCCGAAATCGTGGCGAGGCGCGCGGAAGGCCTGCTCAGTCGAGTGCAGTCCTTCACGGCGGACGTCATGAAGACGACCTAGCCGATGGACTCGACTTAGCCGTTGGGCTTCGACGCCGCCTTGCTCTTCTTGTCGGCGCGCTTCTCCTTGAGAGACTTCGACGCCGCGGTCTTCGAGGTGGACTTTTTCGGTGACTTATCGGCCATGGTGAGCTCCCTCGCGACAGGAACCCGTGCGATTCCGTGTGTGCCTGAGAATACGCGCTTTGCGCTGGGCCTGCACTACCGCGCCGTGCGGAAATCAGTCCTTGACATCCGCGCCCGCCTTGTTATTCTAAAACCACTTGCTTTTATAACTAGAAGGTTATGGAATGGGCACCGGTTCGACTCCAACCGACCAACTCACGAGCGTCTTCGCCGCGCTCGCCGACCCCACGCGACGTGCCATCCTGCAGCGGCTTGCCGACGGTGACACCAATGTCGCCGATCTCGCCGCCCCATTCGCGATGAGCCAGCCCGCCATCTCCAAGCACCTCAAGGTGCTCGAGGGCGCCGGGCTCATTTCGCGCAGCAGGGTCGCCACCGCGCGCTTCAGCCACCTCGAAGCCAAACCGTTGAAGGAGGCGACCGAGTACATGGAAAAGTATCGACGCTTCTGGGGCGCGAGCTTCGACCGGTTGGATGCCGCGCTCGCCGCACACCAGGCCGAAACCGCCACCAATGAAACGAAGGAGTCGACCGATGAGTGAAATCACTCCCCCGGCAGTGAGCGACCGTGACGTCTACATCACCCGCGCATTCGCCGCTCCGCGCGAGACCGTGTGGAAGTTCTGGACAGCACCCGAGCAGCTCGCCTCGTGGTTCGGACCGGACGGCTATCACGTGCCCATCGAGACCGTCACCGTCGAGCTCCACGAGGGTGGACGCTGGGACCTCTCCATGGTCGACGAGGCCGGCAACGCCTTTCCGATTCGCGGACGCATCGTCGCCATCACCGAGTCCGAGTACCTCGAAATCGTGCTCGACGCCGACACCGGCGTAGGCGAGCTCGAGGGCATTGTGCTGCGCGTGCGATTCCACGACCATGGAGAGCGAACACGCGTGACCCTCCACCAGGGTCCGTTCACCGACGAGCAGCGCGAACAGACCGCCGAAGGCTGGGAACTCTCGTTCGTCAAGCTCGATTCGATTCTTGAGGAGACGGTCTCATGAGCCAGGATGCCGCAACTCGGGTTACGCAGACTGTGACGTCCGCCGATGGCACCGTGATCGCCTACGAGACCGTGGGCGCCGGCCCCGCCGTCGTGCTCGTCGATGGCGCGCTGTGCTACCGGGAATTCGGTCCGGCACGGGCCCTCGCCAACGAACTGGCGTCGTCGTTCACGGTGTATGCCTACGACAGGCGCGGCCGCGGCGAGAGCGGCGACACCCAGCCATACGCCGTCGAGCGCGAGATCGACGATCTCCGCGCGGTGATCGCCGCGGCGGGCGGCGACGTGTCTGTCATGGGGCAGTCCTCCGGCGCCGCGCTCGCTCTCGCGGCATCCGCGCACGGCGTTGCGATGCGCAAGCTCGCCGTGTACGAGCCGCCCTTCGTCGGGTTGCGCGAGGTGAAGGGGCGCAAGGTCGACTATCTCGCCACGCTCAAGCGGCTCGTCGCGCGAGGCGATCGCGCGGGAGCCGTCTCCTACTTCATGGTGAAGATGGTTGGAGCCCCGGCGTTCGCGCCGATCATGATGCGTCTCATGCCGAAGGTGTGGAACCGGCTCAAGGCCGTGGCGCACACGCTGCCGTACGACGCCTCGGTCATGGGCGACTTCGAGGTGCCGACCGCCGAACTCTGCACGATTGCGGTGCCCGCCCTCGTGATGGCCGGGAGCAAGAGCCCCGCCACGATGCAACACGCCGTGAGACGTGCCGCCGAAGCCATTCCCGGTTCGGTGCGCCGCACGCTCGACGGCCAGACCCACCAGGTGTCGGAGAAGGCGCTCGCTCCCCAGCTGGCGGAGTTCTTCGCGGCCACTCCGATCTAGCCCGACCCGTGCCGACCCGCCTGCTGCTCATCGCGGACACCCACGTGCCCCGGCGCGCCCGCGAGCTGCCAGACGCCGTGTGGCGAGAGGTGGAGCACGCGGATGTCGTCGTGCACGCCGGCGACTGGGTCGAGGCGCACGTGCTCGACGAGCTCGAGACGCGGGCCCGACGGGTGATCGGGGTCTGGGGCAACAACGACGGACCGGAGCTGCGCTCCCGGCTGCCCGAGATCGCGCGCGCGACGATCGACGGCATCCGGATGGCCGTCATTCACGAGACCGGTGGGGCGGCCGGCCGGGAGGCCAGGATGGAGGCCGCCTTTCCGCACACCGACCTGCTCGTCTTCGGGCACAGCCACATCCCGTGGAACACGACGACGCCGAGCGGGCTGCGCCTGCTCAACCCCGGATCACCGACCGATCGGCGCCGCCAGCCCGCACACACCCTCATGACGGTCGTCGCCGACGCCGGCCGGCTGCATGACGTGCGCCTCGTGACCCTCTAGCCGAGCGGCCCGATCACGCGACGGGGGTGTGCTCGCGTGCCTTGCGGCGCAGCACAAGCATCGCGATCCAGCGCCAGCCGAGCAGGAACACGCCGAGAACGATTGCGGCAACGACGACGAAGCTGACTTGCACGCCCTGGCCGCTCAGGATGCGCAGAAGCATCCCCACCACCACGGTGGACGCCCATACGCCGACCCCGATCCACGCGATGGACACCGGGTCACGCCACGCTCTCGTCACGACCCAGCCGAGCGCGAGGCCCGCGAGGAACGGCCACAAGGTGCTGAGCGTGCCGAGCGGACCCTCGTTGTGGCTCGCCCGCCCGATCAACACGAAGACGGTCACGAGCACGACGTCGATCGCCCCATACAGGGCCAGGGATGCCGTGCCAGGCTGCGTGCGAATCATGCCTCAAGCCTAAGTCGGTTCACCCGTCCGTGTGCAGCGCATGCCGATCGTCGACCAGGCGGGAGCGAGGCGCTCCCCCGCCAACGCGACCGCGGCCACGTGCGTAGTCTGGACCAATGGAATCTGGCAACCGCCTCGGCGAATACCTGCGCGCGAGGCGCGAAACCCTCACTCCAGAGGATGCCGGACTCCCCCAAACGAATCGGCGGCGGGTGCAGGGGCTCCGCCGCGACGAGACGGCGACGCTCGCGGGGATCAGCACCGACGAGTACCTGAGAATCGAACAGGGAAGCGACCGGCACCCGTCTGGCCAGGTGCTCGACAGGCTTGCGAAGGCGTTGCAACTCGACGACGACGAGACGGCCCACGTGCACAGCCTGGCCCGGCCCACCTCCGGTCGACGGCGGGCGGCGCCCGCGCCGGAGACCGCCTCCGCGAGCATGCAGAACCTCATCGACTCGTGGACCGACCAGGCCGCCTTCGTTCGGGGGCGCCTCATGGACGTGCTCGCGGCCAATCCGCTGGCCTCCGCGCTGTCGCCCGTCTTTTCGCCCGGGGTAAACGGCCTCCGCGCCGCGTTCCTCGATCCGACCGTGCGCGAATTCAACCGGGACTGGGAAGGGATGGTGGGGCGCATCGTCGCCGGCCTCCGTGCCCTCGTCGGCCCCGAGTTCGAGGACCAGGAGCTGACGCAGCTCGTCGGCGAACTCTCCGTGCGCAGCGCGGAGTTCCGCGCGCTGTGGGCGAGGCACGACCTGAGACCCAAGGGCAGCGGCATCACGCTCCTGCAGCATCCGATCGTTGGCCCCCTCGACCTGCGCTTCGAGAAGCTCGCGATCGCGGGCACCGAGGGCCAGACGCTCGTGATCCTGCACGCCGAGCCCGGCTCGGTGTCGGAGGGAGGCTTGCGGCGCCTCGCGGCGATCGCCGCGAACGACCAACCGGTCGAGAGCAAGCGCCAGTATCGGGCACCGGTATCGATCGACTCGAAGAGACGTCAGCAGTGAGCCGAGGCCGACGGGTTCGACGCCACGTTCTGGGCGCCAGGGTCGACCCGTAGGCCTGCCCCGACCGCCGCGATCACTGCGCCCACGGCGGCAGGCCGGCCGCGGTTATTCTCCGCTGTCGACCTTTCGGCCGATCACCCGCAACGCGATCTCTTCGGCGTCGATCGCCGCGAGCACCGCCCGGACGGCGTTCTCCTGGTAGCGTCCCTCGGCGCGCGCCGCGAGCACCGCATCGCGCTCCGCGCCGATCATCGCGAGCCGAAGCCGCCCGAAGGCCGCCGGTGACGACTCGTCACCGGCCGTGGTCGGGTTCTCCAACTCATCGTTGTAGAGCGCGGCATCCGCCCTCAGGCGATCGATCACGGAGCGACTGTCGGTCTCGGCGACTTCGGCGTCAAGCCGAGAGATGCCGGCCGCGCGCGCCTCGGCCATCAGATTCTGGGCCTCCATGCGCTCCTGGGAGCTGTTGGGCGGAGGGAGCTTCAACCAGCGGATGATCCACGGCAGGGTGAGCCCCTGCACGAGCGTTCCGACCACAACGACGAAGGCGAGAAACTGCAGGAAGGCCTTTTGCGGGGTTCCGTCGGGCAGCAGGAACACCGCCGCGAGGGTGACGACACCCCGGATGCCCGCAAAACCCACGGCGACGCTGTTATTCCAACTCCAGCCTCGATCGCGAAACCGACGGGGGCCGGCCCGGAAGAGCAGCGTCGTGAGCACGATCCAGACGAATCTCTCGAAAACGAGAAACGCGAGCATCGCGAGGCAGATGGCCACAGTCATCCCGACGCCGAGGCCGGGGTTCATCGCTCCGACGAGAATCGACGCGAGGTTGAGCCCGATGAAGAGAAACACCGAGTTCTCGAGCAGAAACCGGATGGTGCGCCAGTTGAGCGATTCGGCGATACGCGCCTCTGCCGATTGCACGACGGGAGCGTTCTGGCCGAAGATGAGGCCGGCGATCACGACGGCGAGCACGCCGGAGCCGTGCAACAACTGGGCGGGAATGAACGCGACGAACGGGGTGACGAGCGAGAGGCACGTGTCGAGCACCGGTGCCTTCAGTTGCTTGCGCACCGCGGTCAGGCCGAATCCGACCGCGACTCCGAACGCGACGCCCACCACGACGGCGAGCGCGAAGTCGCCGGCGACGGCCCAGGGGTTGAGCACCCCCACGATCGCGGTGATCGCGGCCGAGAGCGCCACGAGCGCCGCCGCGTCGTTGAAGAGGCTCTCACCCTCGAGAATCGTCACGAGTCGGCGCGGGAGCCTGAGGCGTCCGGCGATCGCGGTCACGGCCACGGCATCCGTCGGCGCCACGACCGCCGCGAAGGCGAAGCCCGTCGCGAGCGTGATGGCGGGCACCACGAGCCACGTGAAGAAACCGACGGCGATGATCGTGAAGAACACGAGGCCAACCGAGAGCGCGAGGATGCTGTCGCCGCGAGCCCTGACATCGACGATCGACGTGCGAATGGCCGCCGCGAAGAGCAGAGGGGGCAGGAGCCCGTAGAGCACAAGCTCGGGTTCGAGATGGATCGGCGGCAGACCCGGGATGAACGACGCGAGAGCGCCGACCGCGACGAGCGAGATCGGTGCGGACCACCCCACCCGTCTCGACAGACCGGTGACGGTGACCGTCACGAGCACGAAAGACACGATCCAGATGATGGTGAACACGGAATCCATGACAGCCTTTCGATTGCGTCACGTTGAGAGTAGACGACGGGCGAGCACCCCCGCGAGATCGTGCCCGGCTGACGGGACCTTCGGCCTCGCCGCGCGCTCGAGCGGGCCCTAGCCTGTGCCGCATGGGCATCAGGCGATTTTCCTTGGCGGCGCTCTTGCTGATCGGCTTCATCAACCTCATCTCCTCCGCGGCCGGAGGCGCCGGCGTGCTCCTCACGAACGGGCTCGGCATGCCACAGTCCTGGCTCGCCGGCACCCCGCTCGACTCGTATGTCTGGCCGGGGTTCATCCTGCTCGTCGTGGTGGGCGGCACGCAGGCGATCGCGGTCGTGCTGCAGCTGCGCAAGAGTCGACTCGCCCCCGCGGCGGCGGCCGTCGCGGGTTTCGGCATGATCATTTGGATCTATGTCGAGGTCACGATCCTGCCCTTCTTCCACTGGCTGCAACCGGCGTTCTTTGCGACGGGCACCCTGCAGGTCGTCTTCGCCCTGCTGGCCCTCGGCGCGCTCCCCGGGCATCCACATCCGAGGTCCGGTCGGCGCGCGTGAGAACGATCGAGTGACCAAAGCGCCCATCCACCGAGTTGAGCCTGCGTGAATTCGCCCGGTATCGCCGATCGGACGCGGGGCACCTGCGCGACTCTCGCGTCGACTGTGGGTAGCATCCGAAGAGCACGAGCAACAAATGGGGGAAACATGGCACGCACGGTGGCGGATTTCGACGTTCCCGACCTCGCCGGCACGTTCGCCGTCATCACAGGAGCCAATAGCGGCCTGGGCTTCGGCCTCGCGGAACGATTCGCGCGCGCCGGCGCCGAAGTGGTGCTCGGGGTGCGCAACCGCCAGAGGGGCGTCGACGCGATCGCCCGCATCCGCGCAGAGGTACCGAAGGCGCAACTGAGCGTGCTCGACGTCGACCTCTCGTCCCTCGCGAGCGTCGCTGCCGCGGGAAAGCGGCTCACGACCTTCGGCCGGCCGATCGACTTTCTGCTCAACAACGCCGGCATCATGATGCCCCCGAACCGCGTAGTGACGGTCGACGGTTTGGAACTGCAGTTCGCGAGCAACCACCTCGGACACTTCGCCCTGACCGCGCATTTGCTGCCGCTGCTGCGTGCAGCCGAGTCCGCCAGGGTGCTGAGCCTCAGCAGCGTGCTCGCGCGGTCGGGTCGCCTCACCTGGAACGACCTGCAGGGCGAGAGGCACTACCGCCCGCGGCGGGCGTACGGGTTGTCCAAGCTCGCGACGCTCATGTTCGCGCGGGAACTCAACCGGCGCAGCGTCGAGGGCGGATGGGGCATCCGCAGCACCGCCGCGCACCCCGGGGCGACGATCACGAACCTGCAGGTGACCGGCCCGACGCTCGGCGGCTCGGGGTCGAAGGCCCTGCAGTCGCTCAACGAGGCGAGCCACGGCATCCGCTGGCTCTGGCAGGAGGTTCCGCAGGGGATCCTGCCGGCGCTCTTCGCGTCGACGAGCCCCGATTCGGTGGGCGGCGGATATTACGGCCCCGGCGGCTTCGCGGAGCTCACCGGAGCGCCGGCACCCGCCAGGGTTCCGCGGCGCGCACGCGACGACGCCGACGCCGCGCGGCTGTGGCGTGTGTCGGAAGAACTCGCAGGCGTCGCCTTCCCCACGGACTGATCCCAGTCAGCGGGAAGGAGGGCTATTTCTTGAGCGCCCTCACGATGTGAGAGAGTGCCTTGCCCGCGACGAGCGTGAGCGGGATCGATACCGCGAGCAGCGCCACGAGATTGGGTTGGAATCGCGGGCCGTTGATGCCGCCCGTGTAGACCCCGATCGGGATCGTGGCACCACCGCCGCCACCGCCGCCCGCCTCGCCGCTCTCGTCGCTGCCGCCGCCGAAGCCGAACCATACGAGCGCGACCGGCACGGCCTCCGCACCGTCAATCGTGATCTTCTCGCCGTAGCTCGCCCTGACGCCCAGGGATGTGACCAGTTGTCCAATTCTCTCTGCCAGATTCGCCATGCAGCCGACCCTAGTCCGATAGTCGGTGACCGCGAAGACCCAGGGCCATTCCCCTCAGGCGGCGACCGGCACGACACCGGCTGCCACGAGCGTGAGGTTGTGCGCCCCGGCCGTCGAGATGGCGAGTCCGCCGAGCGGACCGGAAAGAGCGATGCCGAAGAATGTCGCCGACGAGTTGCAGGCGATCGCGTTCGGCGAGACCTCGACGACTCGGTACTGCACGGCGAGGAGCGCCGCCCAGGCGGAGAGCCCCCCGCTCGCGAGGGGCGCGAGTCGCTCCCGCGCCGTCTGCGGCGACGGGAGCGGGATGCGGCGCAGCAGAGCCGTGCCGATCGCGCCGATCGCGGTTCTTATCGGCGCGCCGAGGGTGATGGCCGCCGTGAAGCCCGCCTGACTGTCCGGGCCCGGCGAGCCACCGGCAAAATAGACGCCGAGCCGTGAGTCCATGGTGAGGGTCTTGCTGCACGACGCTCAGTGAGGGCGCAATATGGAGTAGCAGGGCCGTCGCGTCGAACGGCTCGGGAAAAGGACCACGTCATGCCCCTCGCCGGAGAGTACGAACCGAGCACGGCCGATTGGGCGCGGCGGCAGGTGGACCTGTACGAGAGCTCGGGCGGCACCGAGGGCACGACCCTGCGCGGCATGCCCGTGATCGTGCTCACCTCGGTCGGCGCGAAGACCGGCAAGCTGCGCAAGACGGCGCTCATGCGGGTCGAGCACGACGGGGAATACGCGGTCGTGGCCTCCCTCGGGGGCGCTCCCAAGCATCCGGTCTGGTACTTCAACCTGCGCGCGAATCCGCACGTGGAGCTTCAGGACGGGCCGGTCAAGCGGGACTACGTCGCGCGCGAGGCGACGGGAGACGAGCGGTCCGTGTGGTGGGATCGCGCGGTCGCCGCCTACCCCGACTACGCGTCGTACCAGAAGCGCACGTCGCGACAGATTCCGCTGCTCGTGCTCACTCCCCTTGCTCCCGAGACGGACTGATCAGGCGGCCGCGAGCGACCGCAGCAGCTCATCCATCCGCTCGAATCCCTCCGTCATCCCGCCCTCCATGCCGCCCTGCAGCATGGCGTCACGGTCGGCGACCGACTGGTAGACGGCGTGGGTGGTGACGCGGGAGCGGCTTCCGAGATCCTCGAAGTCCACCGACTCGAGGCTCACGTGCCCCGGAGCCCCGTCGAATTCGAAGGTCCACAGGATGTGCTCCCCCGGCACTACGTCGTGGAACACCCCGTGGAACCCGAAGACGGTCCCGTCTGTGTCGCGGTGGAGCCACGCCCACGAACCGCCGGGACGGACATCCCATTCCGTCATCTCCATCGTGAGCCGGCGCGGGCCCATCCATTGGGTCACGAGGGACGGATCGGCGTACGCGCGGTAGACGGCTTCTCGGGGCGCATCGAACTCGCGCGCGACGTCGATGAACGGAACGGCCGGCTGGGCGGTGATAGTGGTGGGGTTGGTCATGATTCCTTCTCCTTCATGGTGTCGAGAACGACGTCGAGACGGCGGAATTGCTGCTCGGCAATGAGCCGATAGGTGTCGATCCACGCGGTGAGAGCCTCGAGGGCCGAGGGGGCGAGGTGGCACGGTCGACGCTGCTGATCGCGGGTTCTCGTGATGAGACCCGCGGCTTCGAGCACCTGGATGTGCTTGGACACCGCCTGCTTCGTGATCGCGAACGGCTCGGCGAGCTCATTCACGGTCGCTTCACCCCGCGACAGCCGGGCGATCAGGCCGCGGCGCACCGGATCTGCGAGAGCCGCGAACGCCCGGTCGAGGTGGCCATCGAGATCCTCCGACATTAATCAACCTATCTGTTTATCAATCATTTGATTGATTACATCAGGATACGTCGTGCGACGTCCCACGGTCAAGGCTCTTTTTCGGGCACTGCGTGGGTAGCATGTGCGGCATGGATTGGAACGCTGTCGGCGGCATCACCGCGATCCTCGGCCTGCTCGGAGGGGTAGTCGGATTCGTGCGCTCTGTGCTCGCCGATCGACGCTCACGCGCGGCCGAGGCCGCCGCCGACGACGCCCGGGCGGATGCGGCCGCCGCTCTCACCAAGAGCGCAGAGGCCGAGCAGCGCATCGCCGCCGCTGTGGAGATCATCGCCGGGATCCGGCCGGGAGTCGCCGCCCAGAGCCTCGCGCGCGAACCGGAGGGCGATCTCTCGTCGTTGCTGCGTCCCCGCCTCGTCGAATGGTCGGTGGAGAAACGCACGGTCGACGGCAGCTACCGCCTGCGCAACGTCGGCACGATCGACGCCGCTTCGGTGTCGATCGGGCGGCCCGGGGAGGCACGCGAGCGTGCGGTGGCGGCCGGCACAGCC
>DMKW01000130.1:36237-37900 GCA_003454135.1 Microbacteriaceae bacterium
ATGAGTCCCACACGACTCGGCCGGCGCGCGACGCGAATGTCACCGGAATAAAGCAGACTCTCAGGGTGCTCAACTAAGCAACGCCACGACTCGAACCAGTTATTTCTTCGACGGGACTCCCAGATGACCGACACTTCCGTTACGCTCTCCGCCGGCGCCGACTCGCAGGTCGCGGAGTCATTAGGCGCCCGCAACCGTCTGGTGATCACGCTGCTCCTGATCTCGACGTTCGTGGTGATCCTCAACGAGACCATCATGGGTGTGGCGCTGCCGAGCCTCATGAGAGACCTGGGCATCCCGGCCAGCTCGGCCCAGTGGCTGACCGCCGCCTTCATGCTCACCATGGCCGTCGTGATCCCGATTACCGGCTTCCTGCTCCAGCGATTCAACACGCGGCCCCTCTTCATCACCGCGATGTCCCTCTTCAGCGCCGGAACGCTCATCGCCGCCGTCGCGCCGGGGTTCGAGGTGCTGCTCATCGCCCGAATCGTGCAGGCCTGCGGCACTGCGATCATGTTCCCCCTGCTCATCACGACGGTCATCACCCTCGTTCCCCCGGCCACGCGGGGCAGGATGATGGGCAACATCTCGATCGTCATCTCGGTCGCGCCGGCGATCGGTCCGACCATCTCGGGGCTCATCCTCACCGTGCTCGACTGGCGCTGGATGTTCATCATCGTGCTGCCGATCGCGATCGCCTCCCTCATCGTGGGCGGCTCGCTCATGAAGAACGTGACGACGCCCCGCAAGACGCGCGTCGATGTGCTCTCGGTGATCCTCTCGGCCGTCGGCTTCGGCGGACTCGTCTACGGACTCAGCACCCTGGGCACGGCCACGAATCCGCTCGAATCCTGGTTGCCGCTCGGCATCGGGCTCCTCTCCCTCCTCGTGTTCGTGCTGCGCCAGCTTTGGCTCCAGCGCGACGATCGTGCCCTGCTCGACCTGCGCACCTTCACCTCCGGCACCTTCACCTTCTCGATCGTGATGTTCGCGATCAGCATGATGGCGCTCTTCGGCACCCTGATCCTGCTGCCGATCTACGTGCAGACGGTGCTCGGAATCGACACGCTCACCGCCGGGCTCCTGCTTCTTCCCGGCGGTCTCATCATGGGACTGCTCGCGCCGTGGGTGGGCCGCATCTATGACCGCATCGGCCCGACCGCCCTGCTCGTCTCCGGTTCGGTGATCGTGAGCGCCGTTCTGTGGTCGATGACGATGCTCGACGCGCAATCGTCGATCTGGCTGGTGCTCGCCGCGCACGTCACCCTCAGCGTCGGTCTCGCCCTGCTCTTCACGCCGCTTTTCACCGCGAGCCTTGCGGCCGTGCGGCCCCAGCTCTACTCGCACGGCAGCGCGATCGTCGGCGCGGTTCAGCAGCTCGCCGGGGCGGCGGGAACCGCACTGTTCGTGTCGGTCATGTCGTCGCAGGCCCTGCGCCTCCTCGCCGGCGGCTCGTCCCGGGTGGAGGCGACGGCGTCCGGCGTGCACCTCGCCCTGCTCTACGGGGCCGCCATTTCGGTGTTCGCGATCCCGGCCGCGTTCTTCATCAGAAAGACGGCCCTGCCCAAGGGCGTGGATGCGGCTCCTGCTGGTCATTGACCTGTCTCTTATACACATCTCCGAGCCCACGAGACTCCTGAGCATCTCGTATGCCGTCTTCTGC
>DMKW01000085.1:0-604 GCA_003454135.1 Microbacteriaceae bacterium
TCCAGCCGCACGGTGACCTCTTCGTCTGACGACGACATGAACTCGGCCCACTTCTGAGCCTCGGCCGAGTGCTTGCTCGTCGCGGAGACTCCGATGCCGTTCGAGAACACCGCGTTGGCCGAGGTCGTGTTGCCGGGTTCGACGGCGATGTCCCAGTTGGCGGGAGAGTCGGCGAACGCTCCGAACACCCAGATTCCGGTGTGCAGCATGGCGAGCTTTCCGGCCTTGAACAGGTTGGTGTCGAAGTCCGCGGTGCCCTGGCCGTCGGCGATCGTCGGCATCGTGGTGCCGCTCTTGTCGACGAGCCACTTGGCCGCCTCGATGCCGGCCGGCGTGTTGAATGCGGCTTTCTTGCCATCCTTGCTCAGGAAGGTTGCACCGTTCTGCACGAGCGTCTTGTAATACTCGTTGTAGGTGACCGGTTGGTGGTCTCCCCAGACTCCGGCAGCCTTGTCGGTGAGCTTCGCAGCCGCAGCCGTTTCGTCCTTCCAGGTCCAGCTGCTGGTGGGGTACTTGACTCCCGCTTTGTCGAAGAGGTCCTTGTTGTAATAGAGCACGACATCCGAGAACGACGTCGGAAGCGCGTACTGCTTGCCACTGGTCG
>DMKW01000085.1:729-1213 GCA_003454135.1 Microbacteriaceae bacterium
CCGTTGGCCTGGTACGGTCCGTAGCTCGACGGCCCGTTGATGTCGAACACGTCGGCCGGGGTGCCGGCTGCGAGATCCGTCTGCAGGGCGGTGCCGTACGCGTCGTAGGGAAGCGTCTTCACTTTGACGGTGATGTTCGGGTTCTTCTTTTCGAACGCCGCCACGATCTTCGCCAGGTTCTTTTCGTTTCCACCGTTGGAAATGAAGTTGGAATAGGTGATCGTGACGGGACCGCTCGCCTTGGGGGCGCTGGATGCGCAGCCGGTCACTGCAAGAGCGAAGACCCCTGCGATGCCGAGTGCGACCATTAGCTTTCGATTCATGTGCTGCTATCTCCTTTGATGTGATTGTGCGGGTGGGGCTTGGGTACGGGATCGAGAAATTACTTGATCCCGGAACTTGCGACGCCCTGGATGACGTACTTCTGGGCGAACACATAGAGCGCGAGCATGGGAAGCACGCTCACGACCGAACCGGCCATGAT
>DMKW01000085.1:1394-3922 GCA_003454135.1 Microbacteriaceae bacterium
AGTTCCGGCGATCGCAACACCACGAGCGGCCAGAGAAAGCTGTTCCAGCTGCCCATGAACGCGAAGACGACCAGGGTCGCCAGGGCCGGACGGATGTTCGGCAGGATGATGCTCGTGAAGATGCGGAAGTGCCCGGCGCCGTCGATCGTCGCCGCCTCGTCCAGCTCGCGCGGAACCTGGTTGATGGCTTGCCTGAGCAGGAAGATGCCGAAGGCCGATGCGAAGGTCGGAAGGAGCGCGCCGAGGTAGGTATCCAGCAGTCCGACGGTCTTGAGCTCCACGAACAGGGGCACAATGAGCACCTGCAGCGGGATCATCATCGTGGCGAGGTACACGCCGAACACGGCGGTCTGGCCCCGGAAGGGGAGCCGGCTAAAGGCATACGCCGCCGTAGAGCTCGTCACGAGCTGAACAGCCGTGGTGATCACGGCGAGCAGAAGACTATTCAGAATCACCTGCCCGAACGGCCGCTCGGCGAACAGCCGCTCGTACGCGCCGAGCGACGGATTCGCCGGGATGAGCGCCGGGGTGTTGGTGAGACTCGCGCCGGGTGTGATCGAGGTGATGATCGTCCAGAGGAACGGGAAGAACATCACGATGGCGCCGACGATGATCACCACGTGAAGCACGATGAAGCCCGCGAGCCGCAGTTTCGCCTCCCGGCTTCGCGGCGCCCGCAGCGTTGACCCGAGCGCCGTCGAGGTTCTCGTGAGAAGCGCTTCAGCCATAGGTCACCCACCTCCTTTGACCGCGGATTTGGATCACCGTGACGGCGAGCACCACGGCGAAGAGCATCCATGACAGGGCCGACGCCTCACCGGCACGTCCGTAGCGGAAGGTCAGGTCGTAGATCTGCTGCACGACGACCTCGCTCGCTCCGTTGGGACCTCCAGCGGTCATCGCGTACACCTGGTCGAAGACCTGGAAGCCGTTGATGAGGGAGATCACGACCACGAAGAAGGTGGACGGCGAGAGCAGCGGCAGGGTGACGCTGAAGAGTCGACGCCACCATCCGGCTCCGTCGACCTTGGCCGCGTCGTACAGGTCGGTGGGGATCGCCTGCAAGCCGGCGAGCAGGATGACCATCACGAATCCGAGGTCTTTCCACGACGAGGCGAAGATGATCGCCGGCATCGCCCAGTGCGGATCCGTCCACCAGCCCGGGCCCTGGATTCCGATCGCGGCGAGTGCGCTGTTGACGATTCCGTTGCTCGGGCTCAGCAGCCAGCGCCAGACGAGCGCGACGACGATCCAACTCGTGACGACGGGAAGAAAGTAGACGCCGCGGAGGAGCGACCGTCCCTTGAGCGCCGTGTTCAGGGCCAGGGCGAGGATGAGCCCGCCGAAGTACACCAACGGCAGGTAGCCCACGATGTAGTAGACGGTGTGAAGGAACACGTCGCCGGTGATGGGGTCGGTGAAGAGCTTCGTGTAGTTGCCGAGTCCGACCCATTGCATCGGTGCGAGGAGATTCCACTTGTGCAGGCTCACCCAGGCCGCGGCGACCATCGGGCCGAGAACGAAGAGCAGCAACGGGATCGCGCTCGGCACGAGAAACGCGAGCACGGTGAACGCGTATCGTGCCTTGTTCTTGGCTGTGCGGCCGTCGCGGGTCGGTTTGCCGTGCCTGAACTGGGGCTCCTTGTCGACGAGCGCGGTCTGGGCGATCGACACGCTCACGAGTGCGGTCCGGGCTGCGGTGATGCCTGCTCGACGAGGCGCTCGCGCACCAGACGCCCCTGGTCGCCCGCCATGTCTTCCGCGTCGAACGGTGTCGCGAGCACGAGCGCGGCGGCTCCCTGCGCCCAGCTCTCGTCCTGCCAGGTTTCGACCGCCACCGCGACGCCCCGGCGGCTCGGAATCAAGGAGGAGCGGAAGGCCGGCTCAAACCCGAAGGACCAGTGCTTCCACGCGGCGGTGCCCTCTCCGAGCACGATCACGATTTCGGGATCCAGCGTGTGGACGATTCCGGCGAGCGTGCGTCCGAGAAGGTGCCCGGCCTCGCTGAAGATGCGGGTGGCCTCGGCGTTGCCCGAGTCGGCCGCGACGCGAAGCGCCGAAATGCCGCTCTGCTCGCCGATGATGCCCCGCTCACGGGCAACGCGCACGAGCGCCGCCTCGCCGATGATCGACTCGAGGCACCCGTGATTGCCGCACGTGCACAGCGGCCCGTCCGACTCGATGGGAATGTGGCCGATCTCTCCCGCCCCGCCGCCCCATCCGCGCAGCACGACCCCGTCCACCATCATCCCGGCCCCGATGCCCGTTCCGATGGTCACAACCAGGAAGTTCTCGTGGAGACGTCCGACGCCGTACAGCCGTTCCGCGATGGCGAGCGCGTTCACGTTGTTCTCCACCAGTACCGGGAGGTTGAGCTCACGCTGGAGGGTCGAGCCCAGCGGCACCTGGTGCCAACCCATTTGCGTCGAATCCACGAGCCCCTTGGCCTGCCGGTCGACACTCCCGGGGACGCCGACACCGACGCCGAGAAGCGGCGCCGGTCCGCCGCCGGCGATGAACCTCCGGAG
>DMKW01000085.1:4057-22341 GCA_003454135.1 Microbacteriaceae bacterium
ACGACCTTGACACCGATCGCGCGACCGGCGGTGGACACGAGCCCGAGCATTCTTGCCGGCCTGCCGCCCTGGGACGGCGAATGATCCAGTTCCTGGAGAAGTCCCTCGGAGAGAAGATCCTTGGTGAGCTGAGTCATCAACGCCGGCGAGACGTTGAGCGCTCGCGCGAGATCGGCGCGTGATGCGGGCCCGTGCGCCCCGAGTCGTGCCAGGATGGCGGACCGGTTGACGTCGGTGCGGGCTTGCGGGCGAATGGCCAAGAGAACCTCTTTGTTCAGAACTAAACAAAGAATAGAACTAAGCACTCGCGATAGTCAACTCTTGTTTTCGCGAAACCCCGGGATGCCGGGGCGCGGCACCTGACCGCCAGGAGTCCGATGGCGATCATTGCGGCCTGGAGAAGTGAAAGTGACCCGCATCGGGGCGAAAGACCCGACGCGTGAGCCACCGCCGCTGCGATAATGGTGTGCCTCGGCGGCTGGGGGTGCGGTGGTGTCCGATTCTTCCCCGCGATGGTCACCGTGGCGAGTGGTCACCGGTTTCGGTTTGCTCAGCCTCGCCGTGGACATCGTTTCCGACGGCGGCAGCTCGCTCGCCGGTCCCTTGCTCGGCCAGCTGGGCGCATCCGCCCTCGTCGTGGGAATCGTTACCGGCGTTGGGGAAGCGATCGGCCTCGGATTCCGTCTCGTCTCGGGTCCCTGGGCGGACCGCACCCGCCGATACTGGACCTTCACGGTCGTCGGCTATTCGCTCACGGTCATCTGCATCCCGCTGCTCGCGCTCGCGCCCTTCGTCGGGGGAGCCGGCCTCGCCGTCGCGAGCATCCTCATCATTGGCGACCGCACCGGCAAGGCGGTGCGCAGCCCGGCGAAGACGGTATTGCTCGCCTCGGCGGCCGGGGCGGTGGGGCGCGGCCGCGGATTCGCGGTGCACAAGGCGCTCGACCAGACGGGCTCGCTGCTCGGGCCGATCGTGGTCGCCGGGGTGATTGCCCTCACCACCGTGTTGTGGCCGGCCTTCGCCGTGCTCGCGATCCCGGGCATCGCGGCCATCGCCCTGCTCACGGTGATTCGCGCGCGAGTGCCAGACGTTGGGGTCTATGAGCGAGATGCCGCGCCCCTGGTCGCCTCCCCGGGTGAGTCGGATGTCGTGCCTCGCGCCGACGCGCCGGTCCCGCGACTGCCGAAGACCTTCTACCCCTTCGCCGCCGCGGCGTTCGCCGCGAATGCCGGGCTGGTCACCTACGGGGTCATCTCATTCCACGTCACCACGGCGGGCCTCGTTCCCCTTTCCGCCGTTCCCCTCGTCTATGCGGCGGCCATGGCGGCCGGGGCCCTCTCGGCGCTCGCGAGCGGATACGTCTACGACAGGTGGGGCACCAATGTTCTTCTGGCCCTCCCCTTTCTGATCGCCCTCGTGCCGGGCTTGGCGCTGTCGAACCAGATCGTGCCGGTAATCGTCGGTGTGATCGCGTGGGGCGCTGCCTCGGGCATCCAGGAGTCGACAGTGAAGGCCATGGTGGCCGACCTGGTGCCTTCCCCCCGGCGGGCGACCGCCTACGGAATCTTCGCCGCGTTCGAGGGCGCCGGTGCGCTCGTCGGTGGGGTGCTGTCCGGCGCCCTCTACGGCGAGCGCGGCGTGCTCGTGCTCGTCGTCCTCGTGCTCCAGGCGTGCGCGCTCGCGCTGCTGCTGGTGACGGTGAGAAGGCAGCGCAGGCACGATCGGGCGGCCGCGGAGTAGCAAGCCGACCGATCGTCAGCGCCGTCGACCGCGCACGAAGTAGGCGATCGGGCCGAAGAAGTTCACCGCGATGATGGCAGCCCAGACGCCCTTGCGACCGTTGACGAGCTTCGCCGGGCGACGGGCGAGATCCGTCCACGCGGCCACCGCAAGAGCGAATTCCATCACCGAAGCCACGATGACCGCCGTCTGCTGCCCCTGGCTCAAATCGTTCCAATTCCGAGTTTTCATTGCCGTCTCCCTCTCCCCTCGAATTGTCGCACCGGCGACACCGAGCGCGCCCGGGTCTTTGGGCCCCGACTCGGAGCATCCCGCACCTAAAATCAGCTATGGCCTCACATGACGAACTCGAGATCGAGCGCAAGTACGATGTGGCCGAGTCGACGCCGCTTCCGGCCCTGCACGAACTGCCCTCGGTGCGGCGCGTCGAGCAGCCCGTGGAGCACACGCTCGAGGCCGTGTACTTCGACACCGGCGAGTTCACCCTCGCCGCGAATCACATCACCCTGCGCAGGCGCACCGGCGGCGATGACGCCGGCTGGCACCTGAAGCTCCCGGTTTCGTCCGACAAACGCACGGAACTCCACGAACCCCTCGGCACAGACAGGAACCGCATTCCGGAGCGACTGCTGGCGCGAGTGCGCGTGCACGTGCGCGGTCGCGCGGTCGTGCCGGTCGTGCGGCTCAACACGCGTCGCGTGGTGCGTCGGTTGCACGGAGACAACGACGAACCGCTCGCGATCTTCTGCGACGACCACGTGCAGGCCGAACGGCTCGCGCCCGAACCGGCGACCGAGAGTTGGCGCGAGTGGGAAGTCGAGCTCGTCGACGATGGCGCGACACTCCTCGACGCGGCGGACGCCCTGTTCGCCGCGGCGGGCATCCATCGGTCGGCCTCCGCGTCCAAGCTCGCCCGTGCACTCGGCGATCGGAGCCCGCAGGCAAAGCCGAGCCCGCAGTGGACCCGGATGAGGGGCACGGCAGGGGCGGCCCTGCTCTCCTACCTGCAGGAGCATGTGCGCGCCCTCACGACCCAGGATCCGCTCGTGCGCCAGGACGGGACCGACTCGGTACACGACATGCGCATTGCGGCTCGACGACTTCGCTCGGTGCTCGCGACCTACCGACAGCTCATCGCACCTGAGGTGGCCTCACGCCTGTGCGATGAGCTGAAGTGGCTGGGATCGGTGCTCGGCACGTCCCGGGACATCCAGGTGATCAATGACCGGCTGGGGCTTCTCGTGGGGTCCGAGCCGCCCGGGCTCGTTCTCGGGCCGATTGCCAGCCGAATAGGTTCGCAACTCGGCAACGACTCCGCCGCGGCGCGCCTCAGCGGGCTCGAGGTGCTCGACTCCGACCGCTACTACCGGCTGCTTAACGACCTCGACTGGTTGCTCGCCTCGCCACCCCTCACCGACCTGGCGTCGCGATCGGCCGACAAGGTGATCCCCGGCCTGATTGGCAAGGAGTTGAAGCGGCTCCGTCGCGCCGCCCGTGCCGCGGGGAGGCTCGACGATGAGGCGCGGAGGAACCTCGCGTTGCACGAGGTGCGGAAGTCGGCCAAGCGAGTGCGGTACGCCGCCGAAATGGCCGCGAGCGTGCGCCGCAAGCCGGCCGTGAGACTGGCGGATGCCGCGGAGCAATTGCAGACAATTCTTGGCGACCACCAGGACAGCGTCGTCGCCCGCGACACGCTCGTGCGGCTGAGCACGCAGGCTTACCTGAACGGGGAGAACGGTTTCAGCTACGGTCGGTTGCACGCCCTCGAGCAGCTTCGTGCCGTCGAGTCCGACGCCCGGTACCGACGCGCCATTAAACGCTTCCCGAAGGGCTTCGGCAGAGGCTGATCGTCAGGCGGCTTTCGATGCCCTGGCGCGGTGGTTCTCGACTCCGGTCGACACGGCGCCGGTGATGCGGCGGGCCAGACGGTGCGACGGCCGCTCGATCGCCCAGTGGAACCCCCACGCCACGAGCAGGGCCAACGGCACGGTGAGAATCGCCACGAGCCACCACCGGTCGTCCCCGAGCACGAAGGTGAGGGTGGCGAGGATCGGCATGTGCACGAGGTACAGGCTGAACGAGACCTTTCCTAGCCACTGGGTGGCTCGGGACTCGAGCGCGGAACGCAGCGGGCGCACACCGATGGCCGCGAAAACGAGCCCGGCAGCGCCGAGCACCGAGAGTTGCGTCAGCAGCGTGCTCGCGAGGGAACCCGACGGGGCCACGGGCCGCAGGAGCCAATGACCGATCAGGAGAAGCAACGAGCCGGCGACCAGACCGACCGCCCACGGGCCGGCGTGCGGTCTGAGCAGGCGGCGCCTCGTCCACTCGCGGATGGCATCCAGCCGCACCGCCATGATCGTGCCGATGAAGAACACCGGGAGGTATTGGAACGCGTCGATGCCGCCGAGCACACCGACCGTGCTGAGTGCAAAGGCCAGCGCGAGCGCGATGGCCCAATGCCGGCCGACGACGATCGCCAGCGCGACGAAGAGGGGCAGAAGCACCGAGAACGCGAGCTCCCATCGAAGCGACCAGAGTACGTTGTTCACGTCGTACGACGTGCGGGTGAGGCTGGCCTCGTTGAGCAGCGTGCCCCAGCTGATCGACGTCGCCTGGGCGTTGTCCATCCACGTTCCCTGCGTGATGGCGGAGTCGCTGCGCGGAACCAGCCAGATGAGCACCGTGCCGATCGCGATCGATGCCCACACCGGCAAGTAGAGGCGAACGAGCCGTCCGCTCAGGAATCCGGCCCACGAGAAGGCGGGGGATTTCAGCGCGGGCAGGGCGACAACGAGGCCGCTCAGCACGAAGAACACGAGCACGGCCTCCGAGCCGGCGCTGAGCAGCTTGAGCGGGGTCTGCGACACCCACCACAGGGCGCTGCCCACCCCAGAACCGCCCTCCCGGCGCAGCACCGGCTCGGCCACGAGGTAGAGGTGGTAGAGCACCACGACCATGGCGGCGACTCCCCGCAGGCCGTCGAGAGCGGTGAGTCGAGTGCTCATGCCGTCCCGCATTGCGGGGGCTGGTGCTGATGTTCGCTCGGCTGTTCGCTGAAAAGTCATCCTTTCGAGGTTAGGAAATGTTCCTGAGCGTTGCGTCAGTGGCCAGTGGGAATGCCCCGATGGCTAGGCTGAGGCGATGGCGAATCGAGTTGCCTCCGCTGCGGCGCGTGGGGCGAAGAAGAATCAACCGCTCAGGGCACTGGCGCGCTTGGGCTTCGCGGTGAACGGCCTCCTGCACGTGCTGATCGTGGTCGGAATCCTCGCGAGAGGATCAGACGCGAAGGGCACGTGGGCGCGTCGCCTCGGAGAGTGGGGCAAGGCCGTGGCCTATCTCGCCATCGCCGGCACGGCGTTCACGTTCGCCAACGGCGGCTCGACGAACGCGGCCCAGAGCACGAGCGGTTTCGCCGACACTCTCGTGGTGACTCCGGGAGGCATCATCGTGCTCTTCGCAATCGGCGTCGGCGTGGTCGGCATCGGCATCTACTTCGTGATCAAGGGCGCCAAAAGAAAGTTCACCGACGACATCACGGTGCCTTCGACCACAGGGGGCGTGGTGATCGTGCTCGGAGTGGTGGGCTACATCGCCAAGGGCATCGCGCTCGTCGTGACTGGCGGGCTGTTCGTCGTTGCAGGCTTCACGATCGATCCGAGCAAGGCCACCGGCCTCGACGGGGCGCTCAAGTCCCTCGTGGCGCTGCCGTACGGTCCGGCCATCCTGTTCCTTGTCGGCGCGGGGCTCATCGCGTACGGCCTCTATTGCTTCGCGAGGGCACGGCTCGCCCGCATGTGATCGGATCGGCCGTGGGCTACCCGAAGCGGGCGCTCGTGAGCGCCGCTTGCAGGGACGACAGGTATCCGGCCGAGGTGTAGGTGGCGCCGCTCACCGTGCCCACGCGAGCCGACTGGGACGCGAGCACCTCGGCTCGAAGAATTGGCGCGGCGTACGCGCTGATCTGCTCCGAGGTCGACCCGGCGTCCGTGAGTTTGAGCGCGGCGACGTCGGTAATCCTGCCGGCCACGATCGTCACCGCCACCCGGACGGTGCCGTATGGCGTCTGTTCGAGCGCACCGGGGAACGTGCCGTTGAGCGCGCTCGGCACGGGCGGTGCGGGGGGTGCCACCGCGACGGGGGCCGGCGGCACGGCGGATGGAGTGACCGACGGAACGGGAGTGGGGGTCGGCGACGGGGTGTCCGCCGTCTCGATCGGCGCCGGCACGCTCGTCGCGGGAGTCGGCGACGACTCGCGGCGGCTGGCAACGGTCGGCGACGGGTTGCCGGCTGGCAGCGTCGACCGGAGGGCCGCGTTGTGCGAGGTTCCGGATTCCCAGCCGGCGAAGAGGATGCAGGCCGAAGCGAAGACTGCCGCGGCCACGGCCCTGGCTCTCATCGCGACACCCCCATCCTTCCCCCGTCTTGTCTCCCCATTCTGTGTCGCCTCGGCGACCGCCCGGGGTAGCCGACGCCGATCACGGCCGGCGTGTCGTGAGCGCCGATCAGACGGGCTTCGGCACCTTCGGCGGAGTCGGGCGAACGATGCCGTCCCGCGGGGCCGGCAGGCTCGAGCCGTCGAGGGTGACGAGGGCCGGCAGGGTGTGGCCGAGCGGCTCGGGCCAGGGCATCGGGGCGACGGGCGAGGGCGTGGGGCTCGGCGGTGTCGGCTGCACGACGGTGGTGCCGTACGCGGGCGGCTTGGGGCGGGCGAGAGTCGGCTTCACCCGATCCGAGAGCGACGGCGCGTGGTCGACGCGAGGCACGCCGAACGGGGGAAGCCCGAGCAGGTCGACGATGGTCTTGGGGATCGACGCGTGGGAATGCCATTGCGGGTCGATGCCCTTCGCGACTTTGCCTCCGAACATGATGAGCGGGATGCGCGCTCCGCCGATCACCTGAAAACCGGCCGGGTGCAGGGCATCCGGCACCGTCTCGATCGCCGGTGTCGGCACCGAGTCTGCGTATCCGCCCCAGTCGTCCCAGGTGAGGATGAAGGTCGTGTCGTCCCACCCCCCTCCGTCGATCACGGCCTGCACCCTCTGCCAGACGAGGTCCTGCCCCTTCGTCGCGTAGGTCGGGTCGCTCACGTGCGGCGGATGTTCGTCGTAGCCGGCCGGGCTCCACACGTAGCAGACCTGCGGCAGCTCTCCCGCCTTCGCCATCGGCACGAAATCCTTCGGGGGAAACACATTCACCGAACCGGGGATGTTCGTGAGGCTCCTGTAGAACTTGGTGGGGTATCCGCTCTGGTCGGGAAACGCCGCCCAGGTCACGTGGCCGGACTCCGCCACCGTGAAGATCGACGGGATGTCCCACACCGGGTGCGGTCCGAAGAACGGTGGGTTCTTGAGCGTGGGCATCTGGCCGCCGATGGCGAGCATGTGGCCCGGCGTTGAGTTGGATCCCGAGCCGAAGTGGTGGTCCGAGAAAGTGAACTCCTTGGCGAGCCAGCTGTAGAACGGGATGACCGTGTCGTTGTCGATCTGCGCGGCGAGGGCCGGGTAGTCGCCCATCGCGTAGTGCACCCACGCGTTCCGGTCGTGCGGCTGGTCGAAGTTCGGCGCTGCGCTCAACAGGTGACCGTTGTTCGCCACGGCGGCTCCCCACGCGGCGAGAGTGGGGAAATAGAAATCGGTGGTCTTGTTCTCTTGCAGAAAGACGATCACCCGATGTTCCGGAATCGCGACCATGATTGCTCCCATTCCTTCACCACTAGCCAAGCACCGCGCGTCGCGCTCGACAAGGTGCGCGTGGGTGGACATCGGCGACCGCGTTCGGCGCGAGCGCGACGTCGGTCGACTACGCCTCGGCGGGAAGCTCCGGGGCCGACAGGAGTCCGAGGGCTGCCTTGATGCGCTCCTCGCCCGCTTCGTCGGCCTGAGCTGCCTCGAGGTTCGCCTCGGTCACCGCCCGCAGCACCTCTTCGCGCTGGATCTTGACGCCCTTGGGCGCGTCGATGCCGATCCGGATGCCGTCGCCGCGGCTGTCAAGAATGGTGATGACAATGTCGTCGCCAATGAGAATGCGCTCTCCGGCCTTACGTGTCAGCACCAGCATCTGGTCAGCCTACCGAACCGCTTTCCACCCAGCCGACCTGAAGCCCGAGCTCGTTGACCGTGTTGGGGCTCGAAGTTGCTCCGCGGCCGATCACGGCCACGGCATCCACGTGCACGACGGTCGAGACCGCGCTCACCCAGCGAGCCGTGTCCGCCGGCTTTCTGCCGACATCCACCGCGACCCAGACCTGGTCCCCCTGCAGGAATTCGAGCGCATCGGATCCGGCCTCGTCGAGCCCGATGCGCTGCAGACCGAGCGCAACGATGACGCCGTACTGGTCGCGGACGCCCTGGGCCCGGGCGGCGAGCACCCCGCGGCGATCGTTCAACCGCTTGACACCGTCTGAGGAGCATTCGCCGGCAACCCGCAGCTCGGACGACCCGGAGGCGAGCGCCATCTCGCGCGCGATCGTGAGCGCGTCATTGCCCAGGCCGACGACGATCACGAGGTCGCCCGGCGCCGAGAGTGGCGCCTGCAGCCGAGGCGCACGCGCGGTCACAACCGGCAGGCCCGGCGCGGTGTTGAGGGTGAGGTCGGCCATGATCGTGTCGAAACTCGCCGACGACGTGGAGACGTGGGGCACAGGGTCGGCGTGCCGGATTCGGGCCTCGGCGCTGTCGGCGTCGTCGAGCAGCAGGGCGAGCCCGGCTCGCATCGGCAGGTCGAAGGAGTGCGCGTCCGTCGCGGTGCCGTCCGGAACATCCACATCGATCTCGAAGCGACGCTGGGCGAAGAAGCCCTGGATGCCGCCCGATGTGACCGCGCGCACTGCGACGACCTTGGCGTACGGCCCGTGCTCCTCGAGCACGCGCGTGTTCAACTCGTCGAGCGACGGCCCCTCAAGCTGAAATCGATTCGGTGACACGCACCACTCCCACGGTCTCGATGTTCACATTGGCGGAGGTGACCTCCTGGTAGGAGAGCACGGGCAGGCCACCGGTCTGGGCAGAGACGAGGCGGCGAATCGCCGGGCGAAGCGCCGGTGCGCACACCAGTACGCCGGAGGAACCGGTCGCCTCGAGTCGCGCCACGACCTCCTTGGTCGAGTTGAGCACCGCCTCGAGGCCCGCCTGGTCCATCACGATCTGGGTGCCGAGCTCCGAGGGCCGCATCGCCTCGAGCATCGACTGCTCGAGCATCGGATCGATCATGATCACGCGCAGGGTCTGGCCGTCCAGGTGGCTTGCGGTGAGGGCCGGCCCAAGCGCGAAGCGCGCGGTCTCGATGAGCCCCTCCGGGTCCGTCGACACCTTCGCACGCAGCGAGAGGGCTTCGTAGATTCGCGGGAGGTCGTTGATAGGCACCTGCTCCATGAGCAGCCCCTGCAGCACGCGCTGCACCTCGGCGAGGGTGAGCAGTGCGGGCACGAGCTCGTCGACGGCGGAAGGGTTGACCTCCTTGACCCCCTCGGTGAGCACGCGCACGTCCTCGCGAGTGAGCAACCGGGCCGCGTTGCTCGTGATGATCGACGAGAGGTGCGTGACGACGACCGAGACGCGGTCGATCACAGTCGCACCCGTCATCTCGGCGCTGTGGCGCATCTCGCTCGGCACCCACTTGCCGGCGAGGCCGAAGACCGGTTCGATCGTCACGGGGCCGGGGAGCGAGTCGAGCGCGTCGCCGAGGGCGAGCACCTTTCCGGCCGGCGCCACACCGCGGCCGGCCTCGACTCCGGCGATGCGGATCACATAGGTCGACGGCGGGAGGTCGATGCTGTCCCGCGTGCGCACGGGCGGCACGACCATTCCGAGGTCGATGGCGATCTTGCGACGCAGCGACCGCACCCGCGCGAGCAGGTCGTCCGACGCGTCCGAGACGATGTCGACGAGATCCGGCGCGAGCAGAATCTCGAGGGCGTGCACGCGCATCTGTTCGATGAGCGACTCGGTGGTCACCGCCCGCGACGAGTCAGACTGGCTGGATGCCGCGCTTTCGAGCGTGAGCTTCGCCGCCTCGCGCACCTTGATCCGCTGTGCCACGAGCAGCAGACTCGCCCCGACGACGACGAAGGGGATGATGGGCATGCCGGGGATGAGCGCCATGAGGATGGCCGCGCACCCGGCGATCATGAGGGCGTTTCTCGACTGGGTGAGCTGCGCGGACGCGGTGGACCCGATGTCGGATTCGGCGTTCGACCTCGTGACGATCATGCCGGTGGAGACCGCCATGAGCAGCGCCGGGATCTGGGTGACAAGACCGTCGCCGATCGTGAGGAGCGTGTACTTGGCCACCGCGTCGCCGATCGACAGGCCGCCCTGCAGCATCCCGATCGCGATCCCGCCCACGATGTTGATGATGATGATGATAATTCCGGCGATCGCGTCGCCCTTGACGAACTTGGACGCGCCATCCATCGCGCCGTAGAAGTCCGCCTCGGCCGAGACCTCGGCGCGGCGCTCCCTGGCCTGCGTGTCGGTGATCAGCCCCGCGTTGAGGTCGGCGTCGATCGCCATCTGCTTGCCGGGCATGGCGTCGAGGGTGAATCGCGCGCCCACCTCGGCGACGCGTTCGGCGCCCTTCGTGACCACGACGAACTGGATCACCACGAGGATGAGGAAGATGACGGCGCCGATGATGATGGAGCCGCCGACGGCGACGTGTCCGAACGCGCCGATCACCTCGCCCGCATAGCCCTGACCGAGCACGAGTCGCGTCGAGGCGACGTTGAGGCCGAGGCGGAACAGGGTCGCCACGAGCAGCAGCGACGGGAACACCGAGAAATCGAGCGGTTTCTTCACGAACATCGTCGTCAGCAGCGTGACGAGCGCGAGCATGATGTTGAGGATGATGAGCACGTCGAGCACGACGGCCGGAACCGGCACGACGAGCAGCAGGATGATGCCGACGACCCCCACCGGAACGGCGAGCTTCGAGAGATTTCGGTACACGTCAGTGGCCTCCTGCGGTCATCGTGAGTTGGGGCATTTGGTGCACTCCCTGGCCCGAGCCTCGCGTTCGCAGCGCGAGCACGAAGGCGAGAACCCGGGCGACGGCGTTGTAGAGCTCGACGGGGATCTCCTCGCCCAGGTCGCATGCGGAGTGCAGCGCCCTCGCGAGCGGGATGTCTTTGACGATCGGCACGCGATCGGCCTCCGCCTGTTCGCGGATGCGCAGGGCGATCACCCCGGCACCCTTTGCGACGACGCGCGGCGCCGACTTGCCCGGTTCGTAGGTGATCGCCACGGCGAAGTGGGTGGGGTTGACGAGCACGACGTCGGAGGTGGCGACGGCCGCGATCATGCGGTTGCGGCTGATCGCGAGTTGCCGCGAACGGCGCTGCGACTTGATCAGCGGGTCACCCTCTGAGCTCCTGTTCTCGTCTCGCACTTCCTTCTTCGTCATGCGGGTTCTCTTGCGGTTGCGGCGAATCACGACGACGACGTCGGCCGCGGCGAGGATGAGACCGGCGGCCACCGCGGACTGTACGAGCGAACCAGTGCCGTCACCCGCGGCCTTGATGAGCGCCGAGGCCGGCAGGCCGCCCGCCGTCATGAGGATCGGCATAAGACCCTGGATCACGCTCATGAGCACGAGGCCGACGACGACGGTCTTGAGCAGGGCCTTGAACCCCTGCCACGCCGCCTCGGCACCGAAGGTGCGCTTGACGCCGCTGAGCAGGTTGAACTGCTCGAACTTGCCGGCGAACTTCGTGAAGTGGATGCCGCCCTGCACCGCAGCCGCCGCGAGCACGGCCACCGCGACCACGATGAGCATGGGCAGGATCACCGTGCCCATCGAGGCGAGGCCGGCGCCGAGCGCCTCCATGACCTTCGTCGGGTCGGGGTTCATCGCGGCGCCTGTGACAGCCGCGAACTGGGCGGATGCCGCGGTCGCCCCGGCCGAGACCGTGGCCGGGATCATGACGGCGGCCGTGCCAACCCCAACCCACGCGGTGAGGTCCTGCGACTTGGAGAGCTGCCCCTTCGAGCGCACCTCCTTCATGCGCTTCTGGGTGGCCTGTTCGGTCTTTTCGCCGGAGTCGCTCAACTACTTCACCCCCACGAGTGCGCCAACCGCATCGCCCGCGACCGACTCGATGATGCGCGGCATCGCCGCGAACACGACGGAGCCGAGGGTGAGGGTGATCAGGATCTTGAGCGGAAAGCCGAGGGCGAAGGCGTTGAGCGCCGGCGCGACGCGAGTGAGCAGGCCGAGTCCGGCATCCGCGAGAAAGAGCACGACGATGAGCGGTCCGGCGATCTGCAGGGCGGCGAGCAGCATCTGGCCGACCGCGGCCGTCACGACGGCGAGGGGAGCGGCCAGATTCACGCCGCCCGCTACCGGCAGTGCAGTGAAGCTGCGGGCGAGCCCCCCGACGATGAGCTGGTAGCCGCCGGAGGTGAAGAGCAGGGCGAGCGCCGTCATCTGGAAGAGGCGCGTGTACTGGGCGCCGTTGATCATGAGCTGAGGGTCGTAGCCTTGCGCGAGCTGGAATCCGCCGAACAGGTCGATGAGGTTGCCGGCCGACTGCACCGCCGAGAAGACGAGCATCACGAGAAAGCCGAGGAGTAAGCCTCCGACGAGTTCGATGAGCAGGGAAATGATGAACTGGCCGGTGTTGGGCGACACGTAGTTGCGCGCCACCTGCGGGGCCACCGCGAGCGCGAGCCCAAGGCCCAGCATCGCCTTGATCCTCAGCGGGAACGCGTTGTGCGAGAACGGCGGCGCGATCACGAGAAAGGCGATCATACGCACCGAGGCGAGCATCACGGCTTCGATCCACTGAAAGTTGAGCGTGATCGCCACGTCAGCCACCGCCGAGCAGCGACGGGATCTTGTCGAACATGGCTTGCGTGAACGAGACCAGCTCCGAGATCATCCAGTGCCCGGAGACGATGAGCGCCACCGCGACGGCGATCGCCTTGGGCACGAATGAC
This sequence comes from Microbacteriaceae bacterium, assembly GCA_003454135.1. GTDB lineage: Bacteria > Actinomycetota > Actinomycetes > Actinomycetales > Microbacteriaceae > Lacisediminihabitans. The sequence goes on from DMKW01000085.1 coordinate 16,735, forward strand.
AGCGTCACCTCCTGGATCTGGGTGATCGACTGCAGGAGTGAGATGGCGAAGCCGACGACGAGCGCGGTCACGAGGATCGGCGCGGCGAGCTTGGCGGCCACGATGAGGCCCTGCAGGGCGATGTCCATGACCGCGTTGGTGTTCATCAGCCCCCCTTGTAACTGGAGATGAGGGTCGTGATGATGAGCCCCCAGCCGTCGACGAGCACGAAGAGCAGTATCTTGAACGGCAGCGAGATCATCACGGGTGGGAGCATCATCATGCCCATCGACATGAGGGCCGCGGAGACGACAAGGTCGATCACGAGGAACGGCACGAAGATCACGAAGCCGATGATGAAGGCGGCGCGCAGCTCGGAGATCATGAAGGCAGGCACGAGGGTCAGCAGCGAGACGGATTCCGGATTCTTGGGGTTCGCCTGGCCGGCGGCCCGGGTCATGAGCGCGAGATCCTCTTCGCGAGTGTGGGCGAGCATGAACTTGCGCAGGGGCGCTGACGCGAGGTTCACCGCGTCGGCGAAATTCAGGTGGCCGTTGAGGTAGGGCTGCACCGCGTGGTTGTTGATGTCGGTGAGGATGGGCGCCATGATGAACAGCGTCAGGAAGAGGGCGAGCCCGGCGAGCACCTGGTTGGGCGGGATGGATGGCAACGCGAGCGCGTTGCGGGCCATCGCGAGCACGACGAAGATCTTGGTGAACGACGTCATCATGAGCAGTAGCGCCGGTGCGACCGAGAGCAGCGTGATTCCGACGAGTGTGACGACCGCGGAGGACGGCGTGCCGTCCGGACCGTTGATGTTCACGGACAGGCCGCCGCCGCCATCCGGCACGATCGGGCCGACGGGAGGTGTCGGGGGCGTGACGGCCGCGTGACTCGCCCCGCCCGTCATCATGATGATTGCTGCGGCCACCACGATCGCGAGCAGCGCCATCACCACTATCCTCGCCGCCCGGTTGGAAAGCCAGGGCGTCGTCGGGGCCTTCATCGGCCCTTCCGGAGCGCCGAGGCGGCGCGCTTCCACGTCGTGGGCGACAGGATCGAGCCGCCGAGGGCTCCGGTCGCGAGAACGCCCGTGCCGAGCGGGTCCCGCCCGAGTGCGGCGCCGTCCGCGTCGGCCAACGCGCGGCCGAACGCCGCCGCCGAGCCGGTCGCGGCCTGCGGAACGGCGGTAAGCCGCACGGGTTCGGTCTCGGCCACGATCGGCGTCGGGAGCTCGCTCGTGTTGAGCACTGTCACCGACTGTTCGGTGACTCCGAGGAGGAATCGCTTGCCGTCGACATCCAGCACAACGACGGAAGCCTTGGGGGCGATCACCTGGCGAGTGACGACGGAGACGAGTTTCGTGGCCCGTGCCGCCCTCGGCCCCTTCGTGAGGCGCCGCTGCAGCATCCAGAGCGCTCCGAGCACGGCGGCCAGGGAGAGCAGGACGCGCAGCGCGAGAAAAACGGACTCCATTTAGCCCAGACCCTCTGTCACGTCGAGGATCTTGGTGATGCGGATGGCATAGTCCTGGTCGACGACCACGATCTCACCGTGGGCGATGAGACGACCGTTGAGCAGCACGTCGGCCGGTGCTCCGGCCGATCGGTCGAGCTCGATCACGGCGCCCGGCTCGAGGCTCAACACGTCGCGAACCGACATCCTGGTCTTGCCGATCTCCACGGTGAGCGCCATTTCGACGTTGCTGATGCGGCCGAGGTTCACCGCCATCGACTCGTCGGACATGGAGTTCGCCCCGGTGATCACGCCGTTCTCCCTGATACGAATGGCGAACCATCCCGCGGCGGCCCCATCGCTCGAGAGGGCGAAGACCTCCGTGGACGGGTCGCGGAAGAGGGCGCCGGCGTCGTCGATGCGCGCGTCGGCGAGAACTCCGGTGCCGAGCACGGCGGCTGCCGCCTCGAGGGCCGGGCGAAGCACGTCGACGATCGAGACGAGCGTCGAATCCGTGCCGGCAGCAGCCTTCATCGACTCGGCGTCGGTGAGGATCACGGCGAGGTCCGCCGACGAGTCGCCGACGAAGGATGCGACGACGGCGGCGTCGAGCGGAACGGCCGGGTGGCCATCGAAGGCGATCGCCTCGAGGAGCGCAGCGCTCGGCAACTGGTGCGCGAGGGCCTCGGCTGCGGCGGTTCGCGGGTCGGCGGCGGTGTTCTTCTTCACTATTTCTCCTCGGTGTTGACGACGACGCACGCGAGACGGGAGCCGTTGGAGCCGACAGCCGCTCGGGCCATCGGCTGGCCATCGACGGTGACGTCAAGCGGCCGATGCTGTGGGTGCGGGATCTTGATGACGTCACCGACGGCGAGACCCAGAATGCGGCTCGGCCTCACGAGGGCCGGCGTGAGCCGCAGCGACACCTCCACGGGCACCGCCGCCATCTGGGCCGCGATGAGTTCGCGCGCATTCGCGGTGGTGCTCGTGGGGTTGGCCTGGCCGAGCTGGGGCAGCAGCACGGCGGCCGGAATCGCGAGCGTCGCGGCGGCGGCGCCGTCGCCGACGCGAATGGCGAACGAGGCGACGATCATGAGGTCGGCGGTGGCGGCGGCCTGGGCGAACTGCGAGTTGTACTGGATGGCGTCGACGGCGATCGAGGTGACGAGCAGCGACCCGAGCGAGTAGCGCAGGTCTTCGAGCGCGTCGTCGAACAGGCGACGCACCAGGGCCTGTTCGATGTGGGTGAATTTGCGGTCCGGGGCCGCCTGCGCGTGGTTGCTTCCGAGCATGTACGACACCCAGGAGAGCGCCGACGAGGTGGGAAACTGGATGACGGCCTTCGCGTTCGACCCCTCGAGCACGCACAGCACCATGGCGGTCGTTGCCGGAAGGCCGGAGGCGTACTCGTCATAGGTCTGCATGGCCACCTGCTCGCAGGTCACCTGGCTGACCACGCGCACCTTCGCGGTGAGTTGCGTTCCCCACTGGCGGGCGAACGTCTCGAAGGCGAGCTCGAGCACCCTCGCGTGTTCACGGGCGAGAGTAGTGGGGCGACGGAAGTCATAGGGCTCGGCCGCCGCACCCTGGCTCGAGGGCACGCCGATAGAAATGAGTTCCTGGACCGTCACACAGCAAACTATCGGCCGGGAACGCCTACCGGTAAGGTGAACTTCCCAATCCCGCTAGGCTCGGGGGTCGCCGGTGCCGCGGCGGCCGCAGCTTCCGAGGCAACGACTCCCGGCATCAGGGCTCGCACCGCCTCGGGCTGATTCGACAGCACGACGATGTCAACCCGCCGATTCCTGGCCAGCTCGTCTGGGTTCGTCCCGGTCGCGATCGGGCGCGACGAGCCGTAGCCGACCGCGCCGATCCGGTCCGGCCTGATTCCGCCGATTTCCACGAGATGTCGCAGCACCGAAACGGCGCGGCCGGATGACAGTTCCCAGTTGGTGGGGAACGGACTCGTCGACTGCCGCACGTCGGCGTGGCCCTCGACCGACACATCGTACGGCGACGCGACGATGGCCGGGGCGATGTCGTTGAGCACCTGCGGCGCCACTCCGATGAGCGCAGTGCTGTTCGTCGCGAAGAAGGTCTGGGAGCCGACGATTCTGATCACGAGCCCCCGCTCGTTGATCTCGAAGTCGACGGTGCTCGTCAGTCCGGCCGACGCGAGGCTCGCGGCGATCGCCGCCTGCAGCGCTTTGAGCGCATCGACCTCCTTCACGGCGAGTTCGGCGTTCGCGAAGCTCTCCGACTTCTTGTCCGCCTTGTCCGGGGGCACGATCGTGCCCTTCGCCGTGTCGATCCTGCCGATGTCCTTAACGCCGAATCCCGTCGCGAGGGAGTTGCGCAGCGCGTAGAACTTGGCCGAATCGACGGTCGACATCGCGAAAAGCACGATGAACATGCACATGAGCACGGTGACCATATCCATGTAGGAGGCCATCCAGCGTTCGTCGGGACCGTGCTCCTCCTGCTCCTCGTGGTGCCGTTTGCGGCGGGCGCTCACTAGGCGGCTTTCGGAAGTTTCGGAGCCTTCGGCAACGCGTTCGCCGGCACCATCGCCCGAAGTCGCTCACCGAGAAGTCGAGGCTGGCTGCCCGCCTGCACGGCGAGCACGCCCTCCATGATGAGGGTCATCCGCGCGTTCTCGAGATCGGAGAGCCGTCTCAGGCGGGAGCCGATCGGCAGCCAGAGGAAGTTGGCCGAAAGAAGGCCCCAGAGCGTCGCGACGAAGGCCGAGGCGATGAGCGGGCCGAGCTTGTCGGGGGTAGACAGGTTTTCCAGCACGTGGGTGAGCGAGACGACCGTGCCGATGATGCCGACCGTCGGCGCGAAACCGCCGAGCGTCGTGAAGAATTTTCCGGCGATGCGATCGGATGCCGTGCGCGTCGCGATCTCGTCTTCGAGCAGCTCCCGGAGCTCCTCGCCGTCCGTGCCGTCTGCGATGTTCTGCAGGGCATTGCGCAGAAACGGGTCGTCGACCTTCTCGGCCTCCTGCTCGAGGGAGAGCAGCCCCTCTTTGCGCGCCTTTTCGGCGAGCGCCACCACCTGGTCGATCGTGTCGTGCGGCTTGGCGACCTTGCCGGTGAACGCGCGGGGAAGGGACTTGACCCCGAGAACGAGGTCTTTGATCGTGCCGCTCGCGATGCCGACGGCGATCGTGGCGCCGAAGACGAGCACCATAGGTGCCGGCAAGAGGATCGCGGACACGCTCGACCCCTCGAGGGTCAACATGGCAAAGAGCGAACCGAACGCGACGAGGATGCCGATGAGTGTCGCTGGATCCATCAGATTTTCCTTGGACGCAGCGGCACGGGAATGTCGAGTTCGACGAAGCGGTCGTCATCGCCCGAGTCGCCGTCATCGGCGGCATCGACAATGCCGAACGGCCGGCTCGCCGGAAGACGCCCGCTCGCGGAAAGTTCTTGGGTGAGTGCGATGACGGTGGCTCGATAGTGCAGGATGCGGTCGATGACTTCCGACATCGACTCGGTCACAATGTATTTGGCGCCGTCGACCATCACGAGGGTCGTGTCCGGGTTCGAGTTGATGCGCTCGATCAGGTCGGGGTTGATCGCGAACTGGCTGTCGTTCAGCCGCGTGACGACGATCATGAGCACATCCCTGCTAGTTGTAGTGGGCCCTTCCTGGGCCCTTACACCGCACTATCGGCCGCCCCCGCCTTTCGGTAAGGGGACGGCCGAGAGAAGTGTTCGGCTATCGCTTCAGATTGGTGAGCTCCTGAAGCACCTCGTCCGAGGTCGTGATGATTCGCGCGTTGGCCTGGAAGCCGCGCTGCGCGACGATGAGGTTGGTGAACTCCTGCGAGAGGTCCACGTTCGACATCTCGAGGGCACCGCTTGTGATCGACCCGATGCTCCCGGAGCCGGGCGCTCCGATCTCGGCGTTTCCGGAGTTGAAGGTGGCCTTGTACGACGACGACCCTGCCTTCTCGAGCCCGCCCGGGTTGGTGAAGGTCGCGAGCACGACCCGAGCGATCGCCTGGGAGGCGCCGTTGCTGAACGAGCCGACGAGCGTGCCGTCCTTGCCGAGCGTGTACGACTGCAGCGTTCCTGCCGCACTGCCGTCCTGGTTGGTCACCGAGACCGTCGTGAGGGCCGCGAATCCGGTGAGCTTGGTCATGTCGACGGCGATGCCGCCGAT
>DMKW01000253.1 GCA_003454135.1 Microbacteriaceae bacterium
CGCGACGGCGACCCCCACGTTCTACCCGCGCGTCACGATCGACTTCGCTCTCGCCGACGCCTCGGCGCACTATCACGTGCCGTTGCTGCTCAGCCCTTTCGCCTACTCCACCTATCGCGGCAGCTGACCGCGGGTCAGAGCTTCTTCGCCACCGTGAGGAGCATTGCCGAATCCTCGACGGCATCCACCGAATGCCGCCCGTCGGGCATGATCATCAGGTCGCCCACCGACCCATTCCACGACACGTCCCCCCATCGCAACAGCACCCGTCCGACGAGCACCTGCAGGGTGGCCTCTCCCGGGTTCTCGTGCTCGGCGAGGCTCTCGCCCGCACGCAGTGAGATGAGCGTCTGGCGAAGCTGATGCTCATGCCCACCGAAAACGGTGCTTGCGCTGCGTCCGCTGGGGGCGCTGATCGCCTGTGCCAGTTCGTGCCGCGCAAGCGCGATGAGTGAGGTCTTCTGCATGTCGTCTCTTCCTTCGCTGGTCGGAGCCGGTTGATGGGTGGGGGCGCGGCACGTCGCTCCCAGTGTGCTCCTTCGGCGGGCGGTTCATGCCACCGGGTAAGTGATCGTCGTCCCGTCCACGACCGCGAACCGGGTCATGGTGTGCTTCCGCACCGATGTCTCGTCCATGATGTCGTCGACGGCGATGCCGCGCACGAGCAAAGCGTCGCCGATCAACGAGCGGTGGCATCGCCACGGCACGGCCTCAGCGCACATGATCGCGACGTTCGAGAGAGCGCCGAGCTCGATGAGCCGGTTGAGGCCCTCCGTGAATGCTGGGGTTTGCATGTAGTCGGCGTATCCGCGAAACGATGCGTTCTTCCAGGCGCCGTTGGGCGACCCGGTCACGGTGTGCCGCAGCCCACCGAGTGACTCGAGGCGGCCGTAGCCGATCCCGCTCGCCGGGAGACTGGCACTCAGTTCGTCCTCGCCGAATTGCGGATTGTGCCGGGATTTCGCGATCGTGCGCACATCCACCACCCGCTCGATGCCGTGCGCCGCGAGAATGCGCACGAACTCGTCGATCGGATGCGTGGAGTGGCCAACCGTGAAGATCCGCTCGGTCATGGGATTCCTCCATGACCATCGTCACGATGGACGAGCCCGAAAGCAACTACTCAGTAGTCGGTGCGGGTCTCGAGCGCGAGCCAGGCGTCGAAGGGTTGCGGTGCGTTGAGCGGCCGCGCGGAGACGATCGGCATCGGCCAGGTGGCCCGATCCCGGTTGAAGAGCTCGTAGAACTCGAGGTCGTCGAAGCCCCCGCGCGCGGCGTCGTGGCGATCGGCAGCGAACACGACGCGGTCGACCCGGGCCCAGAGCGCGGCCGAGAGGCACAACGGGCAGGGTTCGCACGAGGTGTAGAGCGTCGCCCCGGCGAGCGAGAAGTCGCCGATCGCGAGGCAGGCGGCACGGATCGCCACCACTTCTGCGTGGGCGGTCGGATCGAGCGACGAGGTAACCCGGTTCTGTCCCTCGGCCACAAGTTCCGCGTCCATCACGATGAGGGCGCCGAACGGTCCGCCGCCGTTCGCAACGTTGATGGTCGCGAGCTCGATGGACCGCGCGAGCCACGCCGCGTCGGTCGTTGCCCCGGTCATGCGAGACCCGCGGATGCTCGCCAGGCCTCGTGCGCATCCGGAGCATCGTCGCGCACCACCGTCGCCTCGATGAGCCCGTACGGACGGTCGGCGGCGAAGAACACCTCGCCCGGGTTCTCGAGGCCGAACGGCGAAAGGTCCACCACGAAGTGGTGCTTGTTGGGTGCCTTCAGGCGAACCTCGGCGATCGACGGGTAGGCCTCGAGCACGGCCTTGCCCATGTGCCAGAGCGTCTGCTGCAGGGCGAGCGACTGCAGCGTCGCGAACTCCTTGATCATGATCTCCTTGACGCCCGCGTACACCTCGTCCCACGGCACGTCGGTGGTCGTGAACCGCCACTTGGCCACGAGGGATGTCGCCATCACCCGGTCGTGCGTCTCCGGCAGCGTCGTGTACTCGTCGGCGAGAAAGCCGGCGAATTCAGAGCCGGTCGACTTGAGAAGCACGAGGTCTTTGAAGCCGCCGATCACATATTCGCCGGTCGCATCCACGGTGACGGCGGCGGTGCGCACCTCCTGGCCGCTGCGGGTCCAGGTGTGGTCGTGCTCGACGCCATCGACGATCGCGCGCTGCCACGCGTACTCCTCGATTTCGATTCGCGCGCCGACGACGGACCCGATGTCCGTCACGAAGTGTCGAGCGAGATCCAGGCCGAAGTGCTCCATCGATGCGACCCCCTTCGACCTCGCGAAGGCGTACACGGTGTTCTTCTGCGTGTCGGTCGGCAGCACATCGGACTGGTCGCCGAGCAGGTACGCCGGATCGAACGGACCGCGCAGAGCCGTCGTCACGTTGAGATCCCGGATCTCGTGCCGGGGCTGGTCGCGGTAGATGCGAACGAGACGCGATTCGGCTTTTCCGTACTGGTGGTCGCCGAGAATGATTGCCATGGCCGATTGTCCCAAATCCATGTGACGGCGATGTTTCCTCAGTGCGGCGCCCACGGCCATCTCAGCCCGCCTCGACCAGTCGACCGCGGGCTTCGGCATCCGGAGCGGTGGACACCGGATGCCCGGAGAGCCAGGTGCGACGGACGACGCCGTGCAGGCTCGCGCCGTCGTATGCGCTCACCGGGTTCTTGTGCTGCAGTGCCTCGGCGTGCACGGTGAACCGCTCGTTCGGCGCGAAAACGACGAGGTCGGCCGCCGCGCCGACGGCGATGCGCCCCTTGGACGGCAGGCCGACGAGGTCGGCTGGACCTGTCGACATCCAGCCGAGCACGCTCTCGAGCGGGATGCCGCGGGCGCTCGCCTCCGTCCACACCGCGGCGAGACCCACCTGCAGCCCGGCGATACCGCCCCACGCGAGCCCGAAGTCGCCGCCGTGGGCGAACTTGAGGGCGGCGGTGCTCGGGCTGTGGTCGGTCACGACGATGTCGATGTCACCGTCGAGGAGCGCCTGCCAGAGCGCGTCGCGGTTGGCGCTCGACCGGATGGGCGGGCAGCACTTGAACTGCGTCGCGGCATCCGGAATCAGCTCCGACGCGAAGCTCAGGTAGTGCGGGCAGGTTTCGACCGTGATGGGCAGGCCCTCTGCGCGGGCGGCGCGCAGGGCGGGCAGGGCCTCCGCCGATGACAGGTGCAGGATGTGGGCCCTGGCCCCGGTGCGCCGCACCCCGGCGATGACGCGCTCGATCGCGGTGGTCTCCGCCTCGTCGGGGCGGGAGTCCACGAAGCGGTCGTAGTCGACGCCGCCGGCGTTGGCATGCGCGTCGAGCACGGCCGGGTCTTCGGCGTGCACGATGAGCAGCCCGTCGAAACCGGCGATCTCGTCGAGCGCCCGGTCGAGCTGCCCGGCGTCGAGGTGCTCGAACTCGTCGACGCCGGATGGCGCGAGGAAGGCCTTGAAGCCGAAGACTCCCGCGTCGTGCAGGCTCTCGAGCGACCCGAGGTTCTGCGGTACGGCGCCGCCCCAGAAACCGACGTCCACGATCGACTGCGGTGCCGCCGATGCGCGCTTGGTCTCGAGCGCCTCGACAGTGACGGTGGCGGGGATGCTGTTGAGCGGCATGTCGATGATCGTCGTGACGCCGCCGGCGGCCGCGGCGCGCGTCGCCGACGCGAAGCCCTCCCAGTCGGTGCGTCCCGGTTCGTTGACGTGCACGTGCGAGTCGACGAGCCCCGGGATGAGCACCTCGTCGGCGTCGAGCGTCACGATGGCGGCGCCCTCGAGCGGCGTCGAGCTGATCGCAGCGATCCGCCCGCCTGCGACGCCGATCTCGGCCGCCCGAAACCCTCCGTCGATGAGAACGGATGCCGCTCGCACGACGAGCTCGTATCGATCCACGGTGGGGACTCCGTTCGAGTTCTAGGGTGTCGTTTCATTATTCCGGAGTCGGCCGGGTCATCCGTGCGGAATTTCGTTGACCACGCGCCCGTCACAGTGGCGGCGCTGTCGACGAACTGGCGCACTGTTGGGCGTATGCGTTCGGATTCGCCGCTCGCCTTGCGCTGGCAGCTGAGTTCTCTAGGATTGGTTTCATCGTCTGAGAACGAACGTTCTCAGTTTTCACGAAGGGAACAACATGTCGTACATCACCGTCGGCCGGGAGAACTCCACGGACATCGAGCTTTACTACGAGGACCACGGAACCGGCCAGCCTGTTGTTCTCATCCACGGTTATCCCCTCGACGGGCATTCGTGGGAGCGCCAGACGAGTGCCCTGCTCGCCGCCGGTTACCGCGTGATCGCCTACGACCGCCGAGGATTCGGCCAGTCCAGCCAGCCGACCGTCGGCTACGACTACGACACCTTTGCGGCCGATCTCGACGCCGTGCTCACGACCCTCGACCTCACGGATGTTGCGCTCGTCGGATTCTCGATGGGCACCGGTGAACTCGCCCGCTACGTCGGCAACCACGGCTCGGACCGGGTGGCGAAGCTCGCGTTCCTCGCCTCGCTCGAGCCGTTCCTGCTCCAGATGGACGACAACCCGACCGGCGTTCCGCAAGAGGTGTTCGACGACATCGCGCGGGCGGCATCCGCCGACCGTTTCGCCTGGTTCACGGGCTTCTACCAGAACTTCTACAACCTCGACGAGAACCTCGGCACCCGCATCAGCGAGGAGGCGGTGCGCAACAGCTGGAACGTCGCCGCGTCGAGCGCCGCGATCGTCGCGGCCGGTGTTGTGCCCACGTGGGTGGAGGACTTCCGCGGCGACGTGGAGAAGGTGCGCGCGGCCGGCAAGCCGAGCCTGATCCTGCACGGTACGAAAGACCAGATCCTGCCGATCGACGCGACGGGCCGCGAATTCCACCGCGTGTTCCCCGAGGCCGACTACGTGGAGGTCGACGGCGCACCGCACGGCCTGCTCTGGACCCACGCCACCGAGGTCAACGCGGCGCTGCTCGCGTTCCTCGCCAAGTAGCGCAACTCCGCACCATCGAGCGGGCCGGCCGTCGCCCCGAGGAGGCGGACGGCCCGCTTTCGCTAGGATCGGATGCACGATTCGAGTGGAGGCACGAGTGACGACGCAGCTCAGCGAGTGCCCCAAACTCATGGAGTATGGCCCGTGCGGCGGGGTGAACTTCGACGGCAGTTGCGAGGTCTCGCCGCACGCGTGCGTGTTCATCGAGACGCCGACCGTGCGCTGGCACGGAGTCGCCTCGGAGACCTCCCCAGGCGTCGCGAATCCCCTGCCCGCCCCGACCGCATCCGAAGGTGCCGTGCGGATGCGCGAACTTTTCGCCACGCGACAGGTCGTCGTCGCCGACTTTCCCGCGCGGGCACTCGATGCGGCATCGATCGCCGAATGCGCTGCGGTGCTCGAGGGACGAGTGGATGCCGTGCTCGCGGGCGATGCGGGAACCGCGCGCGTGCAGTTCTCGCCCTCGTATCGCGCCCACCTCATCCAGTCGTCGGGCCTCGCCGTCTGGACCGGTTTCACCTGCCGCGACCGCAACCGGGTCGCGATGGAGGGCGAACTCGCCGGCCTCGCCCACGTCGGCGTCGCCGGGGTGCACTGCGTCACCGGGGACCACACCCTCACGGGGTCGCGACCGGACGCCCAGCCCGTGTTCGACCTCGACTCCACCGAGGCCGCGTCGCTCGCGCGCACGAACGGTCATCTCGTCTCGGTCGGCGAATCGCCGGCCACGCCGCCCGCCGAGCGTCGGCCGTCGCGACTGCTCGAGAAGCAGCGCGCGGGGGCCGAGGTGTGCTTCGTCAACCACTGCGGGGGAGTCGAAGCGGTCGGCGGTTTCATCCGCGCATCGTGGGACCTCGGGGTG
>DMKW01000232.1:0-244 GCA_003454135.1 Microbacteriaceae bacterium
CATCGGCGCACCGCTCCTGCTTCTCGGCCTCGCCGAGATCGCCTGGGCGGTGGTCATCCTGGTCAGGGATCGGATGATCGTGCCCCGCCTCGCCCAGGCCGGCACGATCGCCCCGCTCATGCTCTGGGCACTGCTCGTCGTCACCGCGACGCTGCTGGGCGCCCCGGCCGTCGCATCCTCCCTGCGCTTCCTGCCCATGGCCATCGCCGCCGTCTTCGAGATTCTGATTGCCGCCGTGTTGAGC
>DMKW01000232.1:450-13363 GCA_003454135.1 Microbacteriaceae bacterium
CAGGCCGGCACCGTCGCCCTCGAACACGGCGGAATGATGGGCATGCCCGGCATGAGCCACCACTAGTTTTTCCACCTGTACCGGTCGCACTCACCCAGCTAGGTGCGGCCGGTGCTTCATTTTTTGCGCATTCACACCCGGGACTGCTCCGGTGTCGATACGCTTAGGGCCACCTAACCTACGACTCACCTACGAGAGCCGCATCGTGCCAACAGTCATCCCGTTCTCCCAGGCCTTGCGCGAACGCACCTGGTCGAGCCACGGCGACAGCGAGGGTGCCACGTTCATGTCGGATCTCATGACAGGAAAGGGCACTCGCGACGACTACATCGCCCTCGTCGCCCAGCATTTCTTCATCTACGCGGCCCTCGAGTCGGCCGCCGAACGGATGGCGGGCGACCCGGTCGCCGTGCTCTTCATCTCGCCGCAACTCACCCGGCTTCCGGCGCTCGAGAGCGACCTGCGCTTCCTTCTCGGCGACGAGTGGCGCTCCGCGATCGCCCCGCTGCCGACGACCCGGCGCTACGTCGAACGCATCGACACCGTCGCGGCGCGGTGGGCCGGCGGATTCATCGCCCACCACTACACCCGCTATCTCGGCGACCTCTCGGGCGGCCAGGTCATCCGCAGCCTCATGCAACGGCAGTTCGGCTTCGACACGAACGGCGTCGGCTTCTACCTCTTCGACCAGATCGCCCGGCCGAAGAGATTCAAGGAGACCTACCGCGACCAGCTCGACACCGTGGGCTGGGATGACAGCGAGCGCGAACGCGTGATCGCCGAGGTGCTCGTCGCCTATCGCTTCAACACCGAGCTCTTCGTCGACCTGTCCCGCGCGAAGGCCGACGCGGCGTAGCTCCGCCTGCCCGCCCGCCGTCCCGCCCGCCCGCGATTGTTCCCCTTTGTCGCTAGTGTGCCCGCTCGAGCAGGCACGGGCGTGTCAAAGGGGAACAATCGCGGGACGGGGGTCGCCGCGCGGCGCTACGCGTCGATCGCCGGGATCGTCGCGGCTCGGCTCATGAACCGCTCGACGTCTGGATCGACCCGAATGTCGCTGGGACGCAACGGGCGGGTCAGATAAAGCCCATCGAGCTCGGTGAGGCGGCTGAGGGCCACGTAGGTCTGGCCGGCACTGAAGGTGCCCGATCCGAGATCCACGATCGCGCGATCGTAGGTCTTGCCCTGGGACTTGTGGATGGTGACCGCCCATGCGAGCCGCAGCGGAAACTGCTGGAACTCCGCAACGATGTCTTTGCGCAGTTGCTTGGTGTTTGGCGAGTAGGTGTACTTGAACTTCTCCCAGATGGCCGGCTGCACCTCGTGCACCTCGCCGTCGACCTCCACGAAGACGGTGGACGCGATGCGCGTGACCGTGCCGACCGTGCCGTTGACCCAGCGCTGGCCGCCGTCGGTGCTCGCGTCGTTGCGCAGGAACATCACGCGGGCGCCCACCTTAAGCTGCAACGCCTCGTCGGCGGGGAAGGCCCGACCGCCGAACTCGCCCGTGATCTCGGCCTTGGCCGTGAGCACGCGACCCGGCAGGCGTGCGAGCTCTGCCGCGTTGATGCGATTGACCGTGTCGTTTCGCGTGGCGAGCGTGATGGTGCCGTCGGTGGGCGCCTGCCTGGCCCCCGTCTCGTTGAGCCTTGCCGCGATCTCCGCCGTCACCTGACCGTGCCGCACGGCGTTGAGCATGTGCTTGAACTCGGCCTCGTGCTGGCGGTGGATCGTGTTGAGCTCGAAGATTCGCAACTCGGTTTCCTGCCACACCTTGGCGTCGAAGAACCACATGGACCGGTACTGGTCGGCGAAGTAGGCCCTCTCGTCGGCATCGCCCGGCACCGGTGCGAGCTGGTATGGGTCGCCGAAGAGCACCACCTGTACACCGCCGAACGCATCGAAGGGCTTTTGGCGCGCCTGTCTGAGGCTTCGGTCGATTGCGTCCACGAGATCCGCGTTGACCATGGAGACCTCGTCGATGACGAGAGTGTCGATCGTGTTGAGGAGCTTGCGCAGGTCGGCGCTCTGGTCGATGTCGTGGTCGGCGATGACACCGATGGGCAGACGGAAGAGGGAGTGGATGGTCTGGCCGCCGACATTGAGCGCCGCAACACCCGTCGGGGCGCAGATCACCACCTGCTTGTCGGTGTTCCAGGCCAGGTGATTGAGAAGGGTCGACTTACCCGTGCCGGCTCGACCGGTGACGAAGATGTTCTCGCGCGTGCTCTCGATCATCTCGAACACCGCCGCCTGCTCGGCCGAGAGGGCAAAACCGCTCATGCAGAACCCTCCGTTTGCTCGCCGAACACCCCCACCAATCTACCCGCGCACGGCACCGGCTCGGGCGGCGCACGCCTCGTGTACGCAAAGTCCGTCGTGGGACCGAAGCTTAGGATGTGGGGATGGAGCGCAGCGTACTCACCAAGTGGCTCCTGCTTTTCACACTCCTGATCGCGGGTTTCTCCTCTACCGCTCTCGCGCTCAACCTCACCGTGTACAGCGCCTCGGGGTTCGTCAACTCCTACCTGGTGTCGCTCGCGCGGCACGACGTCGACGCCGCCCTCGCAACGCCGGGGGTGGCCCGGTCGAGCACGATCTCAACCGCCCTCCTCACTCCGGCCACCCTCGGCGACCTCACCAGCATCCATCTCGTGAGCGACACCGATAACGGTGGCGGCACCCACACCGTCGTCTTCGGTTACTCCTTCGGTGCGACGACGGGCAAGACGGCCTTCACGGTGCAGCGCGCCGGCTCGCGGCTCGGGGTCTTCTCGGCCTGGCGCTTCGTCGAGAGCCCGCTCAGCGTCGTCGAGGTCACGCCCCTGCACGACGATGCCTTCGCCGCCAACGGCGTGCACCTCGTCGCGGCACACGGCCAGAACGCCCCGACGGACTACCTCGTGCTCGTCCCGGCCTACGTGCAGCTCGACCACCGGTCCACCTACCTCGTCGCGGAAAAGACGAAGGTGCTCGTGAACAAGCCGGCGAGCACGGTTGCCGCCCGGATCGACATCCAGGCCAACCCCTCCTTCGTGAAGCAGGTGCAGAAGGAGCTCAACACTTCCCTCGCGTCCTGCGTCACCCAGCGGGTGCTGCTGCCGACCGGATGCCCGATGGGCAAACAGATCAGCGACCGCATCCAGGATGCCCCGCAATGGGCGATGGTGAGCTACCCCCGCGTGACGATCGTGCCCGGTACCAATACCGATACCTGGGTCGTTCCCACGACGACGGGTCGAGCGCACCTCACGGTGCGGGTGAAGTCGATCTTCGACGGATCGCTCTCCACCTTCGACGAGGATGTGCCGTTCACGGTGGGCTACACCGTCACCTTCCAGCCGGGCGGCAGCCTGCTGATCACGGCCAACTACTGACCGCTAGGCCCGCTCCGCCCGCTTCCTGAGCATCTCGTTGTATTCGGCGAGGTCAGCGTCGCCGTCGCGCTCGGCCTTGCGGTCGAGCCGCCGGGCATCCCGCTCGTCGCTGCGGCTCCACATCACCGCGACGGTGATCGCGAGGATGATCGTGGGGATCTCGCCGACGCTCCACGCGATGCCCCCGCCGGTCTGCTGGTCGACGATCGCGCTCGGCCCCCACGGGCGTCCCATCGCCCCGTACCAGTCGGCGAGCAGGAGCCCGGTGCCGGTCATGAGCGAGAGGCCGAAGAAGGCGTGGAACGCCATCGTCGCGAGCAGGATGAGCAGGCGGAGCGGGTAGGACGCGCGGCGAGGCACCGGGTCGACCCCGATCATGGACTGCACGAACAGGTAGCCGGTGATGAGGAAGTGCACGATCATCCACGTGTGCCCGATGTGGTCGGTCGTCGCCCAGCTGAAGAGCGGGGTGTAGTAGAACACCCACAGCGAGCCGGCGAAGAGCGCCGCAGCCACGATCGGGTTGGTCAGCACGCCGCTCACCCTCGAATGCACTGCGAGCATGATCCACTCGCGCGGCCCCCGGCTGCCGTCCGAGCGTTTGGCGATGGCGCGCAGCGCAAGGGTGATCGGCGCCGCCGGCGCGAGCAGCACCGGGATCATCATCCCGAGCACCATGTGTCCGAGCATGTGGGCGCTGAAGAGGTACTTTTCGTAGGCGTTCACCCCGCCGTTCGTCACGTAGAAGAGCAGCGCGAGCCCGGCGATCCACAACACCGTGCGGTACCACGGCCAGCGGTCGCCGCGCTTGTGCAGCCGCCAGACGCCGGCGAGGTAGAAGAAGGCGAGGAACGCCACCACGAGCATCCAGAGCAGGTCGAAGCGCCACACGGTGAAATAGCGCGCGAACGTGATCTCGGGCGGCAGTGGTTCGCCGGTGAGGATGTAGGCGGGAGTCGTGGTCACCTTCACCTGGGCTACCGGGGTCTGGGTCTTGGCGAGGGCCACCGCGACGCCCGATGCGAGCCCCATGAACGCGAGTTCTGCGGCCACGAGCCACCAGAAGAAGCGGCTTCCGCCGTTCTCGGCCCGCAGCATCCGCGCCACCAGGAAGCGGCGCTGCACGAGGCCGAAGAGGCCGAGCGCGCCGAGCGCGAAGACCTTGACGAGCACGAGGATGCCGTACGGCGTGAGCAGGGCGGCGAGCGTGCCCACGCGCAGGGCGGCGTTGACGTAGCCGGAGAGCGCGACGACGATGAAGCAGATCACGGCGAGGGTGGAGTAGCGGGAGAGGATGGGGCCGATCCGTCCGCGGTCGAGCGTCGTGCGGATGAACACGATCGTCAACAGTCCGCCGAGCCACACGGCGGCGAACGCGAGATGCAGGCCGAGGGATGTCGTGGCGGCGTCGTGGCCGGCGGCGTCGGCCGAGTGGCCCTGGAGGGCGGTGGGCACGAGGCCGACCCCGGCGAAGAGCGTCACAAAGAGCAGCACCGTGCGGTTGCGCACGGCGAAACACAGCACAGTGACGACCGCGGCGACGAGCGTTGTCGCAAGCCAGGCTTGCCCGAGTCCCGTTCCGGCGAGGAACTGGCCGAGAACGGCCCCGAACTTCGAGTCGAAGGTGATCGGCTCGTAGTAGAAGTTCATGAAGGTGAGGAAGCCCGTCGCCCCGGAGGCGACCGCCCAGAAGCCGGCGGCACCCGCCGCGATGTCGAGGGTTTTCGTGAATTCGGGTTCGCGATCGCTCATCGCGAAACAGAGCAGCACGAGCGCGCCGATCGTGGCTGCCGCCCCGAGGTTCACGAGCAGGGTGGCGAACGGCAGACCGTAGCGCACGACCGCGCCCGGGTCGAAGACGAGTGGGGCTTTCGCCGCACCGCCGTACTGCAAGGCCACGAGCAGGGACGCGAACGCGACGACCAGCAGCAGAGCTGGCCCGGCGATCCTCACGAGCCTTGGCACGGCACCCAGCCTATTCGAGGCGACTGTGCACGCACTCCATGGCGAGTGCCGGCGTTAACGACGAAGGGGATGTCGACCAATTGGTTGACATCCCCTTCGAAACGAGAAGCGAACTACTTCGCTGCCGCCTTGAGCTTGCTGCCGGCGCTGACCTTCACACCGTAGCCCGCCGCGATCTGAATCGCCTCACCCGTGGACGGGTTGCGACCGGCACGAGCGGCACGGTGAGTGCGCTCCACCGCGAGCCAACCCGGGATCGTGACCTTCGTGCCTTCGCCAACGGACGTGGCGAGGGTAGCGAATAGAGCGTCAAGGACGCCATTCACTGCAGCCTGGCTCTGGCCAGACTCAGCGGCAACTGCCGCGACGAGCTCGGTACGGTTTAGTGACTTGTCAGCCATTGAAGTCCTCCTCGGACGTTGTGCTTTGCAGAACAAACATTCCTGCTCAAGAGAACAGTTCTGTTGGTCGGATTAGTTCGCGATTCGCAGGGCTAACCCCTGTAACCGCCTGTAATTTACCAGCTTGACTTGGTAATACCGGGCAACTCGCCCCGGTGAGCCATATCGCGGAAACGAACGCGTGACACACCGAACTGGCTGAGGAAACCACGCGGACGACCATCGATGGCGTCACGACCACGCACGCGCACCGGAGATGCGTTGCGCGGAAGCTTCTGCAAACCGAGGCGAGCAGCTTCGCGCTCTGCGTCGGTAGAGGTGGGGTCGACGAGAGCTTTCTTCAGCTCGAGTCGCTTGGTCGCGTAGCGCGCAACCACGATCTTGCGCTGCTCATTGGCAGCAATCTTGCTCTTCTTAGCCATGGGGTTAGCGCTCCTCGCGGAATTCGACGTGCTTGCGCACGATGGGGTCGTACTTCTTGAGCACCAGACGGTCTGGGTCGTTGCGACGGTTCTTCTTGGTCACGTAGGTGTAACCGGTGCCAGCCGTCGAGCGGAGCTTGATGATCGGACGGACGTCCTGCTGCTTAGCCATTAGATCTTCACCCCACGAGCCAGGATGTCCTTGACTACAGATTCGATACCGCGAGCATCAATAACCTTGATGCCCTTTGCGCTCAGCGTGAGCGTGACGTTACGGCGCAGCGAAGGAACGTAGTACGTCTTCTTCTGCACGTTCGGGTCGAAGCGTCGCTTGGTGCGACGGTGCGAGTGGGAAATGTTGTGTCCGAAGCCGGGAATGGCTCCGGTCACCTGGCAGGTTGCTGCCATGGTTGTCCTCCATCAGTACCGTAGAGACGAACTGTCTCTACCCAAGGTCTCTTGTCGGCACGCACAATCCACCGGATTGTTACTCATGGTGGGTTTGCGCACAGGCCGGGGCGCAGATCACGCCCGGCAGCGTCCAATACTACGGATTCGTTGCTGACAAAGCAATCCGGGGGCATCGGTGCGGCGCCCCGCACCGGGCCGGCCACCGCCTAGCGGCCTCGTGTGCCCGCCAACTGTGCCCGTTTGTCGAGTTTGGGCCCGGTCGAGCGGACCCGGTTGCGACAAGAGGGCACAATCGGATGCGGTCAGGCGGGCGTGACCGAACAGGTGGCGCACAGTCCAAACACGTCCACGACGTGGTTCGGCTGCGTGAAGCCGTGCTCGGCGGCGACGGATCGCGCCCAGCGCTCCACGGCATCCGCCTCGATCTCCACGGTGAGGCCGCAGTTGCGGCAGATCAGGTGATGGTGGTGCTGGCCGGGAGTGCAGGCCCGGTAGAGGCTCTCGCCCTCGATCGACTGCAGCGAATCGGCTTCACCCTCCACCGCCAGGTCGGCGAGCGCGCGGTATACCGTGGCTAGGCCGATCGGCGAGCCCGTTCCACGTAGAGCGGAGTGCAGGCTCTGGGCGCTCACGAACCCTTCGTTCTCGCCGAGCGCCTGCCGCACCGCTTCGCGCTGCCAGGTGTTGCGCTTCATGGACCGATCCTAACTTTCGAGCGCCGCGGCCGGCAGTCGCCCGTTGTTGCCCCCGCGATCCCGCATGGCGCCGATCACGCGACAGGCCACGTAGATGAGAAATGAGATGGTGGTGACGTACGGACTGATCGGCAGTCCGCCGCCAAGCGCGAGCATGATGCCGCCAACGACCGAGGTCACGGCGAAGATCACGCTCAGCAGCGGGGTGAGAAACGGGGATGCCGTCACCCGCATCGCAGCCGCGGCGGGAGTCACGAGCAGGGAGAGCACGAGCAGGGCACCCACGATCTGGATCGACACCGCGGTCGCGAGGCCTAGCAGCACCATGAAAGCGATCGAGATCGTCGTGACGGGCAGGCCCTTGGCGCGCGCGACATCCGGGTCGACGCTCGCGAAGCTCAGCGGCCGCCACATCACGAGGAGTCCGATGATCACGACGACCGAGATCACCACGAGCATCAACAGCTGCGGGTTGTCGACCGAGACGATCTGGCCGGTGAGCAGGCCGAACTTGTTGGCGGTCCTGCCCTTGTACAGGGCGAGGAAGAGGATCCCGAGGCCGAGGCCGAACGGCATGAGCACCGCGATGATCGAGTTGCGTTCCCTCGCCTTCACTCCCAGGATGCCGATGAGCAGGGCGGCCGTGAGCGACCCCGCGATCGAGCCGGTGACGATATTCACCCCGAACAGCAGGGCGGCGGATGCCCCGGCGAAGCTCAGCTCGCTGATGCCGTGCACCGCGAATGCGAGGTCGCGGGTCATCACGAACGGGCCGATGAGGCCGCCGACGAGGCCGAGGATCGCGCCGGCGATGATCGAGTTCTTCACGAGCGCGAGCAGCTCGCCGTAGTTGTCGAAGCCGAAGATCTGGTGCCACAAGTCCTGGTTGTCCGCGAAAATCACCGAGTGCCTCCCGCCACGTGGTGTTCGAGGTGGTCGTGCATCCCATAGCCCTCCGGGGCCCCGATCACAATGATGCGGCCGCGGCTGCGGATCACCTCGATCGGGGTGTCGTACATGTACGACAGCACTTCGGAGCGGAGTACCTCATCCGGAGTCCCGATGCGGAAGCGTCCGCCGGCGAGGTACAGCACTCGGTCGACCATGCCGAGAATCGGGTTGACATCGTGCGTGACGAAGACGACGGCGGCGTTGGACGCCCGGCGTTGCTCATCGATGAGCTCGCTCACCTGACGTTGGTGGTGCAGGTCGAGGGAGAGCAGCGGTTCATCGCAGAGCAGCAGTCGAGGGCTGCCGGCGATCGACTGCCCGACCCGGATTCTCTGCTGTTCCCCGCCGGAGAGCGTCGAGACGGGCACGTTCGCGTACTCGGTAGCGCCGACGGCCTCGAGAATCTCGTCAACGTGCCGACGCACCGCTGCGGAGGAGATCGGGAGCCCCCAGCGGTGGCCGTTCACCCCGAACGTCACGAGGTCCCGAGCCCGCAGCGGCGTCCCAGGTTCGAGCAGCTTCTGCTGCGGGATGTACCCGATCTGCCGGCTGCCTCGCGACACCGGCCCGCCGAGCAGTTCGATGGACCCCGACGTGAGCTTCTGCTGCCCGAGGATCGTCTTGAGCAGGCTCGTCTTGCCCGTGCCGTTCGGGCCGAGCACGGCCAGAAACTCGCCGGCGCGCACCTCGAGATTGAGGTTACGCCACAGCTCGCGGTCACCGAACGACAGGGTCGCCGAGCGCAGGCTCAGCACGGGTGTGCCCGACGTGGCGGTAATGGGGTCCCGGGTCGGCGCGGTTGTCACTGCGGAGCCGTCTTCAGCGCCGTCTTCAGCGCGGCGAGGTTGTCGGTCATCCAGCGCACGTAGTCCTTGCCACTCGGGAGGGTTTCACTGAAGGCCACAACAGGCACGCTGGCCCGCTTGGCTGCCGCGAGCACCTGCTCCGTCTCGGAGCCGCTCGTCTGCTCATTGTAGGCAAGCAGTTTCACGGAGTGCGCGCTGAAGAGGGAGAGCGTCTGCCTCAGCACGACGGGTGACACGTCGGTGCCCTGCTCGATCGCAGCGCTGAAACTGACCGGAGTCTTGTTGGTGAGACCGGATGCCTCGAGCAGGTAGAGCGGCACCGGTTCGGTGATCGCCACGCCCTCGCCGCCGAAGTCGGCCTTAATGCCCGCCTCGCCGGCCTGGAGAGTGTCGAGCGCATCCGAGAACTTTGCCGCGTTGGCGGTGAAGGTGCCTGCGCCGGCCGCGTCGAGCGTCGTGAAGACCGAAACGAGCTTCACGACGAGCTTCTTCACGGTGGCGAAGTCGTACCAGAGGTGTTCGTTGAATTGGCCGGTCTGGGGGTATCCAGAGACCGCCGTCGCGTTGACTTTCGTCGCGCCCGCGTTGTTCGCCCCCGTGAGCAGGGTGTCGACGAAGACGTCATACCCGCCGCCGTTTTCGACCACGACGTTCGCCTTCGAGAGCGAGAGCTGCACCTGCGCGTCGGCCTCGAAGGAGTGGGGATCTTGCGCCGGGTTGCTGATGATCGAGTCGACCAGCACCCGGTCGCCGCCGATCTGCTTCGCGATGTCACCGTAGACATTGGTGGATGCAACGACGCGAATCGCGCCGCCCGTCGCCTCTGGGGCGGGGGCCGAGCATCCGGCAAGGGCGATCGTCGCCACGGCGAGCACACCGACGATAGGGAACTTCACACGCATAGCGGAGCTTTCTAACTTAAGGCTAATGAGACTCGTTATCAATAATACTAGCCGCAGTTTCCCCGAGCCCGACGAGCGTTTCTCCGGAGGTTCGGGGGCCGAGAGCGAAATCGGCGCGCAATTCGAGCCGAAATGGGCCCGGGATGCCGAAACCTCCGGAGAAACGCTCGTCGGGGCGGAGATTCGGGGGACGGATGCGGAGCCTAGTCGAGGAGCAGCGCCGGTTCCTCGATGATGCTCGCGACATCCGCGAGGAAGCGGCTCGCGACGTCGCCGTCCACGATGCGGTGGTCGAAGCTCGCCCCGAGGGTCGTGACGAACCGCGGCCGCACCTCGCCGTCGACCACCCACGGCTTCTGCTTGATGGTGCCGAGCGCCACGATCGCGGCTTCACCGGGGTTGAGGATGGGCGTGCCGGTGTCCATGCCGAAGACGCCGATGTTGGTGACCGTGATGGTGCCGCCGGCTTGATCCGCCGGCGACGTCTTGCCGTCGCGAGCCGTGATCGTGAGCTGCTCGATCGCGGAGGCGAGTTCCCGCAATGAGAGCGCCTGCGCCTCCTTGATATTCGGCACGATGAGCCCACGCGGGGTGGCCGCGGCGATGCCGAAGTTGACGTAGTGCTTGACGATGATCTCGCTGTCCGTCCACTGCGCGTTGACAGTGGGATTGCGCCGCACCGCCCAGATCATCGCCTTCGACATGATGAGCAGCGGCGACACCTTCACGCCCGCGAAATCGGCCGAGTTTTTGAGCCGCTTCACGAATTCCATCGTCCGCGTCGCGTCGACGTCGACGAAGAGGCTCACGTGCGGTGCGTTGAACGCGCTCGAGACCATCGCCGCGGCGATCGCCTTGCGCACGCCCTTCACGGGAATGCGCTCCTCGCGATCGCTCGACCACGCCGGCGTCTCGATGTTGCGGAACAGGCTCGCCTGCGAGGCGTGGCGGATCACGTCGTCTCGCGTGATCTCGCCGGCCAGTCCCGTGGGGTTGACCTCGCCGAGGTCGACGCCGAGGTCCTTCGCGAGCTTGCGGATGGGCGGCTTCGCGACGATGGCCGAGGCGGAGGCCGCCGGCACCGAGGACGGGCGAAGCGACGCCTGGGTCGGAGTCGCGGGAGCGGCGCTGACTCCGCGGTTGCGCCGTGACGACACCTGGCCCTTGATGCCATACCCGACGAGCACGGCCCCCTGGCCGTCCTCCGAGGAGATGCTCCCGGCCGTGTCGGAAACCGTTCCGCGCGCGTCCACATCTGCCTGGCTCGGGGCTGGCAGGGTCGGCTCCGGTGCGCCGTCCGACGACACGGAGATGATGGGCGTCCCCACGTCCACGGTCTGGCCCTCGTCCACGAGGATGGCGGTGACGACCCCGGCGAACGGCGACGGCAGCTCCACGAGCGACTTCGCGGTCTCGATCTCCACGAGCACCTGGTTGACCACCACGGTGTCGCCCGTCTTGACCTTCCAGGCCACGATTTCGGCCTCGGTCAGCCCCTCGCCGACATCCGGAAGATTGAATTCTGAGGTGCTCACGGTGGCTCTCCTGGATCTCTAGTAGGCCAGTGCCCGGTCGACTGCCTCGAGCACGCGATCGGCGTCGGGGAGGTAGGTCGTTTCCAGCTTGGCGGGCGGGAAGGGCGTGTCGAAGCTCGTCACCCTGAGCACGGGCGCCTCGAGCGAGTAGAAGGCCTTCTCGGTGACGGTCGCGGCGATTTCGGATGAGACGCTCACGAAACCGGGGGCCTCGGACGCCACGATGAGGCGGCCGGTCTTGTGCACCGACTCGAGGATCGGCCCGTAGTCGATGGGGGAGAGCGAGCGCAGGTCGATCACCTCGAGGCTTGTGCCCTCGGCCGCGGCGAGCTCGGCGGCCTGCATGAGCACGTTGAGCATCGCGCCGTGGCCCACGAGCGTTACTTCGGTTCCCGTGCGCACCACGCGGCTCGAGTGCAGCGGTGACGCGCTCGCCGAGCGGTCGACCGGACCTTTGTGCCAATACCGGCTCTTCGGCTCGAAGAACATCACCGGGTCGTTCGACGCGATGGCCTCCTGGATCATCCAGTAGGCGTCGTTGGGCGTGCTCGGGCTCACGAGTCGCAGGCCGGCCGTGTGGGCGAAGTACGCCTCCGGGCTTTCCTGGTGGTGTTCGACGGCCCCGATGTGGCCGCCGTACGGCACGCGGATCACGACGGGCATCGAGACCTTGCCCTCATGCCGGCTCGTCATCTTCGCGAGCTGGGTCGTGATCTGGTCGAATGCGGGAAAGATGAACCCGTCGAACTGGATCTCGCACACCGGGCGGTAGCCGCGCATCGCGAGGCCGATCGCCGTGCCGACGATTCCCGACTCCGCGAGTGGGGTGTCGAACACCCGCTTCGCGCCGAAGTCGGCCTGCAGCCCTTCCGTCACGCGGAAGACGCCGCCGAGCGGGCCGATGTCCTCGCCCATGAGAAGCACCTTCGGGTCGTCTTCGAGCGCCTTGCGAAGTCCGGCATTGAGGGCCTTGACGAGGGGGACCTCCTGGGCGGTGTCGCTCACGCGCCCCCTCCAAACGAGGCCTCGTAGTCGGCGAGCCACTGCTTTTGCGCGTCCATCACGGGATGCGGTTCCGAGTAGACGTTGTCGAAGATGATGTCGGTGGATGGCACCTCAAGTTCATGGGTGCGCTTTCTCAGATCGGCAGCGAAATCCTCGGCGTCCGCCGCGACCCCGGAGAAGAACGCGTCGCCTTCGCCGCGCGACCGCAGGAATTTCTCGTAGCGTTCGATCGGATCGCGGGCGATCCACGAGGTCACCTCGTCGTCGAGACGGTACTTGCTCGGGTCGTCGCTCGTCGTGTGCGCGCCGATGCGGTAGGTGAGCGCCTCGATCATCCGCGGTCCGCCACCGGAGCGCGCGTCCTCGAGGTTCTTGCGGGTGACCGCGTAGCTTGCGAGCACGTCGTTGCCGTCGATCTGGATGCCGGGGATGCCGAAACCCTCCGA
>DMKW01000232.1:13406-21450 GCA_003454135.1 Microbacteriaceae bacterium
TGGGGCGTCTGGTAGCTGGCGGCGAAGACGAGCGCTTCGCTCACATCGCCCTGGCTCGTGGCTCCGTCGCCGAAGTAGACCATGACGGCCTCGTCGGTCTCCGGATTACCCGTTCCGGTCGTTCCGTCGAAGGTGATGCCCATTGCGTAGCCGGTCGCGTGGAGCGCTTGCGAACCGAGCACGAGCGAGTAGAGGTGGAAGTTGCCGTTCTCGGCCGGATCCCAGCCGCCGTTGGTCACCCCGCGCATGAGGCGCACGATCTCGATGATGTCGAGTCCGCGGATCATCGCGATCGAGTGCTCTCGGTAGGAGGGGAAGAGGCTGTCCTGGGCGCGGGCCGCTCGGGCCGAACCGACCTGGGCCGCCTCCTGGCCGTGGCTCGGCGGCCAGAGCGCGAGCTGACCCTGGCGTTGGAGATTGGTTGCCTCGACGTCGAAACGACGTGTGATCACCATGTCTCGATGGAACTGCTGGAGCTGCTCGTCGGTCAGCGCGTCGATATAAGGGAGGAACTCCGCTGCGGCATCACCCGTGGTGAGGCTTCCATCGGTGGAGAGGAGCTGCACCATTCGTGCGGATTCTGCCACGGTGACCTCGCAGTCCTGTCAAGTGCTTGGGGATTTTTCGGCGTCGCGCGGCGACACCGAACTCCTAATCTAGCGCGGCCTCGTGATAGGGACTTGGTAGGTTCCGCACAACCTCCGCCGACGCCCTTAGGAGTTTATCCACAGACTGGGCCTCGCCGATCGTCACCCGAAGCCCCTCCGGGTAGAGCGCACGAACCACGACACCGTTCTCGGAGAACACTTCGGCCGCGTGCTCCGTCGCGTCCCCCGTGGCAAGCCAGACGAAGTTGCCGTGCGGCTTCGGCACCCGCCAGCCCTGGTCCTGGAGCGCCCGCCACACCTGGTCGCGCAACACGGCGAGACGTCGTACGCGCTCGAGCAGGAGTTCCTCGTGGTCGAGGGAGACGAGGGCCGCCACCTGGGCCTGGTCGGTGACGGAGAGTGGAATCGCGGTGCTCCGCGCCGCATCGAGGATGTACTCGGCGCCCACCGCGTACCCGATCCGCAGGCCGGCGAGGCCGTAGGCCTTGGAGAAGGTGCGCAGAACGACGACGTTGGGGTAGTCGTGCACGATCGACCGGCCGTCCACCGCCGTGACGTCGGTGACGAATTCGACGTATGCCTCATCGAGAATGACCAGGACCGTCGCCGGGACCTGGCTCATGAACTCGGCGAATTCGGTCGCTGTGACGATCGACCCCGTCGGGTTGTTCGGGGAGCACACGATCACGGCCCGCGTACGGTCGGTGATCGCGGCGAGCATCGCGGGCAGGTCGTGCCTGCCGTCGGGCAATACCGGCACGCGCACGCTCGTAGCGCCGGTGACGGCGACGAGTCCGGGGTAGGCCTCGAACGAACGCCACGCATAGACGACCTCGTCCCCGACGGTCGCAGCCGCCTGGATGAGCTGCGCGAGAAGCGCGACGGAACCGGCGCCGAGGTGCACCCTGGACGGCTCGACGCCGAAGCGATCGGCGATCCGCGCGCGAAGGGCGAGCCCGGAGGCGTCGGGATACCGATTCACGCCGCTCGACGCCGCGATGGCCGCGACCACGGCGGGAATCGGTTCGAACGGGTTCTCGTTCGACGAGAGCTTGAAGGCGTCCGCCGGTGCCGACTCGCCCTGCTTGTAGGCCGGCAGGGCGACAATTTCCGGTCGCAGCGTCACCGGCGGTGTCTCGTGGTTGGTCACGCATCAACCCTACGTGGCCCGGATGCGCGAGCCGATTGCACGCGCGCCCCTCGCACGGGCATAGTTGACGCATGACGAGACTCATAGTGCGCCTGCTCATCAACGCCGTTGCCCTATGGCTGACGACTCTCATCGTCTCCGGGGTCCAGGTCGTTCCGTTCGAGCCGCGCGACACCCTCGCCTGGGTGCTCACCTACCTCCTCGTCGCCCTCATCTTCGGCATCGTCAACGGGGTGATCGGCAACTTCATCCGCATCGTCGCCTTCCCCCTCTACATCCTCACGCTCGGACTCATCGCGCTCGTCGTCAACTCGCTCCTGCTGCTGCTCGTGAGCTGGATCTCCTCCCTCATCGGGTTCGGGCTGCACGTCGACGGGTTCTGGTGGGGCGTTGTCGGAGCCCTTGTTCTGGCCCTTATCAGCTGGCTGATCGGCATCCTGCTTCGACCGCTCGTCGGAAGCAACCGCCGGTAACTCACGGCGCCCTCGACCGGGTCGCCTCATAGAGGGTCGATTCGACACTCGACCCTGCGCCTCCGACGGCGTTGAGCTCGCCGAGCGTGCGCTCCACACGCGCCTCTCCCGACGCGTCCACGAGGGCGGCGGTCTGCCGGTACGCGTCGAGTTGGTGGGCGGGAAACGCGACGCTCGTGTCGACCGGGACGCCGGCGAAGAGTTCGCGGCGCGCGAGCACCGGATCGCTCACCGACCAGGTTCCCCCGAGCGCCGGTACGAGGTCGTCGGTGTGCTCAACCGCGAGCCAGGGCACGCTCGCCGGCACGGGCACCCGGGCCGCCGGGGCGCCAAGCGTGAAGAGACCCTCGGCGTTGTAGTGGCCGGATGCCGCGAGCTCGGCCGCGATGAGGCCGCCTTGCGAATAGCCGGAAAAGACGACGGGCGACTCGGAGGTGACCCCCGCGGCCGTCATCGCCTGCTGCACCGCGCGCAGCGACCCGGACTGCTGGCCCGCGATCGCGGTCACGTTACTCGTCATGTCCCACGGCTCATCGTTCCGCACGACGGAGAAGTCCCGAGTTCCTCCGATGTACACCTCGAACCGGTCGGGCTCGCCCACGGACCAGTGGCGGTCCACCCGCACTTGCGCCTCCCCGGTGGGAATCCGGCCGGCCCGCTCGGCGAAGGTCAGCGCGGGGGAAGCCGTCGACGCCGTCGAGCTGCTCACCGTGACTCTCGTCTCGTTCAAGGCGCCAAACCCACCGGCCACTCCGACCGCGACCGACGCCGACGTGCCGAGCCCGACAATGCCCAGCCCCTCGTCCCCGATCAGGCTTGCGAGCGATGGTGGCAGCCTCAGCACGCCCTCTCCGACGTCGTCGGCACTCATCACGGCGAGCCGGACGGCTTCTACCACCGCGGGGTTCGAGAGGCCTCCGCTGTTCTTTCTGAACCACTCGGGAAGCCCGGCCGCGAGCGCGCGCCGCGAGCCGGCTGGGAGAAGCACGATTCCGGTCGCCGCGCCTCCGGCGAACCCGACGACCATCGGCAGGAGCATGAGGGCGAGCGACGGAAGCGTGAGACCGAACAGGTACCCGAGGTCCGCTGCGACCAGTTGCGCGAGCCGATCCGCTCTCATCTCGGCCTCACCGTATCGCTCGGCCGAGGCGACGAGGGCCGCGCCCAGTCGGTCGATGCGCGACCGCGTCGCCGCGATCACGGCGGTGGCGTCGCGGATGGCGCGCTCGGCGGCCGCAGCACCCAGCGGGGCGTCCGCCTCTCGAAGCGATGTCGCGGTCACCAACCGGTCGATCGATGCGAGTTCGACCAGGCAATCGCGAAGGCTCGATCCGATCGAGTCGAGGTTCTGCGCGTGCGAGAAGAGTTCGCTCGTGGCCACGGCGCTCGATCCTCCTCCGCCGATGATGAGATCACCCGGCACGGGCGGCCAAACTCGCGATCGCGCGTCGGCTCTGGCTCGCCGCGGTATCGAGCAGGCCCTCGGCGCTCTGGAGGTGCCTCGCCGCCTCGTCGACAGCATCCGCGTACCGCGAGCGCGCCTCTCCGCGCCAGAAGCCACTGGCCGCGGCCGCGGGAAGTCGCTCGCGCGCCGCGGCCACAACTCTAGCGGCCCGATCGAGCGCAACAGCCTGGCGTTCGAGGGCTTGCGCCAAACGCACACTCGCGCCGCCGTCGGTCGGCCAGGATGCGGTCGAATCAAACACGATGCCCCTCTCGACGGATCCATGGTGTCCCGCCACGCCGCGAGCGGGTCGCGTGCGGAACGGATCTCGGAGCGGCCCGCTCGCCGCGAGTGCGTGTGTGGGAGCGGCTTCGCTGCAAGTCGCCCGAGTTTCCGCCCTCGCATGCCGGGGGCACGCTCGACGCGAGTCGAAACTGCGGGAGAATGAAGCCATGAGCTTCGACCGCACCCTCGACGAGTCGGCGCTCTTCAGAATCTGCTTCGTCTGCACGGGAAACATCTGCCGCTCACCCATGGCCGAGGTCGTCTTCCGCGACCTGATCAAGAAGGCCGGGTACGAAGGCGCGATCACGGTGATGTCGGCCGGCACGGGCGACTGGCACGTCGGCGAGCACTCCGATTCGCGCACGATCGCCGCCCTGAGCGCCCGCGGATACGACGGCTCACAACACCGCGCGAAGCAATTCGACCCGAACTGGTTCGAGAATCTCGACCTCGTGGTGGTCTTCGATCGCAGCCAGGAGCGCATCCTGCGAGCCTGGGCCACGAGCGAGCAGGATCGCGGCAAGGTGCAGATGCTGCTCAGTTTCGACAGCGAGCAGGCCGCCCAGGTGGACGTTCCCGACCCCTATTACTCCGATGCCGCGATGTTCGACAGCGTGCTCGGGATGATCGAAAAATCAAGCTTGGCGCTCTTCCGCCAAATCGAACCAGGAATCAGACGAGGAGTCTCGTGAACCCACTGCCAGAACAACCACTGAGCCCGCTTGACGGCCGCTACCGGGCCGCCGTGTCCGGCCTCGGCGAGCACCTCTCGGAGGCCGGCCTCAACCGCGCCCGGGTGCTCGTGGAAGTGGAGTGGCTGCTCTACCTCACCGACCGGGAACTCTTCGGCTCACATCGCCTCGACGTCGAGCAGGCGAGGGCGCTTCGGCAGGTCGTCGCCGACTTCGGCCAGGACGACATCGACGAACTCGCCAGCCTCGAAGCGACGACGCGTCACGACGTCAAGGCCGTGGAGTACTACGTGCGCAAGCGCCTCGTGAACCTCGGTCTCACCGACGTCGAAGAGCTCACCCACTTTGCGTGCACGAGCGAAGATATCAACAACCTCTCGTATGCCCTCACCATCCACTCGGCGGTTCGGGATGTCTGGCTGCCGCGAATGCACCTCGCCATCAACGCCCTGCTCGTGCGCGCCCTCGAACACCGAGCCGTCTCGATGCTCGCCCACACCCACGGACAACCCGCCACTCCAACGACCGTCGGCAAGGAGTTCGCCGTCTTCGTGAGCCGCCTGCGCAGGATCGTGTCCCAGATCGAGGCCACCGAGTATCTGGGCAAGTTCAGCGGGGCCACGGGAACATTCGCGGCGCACGTCGCGGCCGACCCGACCCAGGACTGGCCGGCCATCTCGCGCGAGTTCGTGACATCCCTCGGCCTGAGTTGGAACCCGCTCACGACCCAGATCGAACCACACGACTGGCAGGCGGAGCTCTACCAGCGCATCAGCCACGCCAACCGCGTGCTGCACAACCTTTGCACCGACATCTGGACCTACATCTCGATGGGGTACTTCACGCAGATTCCGCAGGCCGGCACGACCGGGTCGTCGACGATGCCGCACAAGATCAACCCGATCCGCTTCGAGAATGCCGAAGCCAACCTCGAGCTGTCGAGCGCCCTGCTCGACTCTCTCGCCGCGACTCTCGTCACGTCGAGGCTGCAACGCGACCTTACCGACTCCACGACGCAACGCAACGTCGGCGTCGCGATCGGACACTCGGTGCTCGCCCTCGACAACATCGTGCGTGGGCTCTCCGAGATCGCCGTCAACCACGATCGGCTCGCCGAAGACCTCGACTCGAACTGGGAGATTCTGGGCGAGGCGATCCAGACCGTGATCCGCGCGGAGGTCACCGCCGGTCGCAGCTCGATCGCCGACCCATACGCGATGCTCAAGGAGCTCACGCGAGGCCGTCGCGTCGGCCAACAAGAGCTGCGGGACTTCGTCAACGCCCTCGATATCGGGGACGAGGCGAAGGCGCGCCTCTCGGCCCTGACCCCGGCCGGCTATGCGGGCCTCGCGAGCCAGCTCGTCGACTACACCGCGGAATAGCCGGCGGCAGCCGGCTGCGCCGCCCATCTGCAGCACCAAGCGCGTCGACGGGTTGCGCATAATTCCTGCAGAATTCGCACGGACGGGGCGTCGCGCCCGCGACAAGCGCGGTCGGCGGCCACCGCCGCTCGATTTGCAGGAGTTGTGCGCAGGACGGAGTGCACGGAACTTGGGCACGGCCGTGGGCGCGGCTAAGCGCGGCACAGGTGTCCGCGCGCGATCCTCTGGGCCTGACCGATGCCGCGGTCGCGCCCTCTGTTGCGCATAACTCCTGCAACTTGCCGGATGCCGCCGAGAATCACCCCGAATACCCGGGATGTGGGAGACACACCCCAGAAAACAGCAGGAGTTGTGCGCGCGATTGCACGGTGCGGGCGCGCCCGAGCCCGATCAGGAGGTTTAGTGGCCCTTGTCCTGCTCGCCGAGGTCGATCTTCTCCGCCTCGTCCGGCTTCACCGCGAGCGAGAGCATCGCGATTGTCACGAGAGACACGATGAACGCGATGCCGAAGAACACGAGCGCGAGCACGACCTGGCGCGTGCTGAACAGCACGACCACGCCGATGAACACGGCGATGATCGCCGAAAGCACAATGAATTCGAGGGGTTTCAGGCGATCCTGACGGCTGGGAGTGGTCACGCCGAGGTCTCTCTCTCCGCCTCTGAGGGCTGGACTGGTTCCGCCGCCGACACGGCTTGGGTTCCCCACTTGGCCGAAAGTCCGGCAATCAGCAGGTATACGGCGATGATGGCCCCGTACGCCCCGAGCAGCCCGACCGCGACGACCGCCGAGTCGAGCACTCGCGGCACGCCGTCCGGGCCGGTGAAGGTCTGCCTGAAGCCGGGCGGGATGAGCACGAAGACGATGGCGGCCACGGCGGTGAGCACGCCCGTTGCCACCCAGTCGCCGGAGGCGACGAACCGGCCGCGCGTGCGCAGCCCGCTGTACAGCTCGAGAAAGCCCGTGATGGCCGCGAAGACGGTGACGATGAGGAAGAGGTACTGCACTCCGCCACCGGTGGCGACGAGGGCGAGAACGCCGGCGGCGACCGTGACGGCGCCCTGGGCGATGAAGAACGAGCGCGCCCCTGAGCCCGCGAGCCGCAGGGCGGCGGTCGCGGCGATGACGAGGCCGCTCACGATGCCGAACGCGCCGAAGACGATGAGCCCGAACCGAGCCGAATGGTCGGCGGAGAACGTGATCACGAGGCCCAGGGCCGCGGCCGGGATGGCGCGCGCGATCGGCACTGGCCAATAGGCGGCACGCTGGGCGGCGTTGTGCGGCTGGGGCGCCACGTGACCTCTTTCTCGGTGGGCAACGAGAGGCTAGTTTACGCTCCCCGGCTGTGGTACTCGGTGGGAGGCCCCAGCTTCCGGCCGACCCCGTTCTAGGAGCTTGCCATGTCCTGGAAGCGCGAGAAGTGACCCTGGAAGGCGACGGTCACTGTTCTGGTCGGCCCGTTGCGGTGCTTGGCGACGATGAGGTCCGCTTCTCCGGCTCGGGGATTGTCCTTCTCGTATGCGCTCTCGCGGTGAAGAAGAATCACCATGTCGGCGTCCTGCTCGAGCGATCCCGACTCGCGCAGGTCGGAAAGCGCCGGCATCTTGTCCGCCCGCTGCTCGGGGCCACGGTTGAGCTGGGAGAGCGCGATCACGGGCACCTGCAACTCCTTCGCGAGCAACTTGAGCGCGCGAGAGAACTCGCTCACCTCCTGCTGACGGGATTCGACGCGCTTTCCGGAGGTCATGAGCTGCAGGTAGTCGATGATCACCATCTTGAGCCCGACCTTCTGTTTGAGCCTGCGGCACTTGGCCCGGATCTCCACCAGGGTCATGTTCGGGCTGTCGTCGATGTACAGCGGCGCGTCGTTGATGCGGCCGCGAGTCGAGGCGATCGTGGTCCAGTCGCGCGTGTCGACCGTGCCCTTGCGCATGTTCTGCAGAGGGACGGATGCCTCGGCCGACAGCAGGCGCATCGCGATCTCCGAGCGGCCCATTTCGAGCGAGAAGA
>DMKW01000232.1:21574-24246 GCA_003454135.1 Microbacteriaceae bacterium
CGCGCCGCGACGATGATGAGCTGACCGGGATGCAGTCCGTTGGTGAGCTCGTCGAGCTCGGCGAAGCCGGTCGGCACGCCCGTCATCGACCCGTCGCGACCCTTGGCCGCCTCGATCTCGTCGATCGCCGTCGTCACGGCGATCGTGAGGGGGATGAAGTCCTCGGCCTCGACGCCGCCGGTGACCCCGTAGATTTCGGCCTGCGCATTGTTGACGAGGTCGACCACTTCGCCCTCGCTCGCGTACCCCATCTGCACAATGCGCGTTCCGGCCTCCACGAGCCGGCGGAGCACCGCCTTCTCCGCGACGATCGTGGCGTAGAAGCCGGCGTTGGCCGCGGTGGGCACGAGACCGGTGAGCGTGTGCAGGTACTCGGCGCCCCCCGCGCGGGTGAGCTCCCCAGTCTTGGTCAGCTCGTCGGTGACCGCGATCGCGTCGGTCGGTTCACCGTGCGAATACAGCGACAGGATCGCGTCGAAGATGATCTCGTGCTTGGGGATGTAGAAGTCGACAGCGCGCACGGACTCGATGACGTCTGCCGTGGCATCTTTGCTCAACATCATTCCGCCGATGGCGCTCTGCTCGGCGAGCAGGTCGTGTGGGGGAGTGCGCTCGGACTGACGCGGCTCAGTCGCAAGACCCAAGTGGGCAATCGACATCTCACACCTTTCGAAAACACGGACCGGGCGACGGTAGGCGCACGGAAACCGGGACTACCAGGACTTCACGTCGCGGCTCAGTTGTACCGGTCGCTACCGACAATCCTGCCCAGCCTGTGGTTCCTTCGTTGGCCTCCCCGATGGCACTGCTACACCATAGGAAGTCCACGGCACGGCAAGCAAACTACCCCTGTGCATAAACCTGTGTGCAAATGGCGCGAAACGCCGGGCGCCGTGTGAGCAACCTGTGGAGAGTCCTGTGAGTAACTTACGAGTTTTGCGCCATATGCGCACTCTGGCCTGCGGTTTTAGCGACATCGCCTTGTGTGTAAAAACATGTTTACAGTTGCAGTTGAGGGTTGGTGCATTCCGACGCGTCCTGTGCACAAACCAGAGAATTACGCCCCTGGACCAGACCCCAAAAGGGGGGTAGCGGCAGGCTTTCGCCTACCGCTACCCCCCTTCGTGGAAGAGGTGCTACTTTGCCGCCACGACCTGGATCGTGATGGTCGCCACGAGGTCGTCACGAAGACGAACGGTAGCCTCGTGCTGCCCGGTCGCCTTGATGGGCGACGAGATCTCGATCTTGCGCTTGTCGACGCTGCCGAGACCGGCCGCGGCAACCGCTTCGGCGATATCCGTCGTCTTCACGGAACCGAAGAGTCGTCCGCCCTCGCCGGCCTTAACCGTGAGCTTGACGCTCGTCGCCTCGAGCTTGGCCTTGAGGTCGAGGGCTTCCTCGATCGTGGCGTGCTCGCGGGCTACGCGGGCGGCCTTGATGGATTCGACCTGCTTCTCTCCACCGCGGGTCCATGCGACAGCGAAACCCTGGGGAATGAGGTAGTTACGGCCGTAACCGTTCTTGACATCGACGATGTCGCCGGGAGCACCGAGGCCGGTGACCTCGTGCGTGAGAATCAACTTGGACATGATCGGGCTCCTTAACGGCCTGAGCCGGCGTAGGGAAGCAGGGCCATCTCGCGCGCGTTCTTAACGGCGCGGGCGATGAGGCGCTGCTCCTGAACGGAGACACCGGTGATGCGGCGAGCACGGATTTTTCCACGCTCGGAAATGAACTTGCGGAGGGTGGCGACGTCCTTGTAGTCGATGACGCCGACGCGAATGGACTTCGCCGGGGCGGCGTTCTTGCCGCCCTTGATCGTGCGGAGGGGCTTACGGCGATCGCCGCTGCTCTTTCCAGCCATGGTTTCCTGCTTTCTGAAAAATGTGTGGTTCCGTCCCTGACGGGACCGAAGGGTTAGAAGGGAGTTTCGTCGCTGTAGCTACCCGGCGTGTTCCAGACGTCGCCGGCGGCAGGCTCGCTCGGGGCGGATGCCGCCCACGGCTCGTCTGCAACCTGGCCGCGTCCGCCACCGGAGTTGCCGCCACCCTCGCGGGAGGACGAGGTGCGGGTGACCTGTGCCGTTGCGTAGCGCAGGCTCGGGCCGATCTCGTCGACCTCGAGCTCGATGCTCGTGCGCTTCTCGCCCTCTTTGGTCTCGTACGAGCGCTGCTTGAGCCGGCCGGTCGCGACGACGCGGGACCCCTTGGTGAGGGATCCTGCGACGTGCTCGGCGAACTCGCGCCAGACGCTCGCGCGAAGGAACAGCGCGTCGCCGTCTTTCCAGTCGTTGCTCGCCCGGTCGAAACTGCGAGGAGTGGATGCGATGGTGAAGTTCGCAACCGCGAGCCCGTTCTGCGTGTAGCGCAGCTCCGGGTCGCTCGTGAGGTTACCCACGACGGTGATTACGGTTTCGCCGGCCATGGCTACTCGGCGCTCGGCACGGCGGCAGGCGCGGCGGGAGCAGCAGGCGTCGCAGGCGTCGCGGACGCCGAGGCGACCTCCGCCGACTTCGACGCGGTGCCGGCCTTTGCGGGAGCTGCTGCCTTGCGAGCGGCCTTCTCTGCGGAGAGCTTCGCGGCCTCGGCCACCTGGGCGATCGCTTCCTCGGCGCGAAGCACCTTGGTGCGCATGACCGCTTCGCTGAGCTTCAGCTGGCGGTCGAGCTCAAC
>DMKW01000232.1:24400-25355 GCA_003454135.1 Microbacteriaceae bacterium
ATTTCGTAAGCAAGGCGACGACGGCCCCAGATGTCGACCTTGTCGATGGTTCCACCATCGTTGCGGATGACGTTGAGGAACTTATCGAGGCTCGGAGCTACGGTGCGCTCATCGATCTCTGGATCGAGAATTACCATTAGTTCGTACTGATGCATAACTAACCCACCTCCTTTGGACTAGAACGGCCACAGACGATCTGTGACAGGAGGGTTTTGGCATCGTTGACCGTGCCAGAAGGCATTGGACAACCTGCCTAGTGTAGTCAGTTCCACCCGCAACAAACAAGGAGCGCTACACGCATGCCACTCAGGGTCGCCATTGCCGGCGTCGGAAACTGCGCAAACGCGCTCGTGCAGGGCGTCACCTTCTACGCGGACGCCGACGAGTCCCAGGTCGTCCCCGGCCTCATGCACACGCGTCTCGGCGGCTACGGAATCGGTGACATCTCGTTCGTCGCCGCGTTCGACGTGGATGCGGCGAAGGTGGGCATGGACCTCGCGGAAGCAATCTGGGCGAGCGAGAACAACACCCTGCGGTTTGCCGAGGTCGCGCAAACCGGTGTCATCGTGCAGCGCGGGCCGACGCTCGACGGCTTGGGGGAGTACTACCGCGACGTGATCGCCGAGTCGGCCGCGCCGGCCGTGGACGTGGCGCAGGCTCTGCGGGACTCCGGGGCAGACGTGCTCGTGTGTTACCTCCCGGTCGGTTCGGAGGATGGCGCCAAGCACTACGCCCAGGCTGCCCTGGATGCCGGTGTCGCGTTCGTCAATGCCCTGCCGGTCTTCATCGCGAGCGACCCGAAATGGGCGGCGAAGTTCACGGCGGCGGGCATCCCCATCGTCGGGGACGACATCAAGAGCCAACTCGGCGCGACCATCACACATCGCGTCCTCGCGCGCCTGTTCGAGGAGCGAGGGCTCGTGCTCGACCGCACCTACCAGCTCAACGTCGGCGG
>DMKW01000232.1:25488-30317 GCA_003454135.1 Microbacteriaceae bacterium
AAGCTCGAGGTGTGGGACTCGCCCAACTCGGCCGGCGTCGTGATCGACGCGATCCGCGCGGCCAAGATCGCGCTGGATGCCGGCCTCGGCGGACCGCTCGAGGCCGCATCCGCATACTTCATGAAAAGCCCCGCAAAGCAATACCCCGATCCGGTGGCGCGCGAGTTGCTCGAGCAGTTCATCCGCGACCACGGCTGACACCGCCCGCCGCGTAATTGTTCCCCTTTGTCGATACTGTGCGTGGTCGCCCGGGCACGGTATTCACAAAGGGGAACAATTACGCGGCGGAGGGCGAGGGAGCGGCGCGGGGCTACGGGCGGGAGGCCCACCAGGCGCGCAGCCGTTCTGTCGCCTCATCCGTTCCGAGCGGGCCCTCCTCGAGCCGCAGCTCGAGTAGGAAGCGATACGCCTCGCCAACCTCGCGCCCCGGCCTGAGCGACAGGATCTCCATG
Organism: Microbacteriaceae bacterium; assembly: GCA_003454135.1. Classification (GTDB taxonomy): domain Bacteria; phylum Actinomycetota; class Actinomycetes; order Actinomycetales; family Microbacteriaceae; genus Lacisediminihabitans. Next base: position 25,941 of record DMKW01000232.1, read on the forward strand.
ATCTGTTCGCCATCGAGGTCAGGCCGGATCGCCGCGAGCTCCTCTTCGAGCCCGAGGGTGTCGATGCGCTCCTCGAGGTCGTCGTACGCGAAGGACAGCCGATCGGCCTTCCGCCGGTTGCGCGTCGTCACGTCGGCCCTCGTGAGAATGTGCAGGCGCTCGAGCAGCGGCCCGGCGTCCCGCACATACCGGCGCACCGCCGAATCCGTCCAGGCGCCCTCGGTGTAGCCGAAGAACCTCAGGTGCAGCTCGATCAGGCGTGAGACCGCTGCGACGGTGTCATTGTCGTAGCGCAGTTCGCGCAACCGCTTCTTCGCGAGCTTTGACCCAACGACATCGTGATGGTGGAACGTGACGACGCCGCCCGGCTCAGTACGCTTCGTCGCTGGCTTGCCGATGTCGTGCAGCAAGGCGGCGAGACGCAGGGTGAGGTCGGGGGCCTGACCCGGATTGCGCGAGTTCTCGAGCTCGATGGCCTGGTCGAGCACCGTGAGGCTGTGCTCGTAGACATCCTTGTGGTGGTGGTGTTCGTCGATCTCCAGCCGGAGGGCCGGCAGTTCGGGCAGCACGATCGCGGCGAGACCGCTCTCCACGAGCAGGTGGAGACCCTCGCGGGGCGCAGCGCTCGTGAGCAGCTTGCTCACCTCGTCGCTGATGCGCTCCACGGAGACGATCGACAGCCGACTGGCTAGGGCGTACATCGCCGCACGCGTCTGCTCATCGACCGTGAAACCGAGTTGGGAGGTGAACCGGGCGGCCCGCAGCATCCGCAGCGGGTCGTCTCCGAAGGAGTGCTCGGGCGTACCCGGCGTCGTGAGCCGCCGGGCGACGAGGTCTTCCAACCCGCCCGAAGGATCCACGAGCTGCTTCTGCGGCAGCCGCAGCGCCATCGCGTTCACGGTGAAGTCCCGGCGCACGAGATCGCCCTCGAGCGAATCGCCGAACTCCACGATCGGCTTGCGAGTCTCGCCGTCGTAGGCATCGGTGCGGTAGGTCGTGATCTCCACGATGTGGCCGTCGATGCGTGCCCCGATGGTGCCGAAGGCGCGACCGATGTCCCAGTGCGCGTCGGAGAGCGGCTTCGCCAGGGCCAGGATCTCGTCCGGGAGCGCATTCGTCGTGAAGTCGAGGTCGGTGAGGGGCCGGTCGAGAAAGGCGTCCCGCACCGATCCGCCGACGAGGGCGAGCTCGAAGCCCTCCGCGGCGAACGCGGTGGCCAGACGGGAAATGTGCGGGGACTCGGCGAGGTCCGAGAGTCGCTGAATTGCCGAAGCGACGCTTTCCATGGCTCCCAGACTAGTAGCGGCTACCCGCCCCCACGGTCGGCCCGGCTCAGCCGACGCCGAGGCGGGAGACCCTAGAATCACTTGAGGACGGCCGAGCAATTCTCGTGGTGCCGACCCCAATCGCCTATGAGACTAGTCACTTCCCTGATTGCGTTGGCCATGGCCATCGGTGCCGTCGTGCTGCCCGGCGCCGTGGATGCGGCGGAGACGCCCGAGGTGTCTGTGACGTTCGCGCCTGCCTCGTTCGGCGCCCTGGCGCCCGGCCAGGACCTCGTGCTCAACGGCACCATCAGCAACTCGACGGCGAAAGCGATCCCCGCCGGCACTGCGACCGTGACGCTGAATCGCACGCCCGTCTCGTCGCGAGCCGATCTCAACGCGTGGCTCGACGCCGGCACGGCCGTTGCCGACGGCAAGCTCGGCAGCGCACTCACACGAGCCGGCACTCCCGAGGTCCCAGCCGGCCACTCCGTGCCCGTGGCGATCACGGTGCCGGCCGCGGCGGTCACTCTCGGCTTCCAATCGTCGATCTGGGGAACGCGCGCAATCGCCGTCACGGTGAGAGCGGGCGATTCCGTCGTTGGCCAGTCGAGAACGGACCTGGTGTGGGCCCCGGGGGGCGCCGTCGCCGCGACCGGGCTCGCGATCGCCGTGCCGCTCAACGTGCCGCACTCCTCGACCGGCCTCATCCCGGCAGATCTGCTCGCGACCTACACCGGTGCCGGCGGACTTCTCTCGCACGAACTCGACGAAGTGATTGGCCGCAACGTGGCGATCGGGATCGATCCGATGATCCTCGCCTCGATCCGCATCCTCGGCGACAGCGCCCCGCCGTCGGCCGTCGAGTGGCTGGCCAGGCTCCAGGGCGTCACGAACGACACCTTCGCGCTCAGCTATGCCGACTCGGACCTGGCCGGGGCGAACCAGGCCGGCTCGAAGCGCCTCATCGCCCCCTCGGCCTTTCCGATCGACGCGAACCTCTTTCCGGGCGCAACGACCGCCACCCCGTCGCCGCAGACCGACACACCAACGCCGACACTCACCCCGACGCCGAGCGCAACCGGCCAACCGGTCAACCCGTTGCCCACGCCGGAGAGCCTCGTCGCGTGGGACTACACGATCAAGAACGTCGCCTGGCCGGCCGACGACACCGTCGTCGAAGGCGACCTTGACGCCTTCGAGTCGTTCGGTGTGACGAACACGATCATGGATTCCTCCAACGTGACGTACAGCCTCAACTACACGCCGAGCGGCGCCGCGACGATCGACAAGCATCGCATTCTCGTCTCGGACAACACCCTGTCATCCCTCCTTCGCTCGGCAGCCACCGCCACGTCACCGATCGCCTGGGAGAACGCGATGGCGAAACTCTCGAGCGCGATCGCCGTCGTGGGACGTGAGCGCCCGTCCAAATCCCGAACCCTGCTCGCCACGCTCGGCCGGGACGTGACGGGGAGCGAATTCCGCTTGTCCCAGACTCTCGACGCCCTCGCGACGCTGCCCTGGGTCACTCCCGCCACGATGTCGGCGCTCACCAAGGCGAGCGATCCGCTGACCGCATCCGTCAACGCCAAGCCCGAATCGACCGCCCGCGTCGCGCAGATCAAGTCGCTGCTCGAATCGGAGGCCACCGTCGACAGCTTCTCGTCCGTTCTCACCGACCCGACGGTGCTCACGACGGAACGCCGCCTGAGCCTTCTCGCGATGCTCTCCAACACGTGGAACACGGATGGCGCCGCCTGGGCCACGGCCAGCGCGAAGTACCTCGACAAATCGAAGACGATCGTTGACTCCGTGAGCATCGCGGAAAGCAGTTCCCTGTTTCTTACCTCCCAGAACAGTCCCCTTCCCGTGACCGTGAGCAACAAGCTCGCATGGCCCGTGACGGTGTACGTGAGCGTGCGGTCGCCGACCGGAATCCTCAACGTGCTCGACCCTCGAGTGGAGCTCACTATCGAGGCGAATTCGCAGGCGAAGGCGTCGGTTCCGATCCGGTCGGTGGCGAACGGTGACGTTCTCATCGATACCGCCCTCAGCAGTGCGACCAACGTGCCGATCGGCCGACCAGTGCAGACCAAGGTCGAGGTGCAGGCCGGATGGGAGACCGCCTTCACGGCGGTCGTGGCCGTTCTTGTCGTGGGCGTCTTCGGTTTCGGCATCTGGCGCAACATCAACAAGCGGCGCAAGGCCAAGAAGCTCGCGCGGGGCGGGAATACGGGAGACCAGCCCGGCGGCGCTCCGGAGCCGGTAGCCGAGTCGGCCCAGACCGAGACGAAGCCCTCGTGAGCGAGGTGGTCGACGTACCGGAGCAATCGGGTGGCATGGGGCGCGCGAGCGCGATCCTCGCGGCGGGGACGGTGGTGTCACGCGTGCTGGGCTTCGTGCGGGCCGTCGTTCTCACCACTGCTATCGGACTCGTCGCGGCCGGCGACGCCTTCGGCATCGGAAACCAGCTGCCCAACAACATCTACGCGCTGATCGCCGGTGGCGTTTTGAGCGCAGTGCTCGTGCCGCAGATCGTGCGCGCGGCCTCCCACGCCGACGGCGGGGCGAGTTTCATCAACCGCGTCGTCACCCTCGGCATCGTGCTCTTTGCCGGCGTCACCATTGCCGCGACTCTCGCCGCCCCGGTGCTCGTCGCCATCTACGCGCAGGGGTCGACCGCGGGCCGCGGATTCACCCCCGAGGCGTTCTCGCTCGCGACGGCCTTCGCGTACTGGTGCCTTCCTCAAATCTTCTTCTACGCCCTCTACAGCTTGCTCAGCGAGGTGCTCAACGCCCGCAAGGTGTTCGGCCCGTTCACCTGGGCGCCCGTGCTCAACAACGTCGTCTCGATCGCTGGGCTCGTCGCATTCATGGTCTTGTTCGGTGCGGCAGGCCAGAACAAGAACGTCGCCGACTGGGACTCGTCGAAGATCGCGCTCCTGGGGGCGACGACGACACTCGCGGTGGCCGCCCAGGCGCTCGTGCTCTTCCTGTTCTGGAGGCGCGCAGGACTGAAATACCGCCCCGACTTCCGCTGGCGGGGCGTGGGGCTCGGCGCGACCGGGCGCGCCGCCGGCTGGCTGTTCGGCATGATCCTCATCACCCA
>DMKW01000232.1:30494-30787 GCA_003454135.1 Microbacteriaceae bacterium
TCGATCGGCCTGTTGATCGTGTTCGCCGCCGTCGCACTTTCCGTCGTGGCCTACCCGTTCGCGAGATTCTTCACCGACACGGGGTACGCGGATGTGCGCGGACTCGGCAACGTCATCCTCGCCTTCCTGCCCGGTCTCATCCTGTTCAGCACCCTCTTCGTGCTGCAAAGGGTGTTCTACGCGCTCGGGGACACCCGCACCCCGTTCCTCATGCAGTGCGTGCAGTCCGGGCTCTTCGTGATCGGGGCCCTGCTCTGCATCCTGCTCCCAACCGGCTGGATCGGCGTCGGCGT
>DMKW01000232.1:30982-32043 GCA_003454135.1 Microbacteriaceae bacterium
CGCATCGGCGGCCTCGGTGGTCGCATCGTCCTGATGCGCCACGCCCAATACCTCGGCCTCTCCCTAGTCGCTGGCGCGGTCGGCGCGGTCGTCGTCACGGTGCTCGGTGGCTTCGACGCAGCGGGATTCGCGCAGTCCGGAAAGTTGCCGGCGCTCCTCGCGATCGCCATCGCGGGCACCGCGATGGCGGCCGTCTACTTCGGGCTCCTCGCCGCATTCCGCAACCCGGAACTCGCCTCGGTGACCGGCGTCGTCACGGCGCGCTTCGGCCGCCGACGCTGACGCACCCCGTTCGCGGTGCGCACAAGTGGCCCGTTCGAGCGCGTCGAGGGGCACGGAATATCGTGCGAATAGGATGTGTTATACCGAAAAGTGGAGCGGGCCAGAGCTCGCGCCCACCGTCATCCAAGGAGATGTTCCAGTTGCGCCAGACCATCATCATCGGCTCGGGTCCTGCCGGCTATACAGCCGCCATCTACGCCGCACGGGCGAACCTCAACCCGCTGCTCATCGCGAGTTCGGTCGAGGCGGGCGGTGAGCTCATGAAGACCACTGACGTGGAGAACTACCCGGGCTTTCCGGAGGGCATCCAGGGTCCCGACCTCATGGCGGCGTTCCAGGCCCAGGCCGAGCGATTCGGCACCGAGGTCGTGCTCGACGATGTGATCTCGCTCGACCTCTCCGGCGATGTGAAGACGGTCACCCTCGGCAACGGCGACGTGCACGAGGCGCTCACGCTGATTTTCGCCACCGGGTCCGCCTACCGCAAGCTCGGCATCGAAGACGAAGAACGTCTGAGCGGCCACGGCGTCTCGTGGTGTGCCACCTGTGACGGATTCTTCTTCCGCCAGAAAACGATCGCCGTCGTGGGCGGCGGAGACTCGGCGATGGAGGAAGCCACGTTCCTCACCAAATTTGCCGACAAGGTTTACGTCATTCACCGCAGCGACAAGCTCCGCGCGTCCAAGACGATGCAGGTTCGCGCCTTCGACAATCCCAAGATCGAGTTCATCTTCAACAAGACGGTCGAGCACATTTACGGCGACGGAACGGTCACTGGC
>DMKW01000088.1:0-543 GCA_003454135.1 Microbacteriaceae bacterium
CGTGAGTGGCGGCGGGACTTCGAACTTCGGCGAGGGATCGTCGGCCGCACCTAACGGCGTGGTGGACATCCGTGATCGACGCGGTGGAGCGGGCACACGGGCTGCAAAGCGGCCCAGGTCTTTTTCCTCACGCTGATGCGTTCGAGTTGAAACCAATGAGACGCGGGCCCCGAGCTCGCAGAGGAGAATCATCATGGCGGAGAAGAAGGCTCACAAGGAGCTCACCAACAAGATCACGGCCGAGCCGCGCAACACGTTCGGCAAGGGCGTCGCCCGCAAGCTTCGCGCCGCGGGCAAGGTCCCGGCCGTCGTCTACGGTCACGGCACCGAGCCGCGTCACCTGAGCCTCCCGGCCCACGACGTGTCGCTCCTGCTGCGCAAGGCGAACGCCATCCTGGACCTGCAGATCGAGGGGGAGAGCCAGCTGGCCCTCGTCAAGGATGTGCAGAAGGACCCGCTGCGCCAGATCATCGAGCACATCGACCTCATCGTCGTGCGCAAGGGCGAACGCGTCGAGGTCGACGTCGCCGTGCACCTCGAGGG